>NZ_JBHTTU010000024.1:0-10760 GCF_042794375.1 Kitasatospora sp. NPDC056531 | reverse complement strand
GGCCCCGGGGGGGGGGGGGGGGGAAACCGGGCCCCCCCCCCCCCGCGGGGTTTCTTTGGGGGGGTTTTTTCCCCCGGCTCCCCCAACCCGGCTCGGGACACCCCCCCAACCCACCCCCCCCTCCCCCCCCCGCTTCGCCATGTCCTGGCCCTGGAAGGTCAGTTGACGTACAGGACCGGGCTGCCCGCGGCCGAGGTGTCGGTGACCGGGCCGTAGCTGGCGCTGAAGTAGCCGGTCGAGAAGCACAGGCCCGGGCCGGAGACCAGGTTGGCCGGCTGGTTGGCGAAGCCGATGGTGTTGCCGCTGTTCGAGGTGGAGCCGGAGATGCCGTTGGGGCTCTGGTAGTCGCATTCGACGGTGCCCAGGAGGGTGTTCAGCACCACCGTGATCCCCACGGGGCCGGCGGTGCCGCCGTTGAGCGAGACGTTGTTGCCGGAGCCGGAGGTGACCGTGTTGGTGTACGGCAGGCTGGTGGCGGTGACGCTCTGCACGCCCATGACGCCCATGACGCTGGAGGTGCAGGAGTCAAAGGACTGGCTGTTGAGCTGCTCGGTCGCGCTGCCGGGGGCGGCCGGGTTGGACGTCACGGTCGCGGAGAAGGAGGAGCTGGCGCAGCTGACGCCGTTGGAGCTGCCGGGGCCGTCGGTGAAGGTCGCGGCGGTGCCGGAGACCAGATTGGCGGTGAGGGTGTCGCCGACGGAGACGGCCGGCCCGGAGGCGTCGCCGGTGGTCAGGACGGCGGCGGCGTCGGCCTGGGCCGGTGCCACGGCGGCACCGGTGAGGGCGATGGCGGCGAGGGATGCGGCTGCGAGCGTGCGACAGATGCGCATGAGGGTGCCTCTCTCCGTCCGGAGACGGGTGGGGGAATCCCCGCGTGCGGGTGTGGTGGCGTGCGCGGCGGGGGAGGTGATGGCGTACCGAGGGCTCCGGCGGACTGCGGTACGCGTGGGCCCGGCGCCACGGGCCCCCGCGTGCGGTACGGCGGTGTGCAGGTGCGACCTCGCCGGAGGTGCGGCGGTGCTGTACGCGGCGGTTCGGATCGCGGCGGCACCGAGGTCGGCCGGTGGTGGCCTGCTCACCAACCGGTTGGAAACCTGTCAGTGTTGTAAACCCGGTCTTCCGTCAATGTCAATACAGGACACAGGAGTTGGGATGGATCGGAACTACCTCCGGAGTGCCGAGGTGATCCTGCTGCCGGGTGCCCGGACCGGCCGGGATCCGGCCAGATCGATCAAGCCCGGCCCCCGCCGGCTGCCCGCCGGGGTGGTCGCCGCGACCCAGCGCGAGCGGCTGCTGGACGGGCTGGTCCGGACGGTGGCCGAACGCGGCTACCAGCACGCCACGATCAGCGACATCTGCCGCGCGGCGGGTGTGACCAGGCCGGTCTTCTACGAGCTGTTCAGCGGCAAGGAGGACGCCTTTCTGGCCGCTCACCGGTACGGCACGGGGGTGGTGATCCGGCGGATGGCGGCGGCCTTCGCGGCCGAATCCGACTGGTGCGCCGGGATCCGCCAGGGGCTCGGCGTGATGCTCCAACTCCTCGCCGGGACACCGTCCTTCGCGACCATGGCGGTGATCGAGATCGAGTCGGTCGGACCGGCCGGCCGACACGAGCGGGACCAACTCCTCACCCGGTTCCGGGTGTTCTTCGCCGACGTGCCACAACTGCCGGGAAGCGTAGGGGTGCAGGAGATGGTCGACGCCGTGGTGGGCGGCGTCTACAGCGCGGTCCACCGCCGGATCGCCTCCGGCCGGACCGATCAACTGCCGGAGCTTCTCCCGGTGTTGAGCCTTTTCTGTCTCGCTCCGTTCCTCGGTCCGGCGCAGGCGGCCGCGCGGCTCGGGGCCGGGATTGGTGAAGATCCTTCGTGCACCCGTATTGACCCGGCCAATACCGGGCAGTAGCTTCCCAGTTACTTCGCGCTCCGACCGAGCCCGCCCCGCTGCCGAGGGGCGGACGGCCCGGTCGGGACGCGCAACGCTGTCCGCGCCAGGGCAACGTGCCAGTGCCTGCACACCCAATCCATTCACAGGGAGCACACATGGCCATGTCCGAGGACGCCGCAGCCGCGGCGGAATCCCCGCAGACGCCGACGGGGGCGAGAAGAGGCCGGGTACGGCTGAAGCGCTCGGTCCTGATGGCGGTACCGGCCGTCGCGGTCGGGGGCATCTTGATGACCCTCACCGCGCAGGGCGTGCTCGCCGCGCAGTTCTCCATCTCCGGCATGCCGTTCACGATCACCGCGGACAAGCTCGACGGGGACGGCTTCGCGCAGTTCGGTGCGATCGACCACATGATTCCGGACAGCCCCAACAAGGGGAACACCGGCGGCCAGGTGCTGGTCGCGGTGTCGGCGATCAAGACCGCCGAGATCACCAACCTGTGCCAGAGCGTCGACCTCGGCGGCGTCAACCTGGTGATCCACGCCGGCGACAACGGCACCCCGGTCTCCGCCTCCGACCTCACCACCGACTCCGATCTGCTGTCCGGCGACGCGGAGTTCAAGAACATCGAGATCGGTGGCGACGCCAGTACCTTCACCAAGGCCGGTGACGTCGGCAAGGGCGGCCGGGGTGTCTTCGGCCAGCAGGCCGACCACGTCCAGCTGACGCACCTCAAGCAGCACAACTACGCGAGCACGGCCGTCGGGTTCAGGCTGCCCAACCTGCGGCTGAGCTTCAGCTCCAAGGGCTGCTGAGCATGACGGAGTCCGTACCGGAGCCGACCGGGACCGGCGAGGGCGGCGTGCCGCGGCCCGAGGGGGTGGCGGCCGAGGGGACGGCAGCCGCGCCCGCCGCGGCCACGCCCGCACCCGTCGCTCCGGCCGTCGTCGCCCCGGCACCGGACGCCGGGCCCGCCGCGGGCCCGGTGCGGCGCGACTGGCGGGGCAAGCGACCGTTCTGGGGCGGGCTGCTGGTCACGCTCGGCGGCGCCGAGATCCTGTTCACGCTGTGGGCCCCGCTGCCCGTCCTCCTGCACATCGGGATGGCCGGGCTGGCGGGGTACCTGGTGCCGGTGGTGATGGTGCTGTGCGGCCTGCTGATCCTGTTCAATCCGACGCAGCGGCTGTTCTACTCCGTCCTCGCCGTGCTCGCCTCGCTGGCCAGCTGGGTGACCTCCAACCTGGGCGGCTTCCTGACGGGGATGCTGCTCGGGGTGGTGGGCGCCTGCCTGACCTTCGGCTGGTTGCCCGACCAGCCGCTGCGCCGCGGGCGGCAGCGGCGGGAGGACCGGCGCGCGGAGCGCCGGGCGGAGCGCCGGGCGGCGGCCGGGGCCAGGGCGGCGGGGGCCTGACCCGCGGCAGGGGATCAACGGCGGCGCCCGCGCCCTGGTGATGGGAGAGCACCAGGGCGCGGGGCGTAGCGTGGGTCGGTCGGCCTGTCGGTCAACTGGTCAACTGGTCGGCTGATCAGGCGGCCGAGGCAGATGGTCGAGGCTCAGATGGTCGAGGCGTCGATCACGAAGCGGAACCGGACGTCGCCGGCCAGCACCCGCTGGTACGCCTCGTTGATCTGCTCGGCCCGGATCACCTCGATCTCCGCGCCGATGCCGTGCTCACCGCAGAAGTCCAGCATCTCCTGGGTCTCCGGCAGCCCGCCGATCATCGAACCGGCCAGCGAGCGGCGCCCGGTGGCCAGCGGGTACGGGTGCATCGTGAGCGGCTTCTCCGGCATGCCGACCTGCACCAGGGTGCCGTCGGTGCGCAGCAGGCCCACGTAGGCGCTCAGGTCGAGGTCGGCGGAGACCGTGTTGACGATCAGGTCGAAGCTGCCCGCGAGCTCGGTGAAGGTCTCCGGGTCGGAGGTGGCCCGGTAGTGGTCGGCGCCGAGCTTCAGGCCGTCCTCGCGCTTGCGCAGCGACTGGCTGAGCACGGTGACCTCCGCGCCCATCGCGTGGGCGATCTTGACGCCCATGTGGCCGAGGCCGCCGAGGCCCACGATCGCGACCTTCTTGCCGGGGCCGGCGCCCCAGTGCGCCAGCGGCGAGTACAGCGTGATGCCCGCGCACAGCAGCGGCGCGGCGGCGTCCAGCGGCAGGCTGTCGGGGATGCTCAGCGCGTACGCCTCGTCCACCACCAGCTCCGCGGCGTAGCCGCCGTAGGTCGGCAGGCCGTCCTTGCCCATGGCGTTGTAGGTGAAGACGGCGCCGCCCTCACCGGTGCAGTACTGCTGCAGGCCGGCCTTGCAGTTGTCGCACTCCCGGCAGGAGTCGACGAAGCAGCCGACCCCGACCCGGTCGCCGGCCTTCCAGCGGGTGACGCCCGGGCCGACCTCGCTGACCACGCCGGCGATCTCGTGGCCCGGGACCATCGGGAAGATCCCGGTGCCCCAGTCCTCGCCGACCTGGTGGATGTCCGAGTGGCAGATGCCGGAGTAGTGGATGTCGATCACGATGTCGTGCGCGCCGACGGCCCGGCGGGTGACGGTGGTCCTCGCCAGCGGGGCGTCGGGCTGCTGTGCCGCGTAGGCGGCGACGGTGCGGGTGGCGGCGTTCTGCGTCGTCTCGTTGGTCTCGTTCGTCATGACCACAAGACTGCGGCGGCGCCGGAAGGCCAACCAGACCCGAGATCGTCGTACGAAGGCGGGGCGTACGACAGCGGGGCGTAGGGAAGCGGAACGTAGGACTGCGTAACCTACGCACGGCAGTATCACCCTGACCCGCACCCGGGCGCGTCGGATCGCCCGCATACTGCAGTCATGGACCAGCGCACCGAACTCAGCGAGTTCCTCCGATCCCGCCGCGCCCGGCTGCGGCCCGAGGACGTGGGCCTGCCGGACACCACCACCCGCCGGCGGGTGCCCGGACTGCGCCGCGAGGAGCTGGCCCAGCTGGCCGGAGTCAGCACCGCCTACTACACCAGGCTCGAACAGGGCCACGGCGAGAGCGTCTCCGCCGCCGTCCTCGACGCCATCGCCCGGGTGCTGCGGCTCAGCCCCGCCGAGCGCGACCACCTCGGCCGGCTCACCAAGCCCGCTCGCCGCCGCGCCGGCCGCGCCGCCGCCCGCCCGCAGCGGGTCCGGCCCGCGCTGCAGCAGCTGCTGGACGCGATGGAGGGCGTGCCCGCGTACGTGCTCGGGCGGCGGCTGGACATCATCGCCTGGAACCGGCTCGGCACCGCCCTGCTCGGAGACTTCGCCACGATGCCGCCCGAGCAGCGCAACATGGCCTGGCACGTCTTCCTCGACCCGGCCGCGCGCGAGCTCTACCAGGACTGGGAGAGCAAGGCCACCGACGTGGTCGGCATCCTGCGGCTGGACGCCGGGCGTGACCCGGACGACCCCCGGCTCGCCTCGCTGATCGGCGAACTCTCCGTCAAGAGCGATGACTTCCGCCGCCTGTGGGCCACCCACCGGATCCAGGACAAGGGCCACGGCACCAAGCACCTGCACCACCCGGTGGTCGGCCGGCTCACCCTGCAGTACGAGACGCTGCGCCCGGCCGGGGACGGCGACCAGGTGCTGGTCACCTACCACGCCGAACCCGGCTCCGCCTCCGCCGAGTCCCTTCGGCTGCTGGCCAGTTGGGCGGCCACCGAGCTGCGCGCGGAGTCCGCGGACGCGGCTGAGCGGACCGCCGAGCAGAGCCGGTAGGCGTTCGACCGGTTGGTTGACATGGTTCGTCGACCGGTTCGTCGACACAGGGCCGATGGTCCCGGGGCCGCCCGGGGCGATCGGCCCTTCTCGTGCCAGGCGGGCGGCAGTTGACTGGGCAGGTCATGGACAACAGCAGCAGCAAGGCCACCGTCACCGCCGAGTACGACCGTCTGATCGCCCGCCACCACGCGATGCGACTGCGGCGCCAACTCCTCGCCCCCGCCTCGCCGTCGGGGCCCGGATCCGGACCCGACCACGGCATCGGCGGCAGCGAGGGCTACGACGGCGCGAGAGACCAGCACCTGATCCGGCGCGACCTCGACCTGGTCGCCCCGCTCGCGGAGCTGATCGACCACCTCTACGCGGTCATGTTCCGCCGCCGCCCCTACCTGCGACCGCTCTTCCCCGCCTCGATGGAGTTCCAGCAGACCCACCTGGAACGGATCTTCCACCACCTGATCGGCCATCTGCACCGCCCCGCCAAGCTTGACCGGACGCTCCGTCAACTAGGTCGAGACCACCGGAAACTGGGCGTCCGACCGGTCCATTACGAGGCCTTCGAGGAGGCCCTGTGCGCGGCCGTCCGGCACCGGGCCGGCGAGCGCTGGACCGAGGAGCTGGAAGCCGCCTGGGTGCGGATGCTGCGCTTCGCCGTCGGCGCGATGGTCGCCGGCGCCGACTCCGCGCTCACCGAACCCCCGTACTGGCACGCCGTGGTCACCGGCCACGAACGCCGCCGCCCCGACCTCGCCGTCCTGCGGGTGCGCACCGGCGAGCCCTACCCCTACCGCGCCGGACAGTACGGCACCGTCGAGCACCCCACGCTGCCGCACACCTGGCGGCAGTACTCGATGGGCTGCGCCCCGCGCGCCGACAACGAGGTGGAGTTCCACGTCCGCCGCACCGGTCCCGGCGGCGTCAGCGCGGCCCTGGTCGAGCACACCGCCGTCGGCGACCGGCTGCGCCTCGGACCGCCGCGCGGCAGCCTGCTGCCCGACGGCGGCGCCCGCGACCTGCTGCTCGTCGCCGGTGGCAGCGGGCTCGCCCCGATGAAGGCGATCATCGAGCAGCAGGCCGCCCACCGCCCGGCCGGCCGCCGCGTCCACCTCTTCCTCGGCGCACGCGACCGGACGGACCTCTACGACTGGCGGGCGCTCTCCGAACTCGGCTTGGACAAACCGTGGTTGTCGCTCACCCCGGTGATCGCGGGCCGCCTCGCCGACACCGTCGCGGCCGCCGGGGACTGGCGCGAGCACCTGGCCTGCGTCAGCGGCCCGACCGGGATGGTCGCCTCGGTGCGCTCCGAGCTGCTGTCGGCGGGGCTGCCGTCGGCGCAGGTCCGGTACGACCAGGTGCTCTACCGGTAGGCCGGCTACCGGTAGCAGTAGGAGTCGGAGGAGGCGTCGCCACCCGCCAGATGCGTCTGGTGGACGCGCAGGCCCCGGAAGTCGTCGCCGTGCGGGAAGAACCGCTCGTCGATGCTCAGGCCGCCGGCCTCGGGATCGGCGTCCAGCTTGACCATCCACGGCTCGATGCCGTCCGGGTAGAACTGGTCGTCCCAGGCGCCGTAGAGGGAGTTGGTCAGGTACAGCCGCCGCCCGTCCCGGCTGATCTCCACCATCTGCGGCGCCCCGCTCAACGGCCGTCCCGGCTCCGCCGGGTGCGGCGTGCGGGCCACCACTCCGCCGAGCCGGACGGAGGAGGCCAGCCGGGGGTGGAACGGGTCCGAGACGTCGTACTGGAACAACTCGCCGGTGCCCCAGGCCGACACGTACAGCCAGCGGTCGTCCACCGACAGGTTGATGTCCGTGACCAGCGGCGGCACCGCCCCGAACGGCCGCAACGCGGGCGGCAGTTCCTCCGCCTCGGCCGGCTCGGCGGGAATCTCGATCACCTTGCGCGCGGTGAACGCCGGCCCCTCCCGGTACCAGAGCCAGACCGAGGAGGAGAGGTCCTCGACATTCGTCACCACCCCGGCGAACCCCCACTCCGCCTGCGGATCGTGCGCGGGACGCAGCTCCAGCACCATCTGGTACTGGTCCCCGAGATCGATCCGCTGCAGATGCCGCCCGGTGCTCAACTCCCAGAAGTGCAGCGCGTGCCCGTACTTGCGGGCCAACAACTGCTCGGGCAGCACCCCGTCCTCCACCATCCACGGGGTACCCCACTCGCTGGTCACCCCGACATCGGTGCCGAGGTGCCACCAGACGTCGTAGGCGAAGTGCTGCGGACCGCGCTCGGTCTCCCACGGGCGGAGCACCTCGAAGGTGCTGTGGTCGAGCAGCGCCACCCCGCCCGGCCCGTCGGTGCCCTCGGCGGAGCCGAGGCAGGACAGGAACACGCCGTCCGGGCCGCAGTGCAGGGTGTGGGGGCGCGAATAGCCCGCCCTGGCGGCCAGCTCCTTCGCCTCGACGGTCTTGATCAGGCGCGGACGGACCGGGTCCGGACGGGTGTCCATCACATGCAGCCGCGACGACCGGAGCCCCGGGAGGAGTAGGAACCGCCGCTCCGGGTTCTCGTGGCAGGCGTGTGCGAGCGCAC
The DNA here is from genome assembly GCF_042794375.1 of Kitasatospora sp. NPDC056531. Lineage (NCBI taxonomy): Bacteria > Bacillati > Actinomycetota > Actinomycetes > Kitasatosporales > Streptomycetaceae > Kitasatospora > Kitasatospora sp. NPDC056531. The sequence goes on along the minus strand of NZ_JBHTTU010000024.1, from coordinate 2,624 downwards.
TGGAGCAGGCGTTCCACCCGAAGTGGTGCAACTCATCACCCACCGTGGGCAGTTCAGCGAAGTTGAGCACCTTCCCGTAGCTCGCCGACTCCGGATCCGTGTCGACGGTCAGCAACGCGTCCGGCTGCCGCGCCGACCGGTCGAACCCGGCCACGTACGCCAACGTTTCCGGCGGCGCGGTGATCGCCTCCGCGGCCGACCGGTAGAGCGACGGATCGGTGTGCCCGTGCTGCATGCAAACTCCCCAACTCGCCTTGTCCGTCCGGGAAGCGTTCCACAGAACCACCGGCGCACAGCAGGCGCACGAGAAGCGGTCGGGAGGCGCGGAACCGGGAGCGGGATCGTGCTGGCCCCTTCCACAGTCCTGCGCCTTCTGTGAAGCTGGAGCGCGACTGTGTGTCGCCGGCGTCGATGAGGGCGGGATGACGGTGTCTTCGATTGCGCTGTACTACCCGTGGATGCACTTCCAGGACGACAACTGGCTGAAGCTGGCGCTCCTGACCTGGGACCGGGTCGCCCGGATGCGGCCGCTGCAAACGCGGGACGGTGACGAGGAGCTCGTACACCGGCTGAAGGCCGAGACGGACTTCATCGTGGAGACCGCTCCGAGCCCGACGATACTCGGCGAGGTCGCCGATACCTTCCTGGAGATCCTCGGCACCGATCTGGAACGGGTTCGCGCATACTACGGGCTGGCCCCGTCGTCCTCAGGGGGTGACTGGCCGGATCGTCGACGGTACGCAGCCGACTGGTTCATGTTCGAGCCTCCGCCCAGCCAAGGGCCGTGGCAACCGGAGTACGAGCCCGTTCCCGGCGGATTCCTGCTGCCGATCCCGGTCGAGGGCCCCGGCACCAAGATTGCGTCCCGGCTCGGCGATCAGCTGGCCTGGTCGGGGCTGGGGGAGCGGAGATCCTCGTGGATCGGGCTCCATCCCAAGTTGGGCTCGATCTATCTGGCGGTACTCGCCGATGCCGTCGCCAGGAGTGAGTTTCTCCTCCCGGCCACCGATGACCTGCGGGTGCACCACGCCATCGGTGCGACCGACCGACTGACGGGACTGCTCTTCGACCAGGACGTGCGCGTCCCGGCTCTGGAGGACGTCGAGAGCGCCTATGTGTCGCTGGCCCTGCGAACCGTGATCGAGCCGGCGAGCTTGGATCAGACGCCGGTGGCAAAGCTGATCCGGTTCCGCGAGGACCACAGGGCCGAACTGGTCGCCTTCCAGGAGCATGTGGCGGGTCTTGCCCCGAAGCTGCAGGCCATCGCACAGGTCGAACGTCTCGAAACCGCGGTCGCCCATCTCGACTCGCTGTACAAGTCGGCGACGAAGCCGCAGCTCGACGAGCTCCGTAGGGCGCTGAGAGGTCTCGGTATCGAGTCGTCGGCGGGTGCGATGGCACAGAAAGTCGACCTGACGGCCGCGGGGGGAACCCTCCTCGGGGGAGTCGCCGCCGCGGGCGGTCAGCTCGCCGTCGCGGGCGCGGCCGTCGCCGTGACCCTGGTGCCCTATGTGGCGAGCAAGGCCAGGGCCCGCAATCAGCAGGTGAGGAGCTCGCCGGTCGCCTATCTCCTGGCGGCAGACCGCACCTTGAACGGTCGCGCACTCCTGCGAGCTCCGCGCCCAGGAGCACCCGGACGCGCCCCGAGCCACCGCCGGACGCTGGCCTGGTGGCGCGGCCGCAACAGATGACGGGAATCAGGGCAAGGTCAGCGGCACTGCCCGAGGGCCCGGTCATGCGATCCAGCCGCCGAGCGCTCCGCCCCTACCGGCCGGTATCGTCGTGGCTCGGAACGGGTGGTCACCTGCCGTAACGGGCGGGCGGAGCAGAGGGACGGGTTCAGGGCAGATGGAGTTTCGGGAAGACATCCTCGGTGCCCCCTACGAGGCGGCCGAGCTGACGCTGCGGCCCGATGACGAGGGCGCCGTCTGCGCCACCCTCGTCCGGCGGCTGGTGCCGGGGGCGGACCGGGCCGTCCTGTACATCCACGGGTACAACGACTATTTCTTCCAGACCAATCTGGCGGACCACTACACCGACCTCGGCTTCTCCTTCTACGCCCTCGACCTGCGCAAGTACGGCCGCTCCCTGCGGCCGCACCAGTCGCCGAACTTCGTCCGGGACCTCGCCGAGTACGACGAGGAGATCGACGAGGCGGTGCGGATCATCCGGGAGACGGACGGGCACCGGCAGCTGCTGCTGAACGGGCACTCCACCGGCGGGCTGGTGGCCGCCCTGTGGGCGGGCCGGCGGGCCGGGCAGGGGGTGGTGGACGGGCTGTTCCTGAACAGTCCGTTCCTGTCGATGCCGGCCGGGCAGGCCGTCCGGACCGCCGGGGGCCCGGTGGTGACGGCGATCGGGAAGCTGGCGCCGACCCGCATCCTGCCGTCCTCGCTGAACCCGCACTACACCCACAGCCTGCACAAGGACCACAAGGGCGAGTGGGACTTCGACCTGACGCTGAAGCCGGCGGAGGGCTTCCCGCTGTTCGCGGGCTGGCTGTCGGCGATCCACCAGGGGCACCGGCAGCTGCGGTACGGGCTCGGGATCGATGTGCCGGTGCTGCTGATGGCCTCGACGAAGTCGATCTCCACCACCAAGTGGCACAACGCCCTGCACCACGC
>NZ_JBHTTU010000023.1:0-107878 GCF_042794375.1 Kitasatospora sp. NPDC056531 | reverse complement strand
CGGCTCCCCGCAGCCCACCTCCAGCAACCTCAACTGGACCACCAGCGGAGTCACCACCCCCAACCTCGTCGTCGTCCCCCTCGGCCCCGACGGCACCGTCAACCTCTTCAACGGCTCCTGGAACACCACCCACCTCATCGCCGACGTCTTCGGCTACTACGTCTGACCCCAGCACCAACGAACACTGGCCTGTGCCGCACCCCGTCAAGGGGGGCACAGGCCAGTGCCGTCTCCTCACTCCTACGGCGTAACGCGACCCCACCGCACACAACCGGCCCCTGTCCGCGTTGCCGTCTGACGGTGGTAACCTCCAGCCGCTCATGTGATCTTCATGAAGTCTCATCATTTGTGCGGCTGCCATCACGTTCCCCACCGATCCGTCAGTTCTCGGACGGGAGCGACGGAATGGGCGCGCCGCTCACAAGGGGGAACTCCACACGCCATGACCCGCAGATCCACGACCGCCCGCCTCCTCGCGCTGCCCCTCCTGGCATCCGCACTCACCCTCACCGGCCCGCTCCCCACCGCCTCCGCCGCCCCGACGGGCACCACTGCCGACCCGACCGCCCTGCCCGAAGTCGTCGTCCCCGGCGAACCCTTGCCCCAGCCCCGGACCGAGACGCTGCTCGCCGCCGGCGCCAAGGGCTTCCTGCACACCACCCAGGACGACACCTTCGCCTGGACCACGTACGACACCGGCGCCACCTCGGTGGTGGGCCCCTACGACGTCGGCAGGCCCGACCCCGGCCTGCACGGGGCCGGTTCGGACTTCACGGTCGACGCCGACCCTCGTCAGCCCGGCAAGACGTGGAAGCTCCAGGACATGGCCACCGGGACGGCCACCACGCTGAACGGCCCGGAGACGGCATGGATCCGGGGCGTCTACGGTGACGCCGTACTCACCGAAGACCTCAACACGAGCGCCACACCGAAGCGTTTCCTCCGCCCCGACGGCAACGGCGGCACGTCCGTCGTACCCATCACCAACTGGGCGGACGCCGGCCTGAATCCGGGCTCGACCGAGCCACTGGGTGGGGACGCGCGCGAGGCCGCGTTCGGACTGTTCGTCAACGACGGCTACCGGATAGCCCTGGCCGACACCCACACCGGCGCACTCCGGGTCTCGCCGCCCCTCCCCTCGCCCCGGATGCCCCAGGGATGCCAGAGTCCGGCGGCGGCGATGGACCCCACGCACATCGCCTGGCTCGGCGGCGACTGCAAGATCCACATCTTCTCCCGGGCCGACCTGAACGCCCCCGAGAAGACCATCCCGGTCAGCTACAACGATCAGCCGGCCGCGCTCGGACTCTCCGGTGACTGGGTGCTGACCATCAAGCGGGCCGGTTACGACAACCACGACTCAGCGGTCCCGGTCCAACGGGAACTGACGGCCACCCCGATCGGGGGCGGCGACCCCGTCGTGGTGCTCTCGCACGCCTCGGCGACCATCGCCCAGGACCCCGACGGCACGGCCGTCGTGGAGGGCGGCGACACCGCCGCCGACTGGACGGTCCGCAAGGTCACGGCCACCGCCGGCACGGCGCCCACCACCGTTGCGACGAAGTACAAGGTGGCCCCGGCGGCGTACAACCTAGACAGCCTTAGTCTGTCCGCCAACACCCTGATCAGCGCCGAGAGCGGTAATTCCCTCGGGAACGGTTTCTACGGACGCCAGGTCACGCTCGGCTCCACGCCGACCATCTCGGCCCGCCGTTCCCTGGGCAAGGCCGGCTTCGTCGACAGCCACATCAGCTGTGGCGGCAGCAATAGTTGCACGGCCATGAGCGGGACCGGCGACGGTCGGGTCGTGCACCTCTCCAGCAACGGCATGACCGTTCGCCAGGGCGAGCAGACCCGGGAGATCCCCCTCGACAAGACCCCCCTCCACCAGGGGATCGTCGAGGCGTACGGGCGGTACGTCCTGCTGGACACCTCGTCCTACCCGCAGAACTCGCTGGCCGTGCTGGACATCGACGGCCCCACCCCAGGCACCCCCGTGGCGACGGCTTCCACCGCCACCGGCACGATCGACAACGGTCAGCTCATCACGGTTGGCGCCAAGCCCGGCGAGCTCGTCGTCCTGGATCTGGCGACCCAGCAGTCCCGGACTCTGCAGACCGGCAAGGCCTGCCGAATCAGCGAACTGCGGTCCGCCGGCGGGTGGCTCTACTGGAGTTGCTCGTTCGACACGATCAAGTCGGCCGGACTGCTGCGCCCTGACGGCACGAGCCGTCCCATCGAGGTTCCGACGCTGGCCGCAGGAATGGGCAACGGCTTCCTCGTGTACCCCGCCAGCGGCAACGGTCTGAGCACCGTGGTGGACTTCCACACCGGTATCCCGGTGACCAGCACCGTCAATACCCAGCTTTCCTTTGCCAACCCCTTCGGCACCCAGTGGAGCGCCGACCGATTCGGCGGCGGCCTGGTCTACGCCGACAAGTACCAGAACCTCCACCTGGTCTCGGTCATCGCGCCGGGCACCAGGTACACCGCTGTCAGCCCTGACCGGATCCTCGACACCCGCTCCGCCATCGGCCAGCCCACCACCGACAAGGTTCCCGGCCGCGCCACCGTCAACCTCCAGGTCACCGGGCACTCCGGCGTCCCGCAGGGCGCCAAGGCCGCCGTGCTCAACGTCACCGCGACCGAGACCGACGGCCCCGGGCACCTCATCGCCTGGGCCGGCGGCTCCCCGCGACCCACCTCCAGCAACCTCAACTGGACCACCAGCGGAGTCACCACCCCCAACCTCGTCGTCGTCCCCCTCGGCCCCGACGGCACCGTCAACCTCTTCAACGGCTCCTGGAACACCACCCACCTCATCGCCGACGTCTTCGGCTACTACTCGGACAGCGGCTCGACCTACACACCCGTCGGCCCGGACCGGATCCTCGACACCCGCTCCGCCATCGGCCGGCCCACCACCGACAAGGTCCCCGGCCGTAGCACCGTCAACCTCCAGGTCACCGGACACTCCGGCGTCCCGCAGGGCGCCAAGGCCGCCGTGCTCAACGTCACCGCGACCGAGACCGACGGCCCCGGCCACCTCACCGCCTGGGCCAGCGGCTCCCCGCAACCCACCTCCAGCAACCTCAACTGGACCACCAGCGGAGTCACCACCCCCAACCTGGTCATCGTCCCCCTCGGCCCCGACGGCACCGTCAACCTCTTCAACGGCTCCTGGAACACCACCCACCTCATCACCGATGTCCTCGGCTACTACTCGGACGGCGCCAGCGCCTCGACCTACACGCCCGTCAGCCCTGACCGCATCCTCGACACCCGCTCCGCCATCGGCTGGCCCACCACCGACAAGGTGCCGGGCCGAGGTGTCTTCGGGCTCCAGGTCACCGGCCGCGCCAACGTCCCGGCCGGCGCGAAGGCCGTCGTCATCAACGTGACCGCCACCGAGACCGACGGCCCCGGGCACCTGACCCTCTGGTCGTCGACCTCGCCGCAGCCGACCTCCAGCAACCTCAACTGGACCGCACCCGGCGTCACCACTCCCAACCTGGTCGTGGTCCCCCTCGATGCCGACGGACGCGTGATGTTCTTCAACGGCTCCTGGAACACCACCCACCTCATCGCCGACGTCTTCGGCTACTACGTCTGACCCCGGTAACCCGAGCACCAACGAACACTGGCCTGTGCCGCACCCCGTCAAAGGGGGCGGCACAGGCCAGTGCCGTGAGACCAGCGCGTCAGCGCGTCAGAACGCGATCCGGACCTTCAGCGCCGAGCGGTCGTCCATCGCCCGGTAGCCGTCCGGCACGCCGTCGAGGTCGACCGTGCGGTCGAACACGAGCCCGGGCTCGATGGCCCCGGAGAGCACGTCCGGCAGCAGCTCGGGGATGTACGCGCGGGCCGGCGCGACGCCGCCGTTCAGCGAAACGTTTCGGCCGAACATCTGGCCGATGTCGACGCCCGCACTGCCGCCGTGCGGCACGCCCACGTAACCGACCGCGCCGCCGTCCCGGGCGATCGAGATCGCCGTCCGCATCGACTCCTCGGTGCCGACCGCCTCCAGCACCGCGTGCGCGCCCAAGCCGCCGGTCAGCTCCTTCACCGCCTCGACAGCGGCGTCACCGCGCTCGGCCACCACGTCGGTCGCCCCGAAGCGGCGGGCCAGCTCGGTCCGGGCGGGGTGGCGACCCAGCGCGATGATCCGGCCCGCGCCCAGCCGGTGCGCCGCCAGCACGCCGCACAGGCCCACCGCGCCGTCACCGACCACCGCGACCGTCGCCCCCGGACGCACCCGCGCCGAGACCGCCGCGTGGTGCCCGGTGGACATCACGTCGGACAGCGCCAGCAGCCCCGGCAGCAGCTTCTCGTCGCCCGCCGCCTCCTTCGGCAGCTTCACCAGCGTCCCGTCCGCGAACGGAACCCGCACCGCCTCGCCCTGGCCGCCGTCCGAACCGACCTGCCCCCAGAACCCGCCGTGCGGGCAGGAGGTCTGCAGCCCCTCCTGGCAGAACTCACAGACCCCGTCCGACCAGACGAAGGGCGCCACCACGAGATCGCCCTTGCCGAAGCCGCGCACCTCGGCGCCGACCTCCTCGACCACGCCCAGGAACTCGTGCCCGATCCGCTGCCCGGCCACCCGCTCCGCCACCCCGCGGTAGGCCCACAGGTCGCTGCCGCAGATGCAGGCGTTCAGCACCCGGACCACGACGTCCGTCGGGTGCTGGATCACCGGGTCCGGTACCTTCTCGATCCGGATGTCCTTGGGTCCGTGGATCACGGTGGCACGCATGCGTTGTTCCTCACACAAACCCGGCCCGCGGGCCGGAAACGATCTCGACCAGGTGTACGACACCCCCGCCGACCACTCTATTCCGGCTCCCCGGTCACAACATTCCGACCGGCCCCGACCGCCGCGCCCCTTATCCTGTTGGACCATGCAACCGATCCAGCCCGAGACGTACGGCGCGCCGCGGACCGCCCCGGTCCCCGCCCAGCGCTCCGCCGCCCCCGCCGAGGGCTTCGCGGTCGTCGACGTCGAGACCACCGGTCTCGGCCGCTCCGACCGCGTCATCTCGGCGGGTGTCTACCAGCTGGACCCGGACGGCGAGGTCACCGACCACTGGTACACCCTGGTCAACCCCGAGCGGGACCCGGGCCCGGTGTGGATCCACGGCCTCACCGCCGAGCTGCTCTCCTGCGCCCCGACCTTCCCCGAGATCGCCGACGAGTTCGCCACCCGCCTGGAGAACCGGGTCCTGGTCGCCCACAACGCGCTCTTCGACTGGAACATGATCTCCCGCGAGTTCTCCCGGGCCGGCCGCCGCGCCCCGGTCGAGCAGCGGCTGTGCACCATGGTCCTCTCCCGCGACCTGCGCCTGCCCCTGCCCAACGGCAAGCTCGCCTCGCTCGCCGCCCACTTCGGCGTCCAGCAGCGCCACGCCCACAACGCCCTGGACGACGCCCGGGTGCTCGCCGAGGCCTTCCGCCCCAGCCTGCACCTGGCCCGCAGCTCCGGCCTCGCACTGCCGCTGCAGACCTGCGTCGCGGTCACCGACCTCGGCGAGGACGAGCCCGTCACCCCCGGTCGCGCCAACTGGACCGGCTCCCAGTACCGCCAGGCCAAGAAGCGCCCGCCCTGCCCGTACCCCAACCCGGGGCGCTGGGAGGACGGCAAGCCCCTGGTCCAGGGCATGCGGGTGGCCTTCACCGGCGACACCGCCACCGACCGCGAGGTACTGGAGGACCGCACCGTCGAGGCCGGCCTGCACATCGCCACCTCGGTGAGCCGGCTCACCAGCCTGCTGGTCACCAACGAGCCGACCAGCTGGAGCGGCAAGGCCCGCAAGGCCCGTGAGGTCGGCACCCCGGTGGTCGGCGAGGACGCCTACCTCCAGCTGCTGCGCGAGGTCGCCCCGCACCCCGGTGCGTGAGCCCGTTGTGAGGTCGGCGTACGGTTCCCATGTGTACCGTTTTCTGCTGACCCGGCAGTGGCTGATCACCATGTTGATCGCGCTGCTGCTGATCCCCGCGACGATCAAGCTGGGCTTCTGGCAGCTGCACCGCCACGAGGCGCGGGTGGCCCGGAACGAGCTGATCGGCAAGGCCCTCACCGCCTCGCCCGAGCCCTTCGACACCCTGTCGCCGACCCCCGGCACCGCGGTGCCCACCGACCTCACCTGGCGCGCGGTGACGGCCACCGGGCAGTACGACCCGGCGCACGAGTTCGTGGTCCGCAAGCGGACCGACTCCAACGGGACCATCGGCTACTTCGTCGTCACCCCGCTGAAGCTCTCCGACGGCAAGGGCACCGTCCTGGTCAACCGCGGCTGGGTCCCCTCCGGCGACGGCGCCACCGAGTACCCGCCCGTCCCGGCCGCCCCCACCGGCGAGGTCACCCTCACCGGCCGCCTGCGCTCCGACGAGACCGCCGGCAGCAGCGGCGGTTTCGTCAAGGACCGGGCCGGCCTGCCCGCCCGCCAGTTCAACCTGATCAACACCGAGCAGCAGTCGAAGGAGACCGGCACCACCCTGCTCGGCGGCTACCTCGAACTCACCGGCACCACTCCGGCCCCGACCGACCAGCCCGAGCTGATCCCCGAGCCCAACCACTCCGACATCGGCCCGCACATGGCCTACGCCATCCAGTGGTGGCTGTTCACCGCGATGATCCCGGTCGGCGTCTGGATCCTCATCCGCCGCGAAGCCAAGGACCGCGCCAAGCAGGCCGCCGAACCCGAGGTCCCCCTCGACGCCCTCCCGGCCTAGAGCACGTCCTCCAACTCCCGCAACAGCCGCGCCTTCGCCCGCGCCCCCACCACCGACCGCACCGGCTGCCCACCCCGGAACACCATCAGCGTCGGCATCGACAGCACCCCGTACGCCGCCTGCGTACGGGGATTCCTGTCGACATCGACACTCACCACCCGCAGCCGGTGCGCCTCCTCCCGCGCGACGTCCGCCAGCACCGGCGCCATCATCCGGCACGGCGGGCACCAGTCCGCCGTGAAGTCCACCAGCACCGGCCCCTCCGCCGCCAACACCTCCGCGGCGAACGTCTCGTCCGTCACCGCCGGCACACCCGCGATCTCCACCATCGCCTACTCCTTCGTCAGTTCACACAGTGGCGGCTGCTCAGAAACCGCGAGCTCGTCCCGCGCCCGCACCGCCCGCTCGAACTGCCCGGCCACCTGCTGCCGGACGTCCCGCAACCTCGCGATGCAGTCGTCCAACTCGGCCAGCTTCCGCCGGTACACCTCCAGCGAAGCCGGACACGAATCCCCCTCCGGGTGCCCCGCCCGCAGACACTCCACGAACGGCCGGGTCTCCTCCAACCCGAACCCGAAGTCCTGCAGCATCCGGATCTCCCGCAACAGCCGCAGATCCCCCTCGTCGTACGCCCGGTACCCGTTGCCCGCCCGCCGAGCCGGCAACAACCCCAACTGCTCGTAGTACCGCAACGCCCGCGTGGTCGTCCCCGCCCGCTCCGCCAACTCCCCGATCCGCACGCCGAACCACCCCTCCCGTACAGCCGCAACGACCGTAAACCTTGCCCCCGACGTCAACGCCAGCCAGCACCCGGGCCCATCCCCACACCGGGCAAGATGTCCCCATGGATCTAGGACTCAAGGACAAGGCCTACATCGTCACCGGCGCCACCCGAGGCCTCGGCCTCGCCGCCGCCCGCGAACTCGCCGCCGACGGCGCCCGCGTCCTCATCAGCGGCCGCACCCAGCAGGCCGTCGACGCCGCCGTCACCGAACTGAACACCCTCGGCACCGCCCACGGCCTGGTCGCCGACAATTCCTCCCCCGACACCGCCGAGCGTCTGATCGCCGAGGCCCAGGACCGCTTCGGCCGTCTCGACGGCGTCCTGATCAGCGTCGGCGGCCCCCAGGCCGGCCCGGTCGAGACCACCCCCGAGTCCGCCTGGCGCGACGCCTTCGAATCCGTCTTCCTCGGCGCCCTCCGGATCGCCCGCACCACCGCCGCCGCCCTCCACGACGGCGGCGTGATCGGCTTCGTGCTCTCCAGCTCGGTCCGCCAGCCGATCCCCGGCCTGGGCATCTCCAACGGCCTGCGCCCGGGCCTGGCCATGGCCGCCAAGGCCCTCGCCGACGAACTCGGCCCCCGCGGCATCCGGGTGCTCGGCCTGCTCCCCGCCCGGATCGACACCGACCGGGTCCGCGAGCTCGACTCCCTCGCCCCCGACCCGGCCGCCGCCCGTGCCCAGCACAGCGCCGGCATCCCGCTCGGCCGCTACGGCACCCCCGAGGAGTTCGGCAAGGTCGCCGCCTTCCTGCTCTCCCCCGCCGCCTCCTACCTGACCGGCATCATGGTCCCCGTCGACGGCGGCGCACTCCGCTCCCTCTAGAACGCCCCGCCCACACCACCCGCCTACACCACCCGCGGATGCCCCCGCCGACGCCGACCCCACCAGCGCCGACGCTCGACGGGGGCCTGCTGCAACACCCGGATCCGCAGGTCGGCCGGCAGCTCCGCCAACCCCAGGCTCCCCAGGGCGTCCGCCCGGGGCCCGTCCTCGAAGTGCTCCACCAGCCCCACCGGATCCCCACCCGGCGTCAGCCGTACGGCCCCGCGCAGCCGCGGATGCCGCGGCGCCCGCACCAGCCGCACCCCCGCCCGCTCGACCTCCGGCAGCACCACCGTCCCGTTCTCCAGCGCCTCCTCCAGCGCCCGCGCGTTCACCCGCAGCCGCAGCCCGCCCACCCCCGGCGTCGACACCGCGATGCTGGACAGCCCGGTCCGCCGCAGCTGCGCCACCACCCACCACGCCATCCCCACCACCAGCACCGACAGCCCCCCGATCACCGTCGGCCACCACCAGGAGGACCCGACCCACCGCGTCCGCGAACGCGCACTGACCACCGGCTGGTCCGGCGAGGTCAGCGGCCACCAGCTCGGCGGGTCGACACCCAACCGCCGGTACAGGTCCAGCCCGCCCGCCAGCACCAGCACCCCGACCCCCAGCAGCACGACCCCCACCGCCCCCAACAGCACCCGGTTGACGACCGTACGAGTCACCCCTCCGCCCCCTCCCCCGTCCCACCGGGATCCCTACCAGCGCTCCCACCCGGCGCCCCGTGAGCGGCCCCGTCGGCCACCCGGCTCCCCAGGGTCCGAACGTCCAGCCGCAACGGCCGTGCCAGCCCCACCCGCCCCAGCTCCTCCCGCAGTTGCCGCTGGACCGCCGCCGGGTCGGTCGGCCCGCTCACCACCACCCGGATCCTCCGTCGCCCCACCCGGATCCGCAGGTGGTCGATGCCGTGCAGACCCGCCGCCCGGTCGGCCAGCAGGTGCCCGATCCCGCCCTTGTCGATGGCCGCGCTCGTCCCCCCGTACGGCCGCAGCACCAGCCACCGCCGCAGGCCGGGCGCGACGGCCAGCCACAGCAGCCACCCGCCCAGCAGGGTCGCGACCCCGGCCCCCACCAGCACCCACAGGTCGTCCAGGTGACGCGTCGCCAGCTCGTCCGCGATCTGCGCCCGCCACCGCTTGGCCGGCTGCCCGGCCCGCACCGCGATCACGTCGTACAGCAGCGCCCCCGCCACCACCAGCACCGCGGTGGCGACCAGCGCCGCCGCCCCGGCCCGGGTCGCCCGCAGCCGGGGCACCTTCTCCCCGGCACACGAGGACTCACCGGGCTCGGCGCCGCTCACCAGGCTCCCCCGGTGACCAACTTCTCCACTACGACGACCACTTCGGACACCCTGGTCCCGGTCAGCCCGGCCACCTGTGCCCCTACCCGCTCCCGCAGCCCCCGGGCCAGCCCCGCGAGGTCCGCCGGAAACGGCAGCTCGACCGCCACCCGAACCCTCACCGTGCTGCCCGGTACCGCCACCGACACGTGGGGCGGCGCCCCCTTCACCGAGCGCCCGGCCCAGACCTCCGCGAGCACCTCCCGCACGGCCTGGTCGGCGATCCGGGCGTAGACGCGGTCCGCGACCCGCAGCCGCCCCCGCCGGGCCGGGGCGGCAGCGGCGGCCCCGGGGGCCCGCATCAACGCCGCCGGCCGCGACCGCGGAGCAGGTCCCCGAGGTCGCCCAGCTCGATGTCACCCTCAAGCAACCGCCCGGCCACGAAGCCGATCAGCCCGAGCGCCGCCACCAGCAGGAACGCCGCGAACCCGCCGAAGTACCCGGCGAAGCCGAGGGCCATGCCCACCACGAGGCCGACCATGGCCAGGTTCATCCGCTACTCCCTCGTCCTCCGCCGAACACCCTCGGCCGACCCTGCGGCCGGGTGCTACTTGAGCCTGGGCCGCTGCCCCGGAGCCGTCACCGGCTCCTCTTCCTCCTCGAACTCCGGTTCGTCCGGGAGGTGGACGTCGTTGACCGAGATGTTGACCTCGACGACCTCCAGGCCGGTCATCCGTTCCACCGCGGCGATGATGTTCTCCCGCACCTGGCGGGCCAGTTCGGGGATCACCACGCCGTACTCGACCACCAGGGCGATGTCGATCGCGGTCTGCTTCTCGCCGACCTCCGCCTTGATCCCGCGTCCGATGCTGGACTTGCCGCCGGGCACCCGGTCCACCATCGCGCCGAAGGTGCGGGCCAGCCCGGAGCCCAGGGCGTGGATGCCGGGGGCCTCCCGGGCGGCCATCCCGGCGATCTTCTCGACCACCCCGACGGCCAGCGCCGTCCGGCCGCGCTCGCCGACCGGCCGGCCGCCGTCCCCGCCGCCGCCCGTACCGGGGCCGGGCTTGGCACCAGGCGGGCCGGGGGTGGGAGTGGGGGCGTTGCCGGGGGTCTTGTGCAGGGTCGCGGGCGTCGGAGTGTCAGGCATGGGGGCGCATCTCCCGTCGTACGGCTCCAGCTATATCGCAAACCTCCACAACTCTGACATTTCGCCACGTTCCCCGCCCGCCGGGAGCGCCTCCAGGGGCAGTCCGGGAGCAGTCCGGGAGCAGTCCGGAAGGACTACGGAAGCCGCCCGGGGAACACCGAAGGCCCGGCCCCGGGTGTTCCCCGGGCCGGGCCCTCGCGCGAACGGCCTATGGACTCAGTCGCCGATCCCGGCCAGCTCCCGCAGCCGGCGCGCCTGCGCCACCCGTTCGGCGGACCGCTGCTCCTCGAAGGAGCGCCCGACGGCCCCCTGCAGCAGCGCCTTGGTCTCGATCACGGCACCGCGCGGCGCGGCCAGCAGGGCGGCGGCGAGGTCGCGGGCGGCGGCGTCCAGCTCGGCACCGGGGACGGCCAGGTTGGCCAGCCCGATCGCGGCGGCCTCCTCCGCGCCGACCCAGCGGCCGGTCGCGCAGATCTCCAGCGCCCGGGCGTAGCCGACGAGTTCGACCAGCGGCTTGGTCCCGGCGAGGTCCGGGACGAGGCCGAGCGAGGTCTCCTTCATCGCGAACTGCACGTCCTCGGCGACCACCCGCAGGTCGCAGCCGAGGGCGAGCTGGAAGCCCGCGCCGACGGCGTGGCCCTGGACCACGGCGATGGAGACCAGGTCGGCGCGGCGCCACCAGGTGAAGGCCTCCTGGTACGAGGCGATGGTGTCGTCCAGCTCCTTGTCGGTGGAGCCCGCGAGCTGGAGGAAGGTGGGCTCGCCGGGGATGCCCTCGGCCGTGAACATGGCCCGGTCCAGCCCGGCGGAGAAGGAGACGCCCTCCGCGCGCAGCAGCACCACCCGGACGCTGCCGGGCAGTTCGCGCCCGGCAGCGGCGAGGGCGCGCCAGAGCGCGGGCGACTGGGCGTTGCGTCGCTTGGGCTGACAGAGGGTGACGACGGCGAGTTCGCCGTCGATCTCCAGGCGGACGCCGTCCCGCTCCCAGCTCGGGGCCTGCGGTTCGGTGGCGGGGGCGGTCATGCGGACCTCCGGTGGCGAGGGACTTGGCTACCGGAGAGTAACAAACCTGGGCGCGGACGGGCAGGGCCCCGGCCCGGAAAGATCGGAGCGGGCGGGAGGGCCCGGGATCCGGACATGACGATCGGCGGCCGGCCCACTCGACCCGAGGGCGGACACCCGGCTGCGGTCAGCCGTCGTCTCCTCGGTCGGCGCCGTGCCGCCGCGTCATCCAGCCATGAGCTGATGGACCGTCAGGAACCGGCCCCAGCAGTCGCCTTGCTCTTGCCCCGCGTGGCACCACCGCGGCCCCGGAGGATCACTCCGGACTCGCTCAGCATCCGGTGCACGAAGCCGTACGAACGACCGGTCTCCTCCGCGAGAGCGCGAATGCTCGCCCCGGAGTCGTACTTCTTCTTGAGATCGGCCGCGAGCTTCTCACGCGCGGCACCGGTCACCCGGCTGCCCTTTTTCAGAGTCTCGGCCACCCGTGCCTCCTCGTAGCGTTGCTCGGTCAGATTCCCATGATCACCCATCCACCGCGTCCTGGCCACCCATTCGACAAGGTCGATGTCGCAAATGCGTGGTCCTGCGGTGGTGATCCGAGCGCATCAGGGCGCTCACACAGAGTGCACGCCCCCGGGTGGATGCCGCCGTTCGCCGTGAAAGGGCTGATCAGCAGCGTCGGCCCGACCACGATCGAGTGGCGGGCCGACGGGAAGTCCTTAAACGGAATCCGGGTCTACTTCATTCCCGGACACGCCGAGAGGACTAGATTTTCTGGTCCGAAAAGCGGATGCGGCGTCTACTTCCGGTCAGGCCAGGTTGACGAGATCGGCGTAGGCCGGACTCCAGAGGTCCTCCACCCCGTCCGGCAGCAGGATGATCCGCTCCGGCTGGAGCGCGTCGACCGCGCCCTCGTCGTGGGTGACCAGCACGACCGCGCCGCTGAACTCGCGCAGCGCGCTCAGGATCTCCTCGCGGCTGGCCGGGTCGAGGTTGTTGGTGGGCTCGTCCAGCAGCAGCACGTTGGCGGAGGAGACCACCAGGGCGGCCAGCGCCAGACGGGTCTTCTCACCACCGGAGAGCACCCCGGCCGGCTTGTCGACGTCGTCACCGGAGAACAGGAACGAGCCGAGGATCTTGCGGATCTGCACCAGGTCGGTGTCCGGCGCGGACGAGCGCATGTTCTCCAGGACGGTGCGGTCCGGGTCGAGCGTCTCGTGCTCCTGCGCGTAGTAGCCGATCTTCAGGCCGTGGCCCGGGATCACCTCGCCGGTGTCCGGCTTCTCCACCCCGGCCAGCATCCGCAGCAGGGTGGTCTTGCCGGCGCCGTTGAGGCCGAGCACGACGACCCGGGAGCCTCGGTCGATCGCCAGGTCCACGCCGGTGAAGATCTCCAGCGAGCCGTAGGACTTGGACAGGTCGGCCGCGGTGAGCGGGGTCTTGCCGCAGGGGGCCGGGTCCGGGAAGCGCAGCTTGGCGACCTTGTCGCTCTGGCGCACCTGCTCCAGCCCGGAGAGCAGCTTCTCGGCGCGGCGGGCCATGTTCTGCGCGGCCACCGTCTTGGTCGCCTTGGCTCGCATCTTGTCGGCCTGCGCGTTCAGCGTCGCGGCCTTCTTCTCGGCGTTGGCGCGCTCGCGCTTGCGGCGTTTCTCGTCGTCCTCGCGCTGCTGCTGGTACTGCTTCCAGCCCATGTTGTAGACGTCGATGGCGGACCGGTTGGCGTCCAGGTAGAAGACCTTGTTGACGACCGTCTCGACCAGGTCGACGTCGTGCGAGATGACGATGAAGCCGCCCTTGTAGGTCTTCAGGAAGTCCCGCAGCCAGGCGATCGAGTCGGCGTCCAGGTGGTTGGTGGGCTCGTCGAGCAGCAGCACGTCGGAGTCCGAGAAGAGGATCCGGGCCAGCTCGACGCGGCGGCGCTGACCACCGGAGAGGGTGTGCAGCGGCTGGCCGAGGATGCGGTCCGGCAGGCCCAGCGCGGCGGCGATGGTGGCGGCCTCGGCCTCGGCGGCGTACCCGCCCTTGGTGAGGAACTCGGTCTCCAGCCGGGCGTACTTCTTCATCGCGTTGTCCCGGGTGGCGCCCTTGCCGTTGGCCATCCGGTCCTCGTTCTCGCGCATCTTCTTCAGCACGGTGTCGAGGCCGCGGGCGGAGAGGATGCGGTCCTTGGCGAGGACGTCCAGGTCGCCGGTGCGGGGGTCCTGCGGGAGGTAGCCGACCTCGCCCGAACGGGTGACGGTACCGGCGGCCGGCAGGCCCTCGCCGGCCAGCACCTTGGTGAGCGTGGTCTTCCCGGCGCCGTTGCGCCCGACCAGGCCGATCCGGTCGCCGGCGGCGACCTTGAAGCTCGCGGACTCGATCAGGACCCGGGCACCGGCGCGCAGCTCAAGGGCGTTGGCGGAAATCATGGCTGGGAACTACTCCTGGGACGTGGGCGGGCGGCCGGGTCCGGGCCCGGGCAGCGGGAAGGGGGTTCATCGGCGGTCGGCGCGCTGGAAGGGGCGCCGCCGCCCGCTATTGCCCGGAGAAGATAGCCATGACGGCCAGTCTACCGGGCCGCGCCGAACACCCCAGGGGGGTTACCGCCCCGGGGTACCCGAAACGCCTCGGCTACTGCTGCGCCGCGGCCGGCTGATCGGTCGCGGAGGCTGCTGGGGCGGTCGGCTGGTCGGTCGCCGGGGTCGCCGGGGCCGCCGGGGTGGCCGTGACGGCGGGGGCGTCCGCGGTCGGGCTCGCCGACGGGTCGGTGCAGCCGCCCTGCGGGCGGACCGCGGCGAACGGGGCGTCCAGGGCGCCGCAGGCCGTCTCGGGCGCGGCCGCCTTGGTGTCGAACACCCGGGGCGGGACGATCGGGCCGTCGGCGATCTCCACCCGGCTGGCGTCCAGCACCTTGATCGCCGCCGCCGGGCCGGTGCTCATCGCCCAGCCGTTGCTGTCCAGCCGGTAGCCGGTGATGCCGCCGGAGACGGCCAGCCCGCTGCTGTTGGTACAGCTGCGCGGGATGAGCACCGCGTAGTCCGTGTGGACGGTGCGCAACGGGTCGTAGAGGCAGCCGTTGGAGGGCCGGTCGTTGTAGCGCAGGTCGCCGTCGGCGTCGCGCAGGCCCATGGTCAGGTTCGGCGTCACCACGGCCAGCCAGGGCGAACCGGCCCGCTGGACGGTGTGCAGCGCGGCGGCCGCCCGCTGCACGGCGGTCTCCTTGTGCTGGGCCTCGGTGCGCTTGTCGGCGCCGGGCTCGCCGTCGGCGCGCAGGTAGTCCGCGAGGCCCGGCACCGCGCGGTGCCAGCGCACCTCGTGGTCGCCCGGGCGCACCGAGGTGACCAGGCCGTCGTCCCAGACCACGATCGCGTTGTCGCCGGCCATCGCCACGTAGAGCGCCTCGGCGCCCTCGCGGCGGTACGACCAGGCCCGCTCGCCGGTCGTCTTGTGGTAGGCCTCCAGTGCGGGGCCGACCACCTTGAGGTCCA
This sequence comes from Kitasatospora sp. NPDC056531, assembly GCF_042794375.1. Taxonomy (NCBI): domain Bacteria; kingdom Bacillati; phylum Actinomycetota; class Actinomycetes; order Kitasatosporales; family Streptomycetaceae; genus Kitasatospora; species Kitasatospora sp. NPDC056531. The sequence continues at coordinate 92,636 of NZ_JBHTTU010000023.1, read as the reverse complement.
GGTCGGCCGAGTTGACCGACTGCGAGTTCACCGGGGTCGCCTCGGCGTCGCCCGGCCCCGCCACCCGGTCGCCGAAGGGCACCGGCTTGTTGGCGTGTGCCGCCGCACCGGCCGCAAGGACCAGCATCACCGCCAGGGCAGGCAGGATCGACCGGGGGGTGAGTACACGCGGCGGCTTCCAGGACACGGCCGGAGCGTACCTTTCACCGGGCGGGCGAGTCAGCCCGGATTCGCCGCTCGCGCACGGTGTCGACCGCACTGCCCGCCGCGCGCGCCCGTCCCGTTCGCCCACCCGCCCACCTGCGTCGTCGGGTCCTCGGCCGGGTGGCCGGGCGCTCGGCGGTAGGCCGCGCGGGCCCGGTCGGAACGTTACAGAGCTGATACACGGACGCCTCCGGTCGGGTGTTACGGCAGACGGCGTTCGAATGTCGCCCACTTTAGGGTGACATTCGGCTTTCCTTCCCTCCGGCGTCCCTACTGTCGGCGAGCGTGACGCCACGGTCCGTCCCCGTCGTCACCGTCCGCCCCGCTCGCGACGCCCGGAGGAGAGACCATGCGAATCGGCCGTCTGACGCTGGCCGCCGCCGCTCTGCTGCTGACGGCCACGGCCAGCGTCCCGGCCGGGACGCCGCTCAGCCGGACCGAGCGGCACACCCTCTCCTCGGACGCCTTCGAACCGCGCGGCGCCGCCCCCCGCCAGCCGGTCCGACGACCGGAGCACGAACCGCCGTTCGGCGCCTTCGTCGGCTCCTGGGACGACCACATCCCGCAGATCGGCGAGTACTCCCGCTGGCTGGGCGACGCGAACATTCAGGTCGGCCACACCTATCTGGCAGGCAACGGCTGGGCCGATATCGAGGGCGAGCCGGTGGTGCTCGACATGTGGTCGCAGTGGCGGCTGGCCGACCCGTCCCGGATGCTGGTGCTCGGCGTGCCGATGCTGGTGCCCAACGAGGCGAACGTGTCGGACGGCGAGGTCGCCAGGCTGCTCGCCCAGGGCTCGCGCGGGGACTTCGACAGCCACTTCCTCCGGCTCGCCCACCGGCTGGTCGCGCTCGGCGGCTCGGACACCGTCATCACCCTCGGCTGGGAGATGAACGGCGTCACCTACACCCACCGCTGCAAGCCCGACCCCACCGCGTGGAAGGCGTACTGGCGGCGGATCGTCGGGGTGATGCGCTCGGTGCCCGGGCAGCGGTTCCGCTTCGACTTCAACCCGACCCGGGGCCTGGACGCGATCCCGTGGACCAAGTGCTACCCCGGCGACGACGTGGTCGACATCATCGGCATGGACAGCTACGACCAGCCGGCCGGGAGCACCTTCGACGACTACGTGCGCGAGCCGTACGGCCTGCAGGACCAGGTGGAGTTCGCCGCCAAGCACGGCAAGCCGGTCTCGTACCCGGAGTGGGGGCTGTTCCGCAACGGCGACAACCCCGAGTTCGTCCGGCGGATGGTCGAGTGGATGCGCACCCACGACACTGCCTACCAGACCGTCACCGACTACTGCCCGCACGGCTTCTACCAGTGCAAGAGCAATCCGCGCTCGACCGCCGCGTTCAAGGAGCTGATGTCCGGTTCGAAGGGAGCGCCGGCGGTGGTGCCGACGGCGAGCCCCTCCTCGGCCGGGACGCCCTCGCGGCGGTGAGCGGCGGGCGGTGCGGACGCTCAGCCGCGGCGGCGGGCCAGCAGGGCCTCCCCCAGCTTGGGGAAGCGGGGGCGCAGCAGGTGCGCCGCCGATTGCCGGGCGTGCACCGCCCCGGCCCGGGCGGCGGCCGCCGGCCCCAACAGCAGCCGCTGGTTGTGGAGTTGGTCCGGCCGCCAGCGCTGCTTGTACGGCTCCTGACCGCGCATCAGGCCGAGCACCGGGATGCCCGTGCCGACCGCCTCGTCCAGGGCGGCGTTGAACAGCAGCCCGGCGATGTCCAGCCGCTCGCGCAGCGCCGGATGGGCGCCGTACAGGTACAGCCCGCCGAAGGAGGGGCAGAGCAGCAGCAGGTTCACCGCGACCAGTTCGCCGTTCAGGTGGAACTGGTGGACGGCCGCCCGGCCGGTGGCGACCAGCCCGGTGGTGGACTCGGTCAGGTGCCGGGCGAAGCGCTCGGTCCGGTGCTCAGGAGTGACGCCGCGGTCCTGCCACTGCAGGAAGTGCAGCCGCAGCAGCCCCTCCAGCGCGGCGGGCACCTCGGCCGCCGGCGTGGAGCGCACCTGCACCCCGGCCTCGGCGATCTTGCGCATCTTCACCCGGGTGCGCTGGGCGGTCTTGCCGGGCACCCGCTTGAGCAGCCGCTCCATCGGGACGGCGGGGAGGTACTGGCAGAGCGAGTCCCGGCAGCGCCGGCGGGCCCCGCGCCAGTGCTCGTACACCCGCTGCACCGCCGCCTCGGGGTGGACCTCGCGCAGCTCCAGCCAGTGCCAGGGCCGGGTGAGCGGAAGGGCGGCGGCGAACTCGGCGGCGGCCCGGTCGGCGCACTCGTCGTCGAGCAGGATGTCGCCGTAGTCGACCAGCCCGGCGCCCAGGCCGGTCAGACCGCCGAACGGGCCGGGGCGCCGCATGAAGGCGCCCGCGCCGACCAGCCGACCGTCCCGGCGGACCAGCACCACCAGCAGCGCGCCGGGGCGGCCGTAGTGGCGCCACCAGGAGCGCTGCCAGGCGGCAGCCTGGAAGAAGGTGGCGGTCCGGCAGCGGGCCGCCAGGTCGTCCCACTCCTCGGCGAGGGTGTCGAGGGCGTCGTCCTCGCGGTGCAGCTCGGTGGTCCAGGCCGGCGCCGCCGACTGGGCCGGCAGGCCCGCGGCGCGGGCCTCGGTACTCATCGCTTGCTCCCGGCGGCGGCCTTCTCCTTGGCCGAGGGCTTGGCGGCGGCCTCGGGCTCGGCCACGGCTTTGGCGTCGCTCGTCGGCTCGGCCTTCGACTCGCTCTTCGGCCGGGGCCGGGGCTCGGCCTTGGCTGCCGACTCCCCGCTGCGCGGGCGGGGGGCGGCCGGGGCCCCGGCCGGCTCGGCGGCCCGCGGAGCCGCGACGGTCTCGACGCCCTCGACGGCCTCGGGCTCGGCGGCGGCCCCGCCACGGCGGCGGGTCATCATCACCAGCGACCCGAGCAGCACCCCGGCCGCGGCGCCGACCGCGACGTCCAGCTGGGCGGCGGGCGTGGTCGGCTTGTCCGGTGCGGCGGCCGGGGCCAGCGTCACCAGCCGGACGTTGGTGTCCCTGCTGCTGGCGTTGGCGAAGGAGACCAGCGAGCGGGCCACCGCGTCGGCGGTCTGGGCGGCCTCCTGGGCGCGCTTCCCGGTGCCGGTGATCTCGATCATCGGCGCGTCCGGGGAGGTCGTCCCCGACACCAGGGACTCCAGCTCGCCCCGGGTGTGGCCGGTCTCGGCGGCCGCGACCGCGAGCACCTGCGGCTGGCCCGCCAGCCGCCCGTACGCCTGGGCGAAGTTGGTCGCGGTCGCCGCCTCCCCCGGGTTCTGCGGCACCACGAGGACGTAGGCGGTGGCGGAGTACGAGGGGTGCGAGACGACGGCGTACCCGGCGCCGGCCGCAGCGCCCAGCGGCACCGCGAGCGCCACCGGCCACCAGCGGCGGACCAGGCGGCGGGCACTTCGGCGCGGTGTGGTCATGGGTGTGGCTCCTTGGGGATGGGACGGCGGAACCGGCGGCGGGCGGTCAAGCGCGGGCCAGCCGGTCGTAGAGGGCGCCCAGGTCGGCGGCGACCCGGGCGATGTCGTAGTGGCCGACGGCCGGCGGGTGCGGCAGCGGGTCGGCGGTGTGGCCGCTCAGCTGCCGCAGGTCGCGCAGCGCGGCGGCGTACGCGGCGGGCTCGGAGGGGATCCGACGGGCCTGCGGGGCGGCGCTGGGCGGCAGTTCGTCCAGTGCCGGGCAGGCACTGTGCCGCACCGGCAGCCCGGCCGCGAGGCCCTCCAGAACGCCGAGGCCGAAGGTCTCCGCGGTGGAGGGGGCGACCAGCACGTCCATCGCGGCCAGCAGGTCGGGCACGTCGTCGCGCTCGCCGGTGAGCACCAGCCGCTCCCGGACACCGAGTTCGGCGGCCCGCCGCTCCAGCGCGGCGCGCTCGGAGCCCTCGCCGACCAGCACCAGCCGAGTGGCCGGGTCGAGCTCGACCAGCGCCTCCAGCAGCACCTCGAAGCGCTTGCCGGGGACCAGCCGGCCCACCGCGCCGACCACCCAGCCGCCCTCCGGCAGGCCGAGTTCGGCCCGCACCCGGCGGCGGGCGGCGGTCCGCTCGGCGGGCGGGCGGCGGTAGCCGGCGGTGTCGATGCCGTTGGGGATCAGCTCGATCCGGCCCGGCGGGACGCCCCAGGAGCGCAGGGTCTGGGCGACCTGGCGGGAGACCGCGACGGTGGTGCAGCCGAGCCGCTCGGCCGCCAGGTAGAGGCCCTTGACGCCCCGGGTGACCGGCCGGCCCTCGATCACCCCGGCGTGCAGCGAGTGCTCGGTGGAGACCACCGCGCGCACCCCGGCCAGCCGCGCGGCCAGCCTGCCGTACAGCTGCGCCCGGTAGAGGTGGGTGTGCACCACGTCGTAGCGGCCGGCCCGGACCAGCCGGACCAGCCGGGGCAGCGCGCCGAGGTCCCGGTTGCCGCGCATGCCGAGGTGGTGGACGGTCACCCCGTCGGCTCGCAGCGCGTCGGCGACCGCGCCGGGGTTGGTCAGGGCGAGCACCTCACACCGCTGGTGCGGCGGCAAGTGCCGCAGCAGCAGGCGTAGTTGGCGCTCGGCCCCGCCGGAGGCGAGCCCGGTGACGATGTGCAGCACCTTCACGTCCGACGCTCCTTGCGAACACGCCGCAGCTCGGCGACGGCGTCGCGCAGCCGGTGCCGGCCCTTCTTGGCGCGCAGCCGCCAGGCGCCGTCGCGGTCGCCGACGTAGCAGCGCGGCAGGGCGAAGCGGCCGGTGAGCGGGGAGTGGGTGATGGCGCAGGCGTAGTCGTACCCGGCGTCGCGCACAGCCAGGGCGGCGGGCCGGTCGACGGCGCCGTACGGGTAGCAGAAGCCGGTGACGGGGCCGTCGACCACCTCCTCCAGCAAGCGACGGCTCTCCCGGGTCTGCACCGCGAGGACGTCGGCGGGCAGGCCGGGCAACGCCTGGTGCCCGAGGCCGTGCGAGCCGATCTCCCAACCCGCGGCGGCGAGTTCGGTCACCTCCTCGGCGCTGAGCAGCTTCTTGCGCGGGCCCTCGGTGTCCCAGCCGTTGTCCTGCCCGAGCAGGTCGGCGACCACGTACGCGGTGGCGGTGAAGCCGTACGCCTGCAGAATCGGTACGGCGTAGTGGGCGAAGTCGGCGTAGCCGTCGTCGAAGGTCAGGCCGACCAGTCTGTCGTCCCGGTCCTGGGCCCGGGCCCGCATCAGCTCGCGGACCGAGACCCCGCGCCGCCCGCGCCGGTGCAGCCAGGCGATCTGCTCGGCGAACCGCTCGGGGCTGACGGTGAGTTGGTAGGGGTCCTCCTCCTCGACCGCCACCGAGTGGTACATCAGGATCCACGGCGAGGAGGAGCCGGGGGCGGCCGGTTCGCCGACCGGGCGGCGGCTCCTGGGCAGTCGCGCCCGGTCGGGCGGGGCGTTGGTGACGCCCGCCTGGGCCGAACGGACGGTTCCCCGTTCATTGTCCATGGGGAAGCTTCCCTTCATCGGCGACGGTTGGCGGGTCAAGAGGCCCGGTCTGCTGGTTCAGAGGCCCGGTCGGCGGGTTCAGGACCCGGGCGGCGGCCAGGACCGGGCCGCGCACCTCGCGGGCACCGAGGCCGGTGCCGAGGGCGGCGAAGGCCAGCGCCACGGTGAGGCCCCCGAGGAGGGTCGAGAGCAGCGGATCGTCGGCCAGGCCGGCCACGGCGATGCCGAGCACGGTGGCCCCGGCGGCGGCGGCGACCAGCCGTCCGTGGCCGCGGAGCACCCGGCTCAGCCGCAGCGGGATGCCGCGCAGCACCAGGCCGCGCAGCAGCAGCGCCGCGGTGGTGGTGATCCCGGCGGCGTTCCCGGCGGCGAGGCCGAGGGCGCCGAACCGGCTCGTGGCGAGCAGGCCGACCGCGACGGTGACGCCGAGGCCGAGCACCATCGCGGCGGCCGGGTACCAGTCCAGCAGCCGGCGGCCACCGTCCTCGGTGCGCGGGTCGTCGGCCCGGCGGACCACCGGGCGCAGCGAGAAGTACGGGCGGATCATCACGCCGGTCAGCGCCTGGGCGGGCAGCCCGAAGCTGTACACCCTGATGACGTCGGCGGTGGCGGCGGTGTCGCTGGGGCCGAAGGCGCCGCGCTCGAACAGCAGCGAGACCACCGAGGGGGCGCAGGCCATCAGGAAGGCGGTGCCGAGCAGGACCACCGCCGCTGCCTGGCCGAGGTCCTTCTCGACCCGGTCGCGGGCGGCGGCGAGGTCTCCGGCCGCGAGCGCCCGGGCGACCAGCGGGAAGGTGACGGTGCAGATCAGGATGGCCGCCGTCATGGCGAGTTGGGAGACCTTGGCGGCGTAGTTGAGGTGCGAGATGGTGCCGGGCGGCAGGGCCGATCCGAGGTAGCGCTCGACGAAGACCTGGGCCTGCCGGGTCAGGGTGAAGGCCGCCACCGGCAGCAGGGCCAGCGGCATCAGCACCAGGGTGCGGCGGGAGCGCCGGTTGCGGCCGGTGGCGGCCTGGCCCCGGCGCAGTCGGCGCAGGAACGGGCCGATCAGCAGGCCGGCCATCAGCAGGCTGCCGAGCGCGACGCCGAAGGCGGCGGAGCGGACGCCGAGGTGGCCGTGGAAACCGAGCAGCAGGGCCAGGATGCCGAGGTTGTAGGCGACGTAGATGCCGGCCGGGGCGGTGAAGCAGTGGTGGGCGCGCAGCGCGGCGGCCAGGTAGCCGACCAGGCCGAACGGCAGCACGGTGATCGCGGTGATCCGGGTGCAGTCGACGGCCAGGCCCGGGTCGGGAAGGCCGGGCGCGAGCAGTTCGACCAGCTGGGGGGCGCCGAGCGCGGCGGCCAGGGCGAGGCCGCTGAGGGCGAGCAGCAGCCACGGCAGGGTGGCGCGGACCAGCTGGCGGACCGGGTCGGGGGCGTCCGGGTCCTCCTCGCGCAGCACCAGGGCGAGGGCGAAGGCGGGCACCATGAGGAAGGACATGGCGTCCTCGATCAGCAGCGGCGCGGCCGTCTCGGGGACGGTCCAGGCGACCAGGAAGGCGTCGGTGCCCTGGTTGGCGCCGAAGTAGCGGGCCAGCAGGAGGTCACGCAGCAGTCCGAGGCCGGAGCCAGCCGCACTGAGCACGGCGGTGATGCCGAAGGCCTTGGCGAGGAAGCCGCACCGGGGCGCCGGGTCGCGCCCGGGGGGCAGCGGCGGGACGGGGGCGCTGCGGGGGGCCGGAAGGGTGGAGGCGAGCGCGGCTGGCTGGTCGGTGGTCACAGCGTCATCGCCCACTCGCCTCCGGAGCGCTCGGGGCGGTCCGCCCCCTGGACGGCGGCGCGGGCGGCGAGGCCGAGGACGACGGAGGTCAGCACGGTGGTGGTGCCGCCGATGTCGGCGTACAGGAAGTCGACCAGCACCCAGGTGAGCAGGGCGAGCGCGGCCAGCGCCGGGCCGCGGCGGTGCCGCAGGCAGCCGAGCAGCAGGCTGAGGAAGAGCGCGGCGTAGGCGGTGATGCCGATCAGGCCCTGCTCGCTGAGCACCAGGAAGTACATGTTGTGCGGGGAGAGCAGCGGCTCGCGCTGGAAGCCGATGGTGGAGTCGGCGGCGTCGCTGCCGGAGGACAGCCGCAGCGGGGCGTGGCTGTCGCGCAGCTTCGGGAAGGCCTTCGGTCCGGCGCCGTGCACGGGGTGGTCCTGCCAGATCCGCCCGGCGGTGGCCCACAGGTCGTAGCGGTCGGAGACGGACTGGTCGGGGGCGGCGGAGACGGAGCCGATCGAGCTGAGGCGTTGGGTGACGCCGGAGGCGCCGAGGCCGAGACCGCCGACCAGGACGACCGCGGCGGCGAGGCCGAGGACGGCGCCGCGCACCAGCAGTCGGGCGTCGACGCGCAGCAGCAGGACGGTGGCGGCGACGCCGGTGGCGATCCAGCTGCCACGGCTGAAGGAGACGGCGAGCGGGAAGGCGAGGAAGGCGGCGGCGGCGGACATCGCCCGCCGCAGCCGGACGTCGCCGCCGGGGCCGCGCTCGCCGAGCGCCAGGGCGAGGGCGGCGAGCAGGCCGTAGCTGACCACGGTGGACATCGCCATGATGTCCAGCGCGCCGAAGGTGCCGACGGCCCGGATCGGCTGGCCGGTGTAGGAGGCGCCGGTGCGGGTGAGGTACTGGTGGGTGCCGACCACGCCCTGGATCAGCGCGGCGAGGACGAAGGAGCCGAGGACCAGGCGCTGGTCGGTGCGGTCACGCAGCGAGCAGAGCACCCCGGCGGGGACCAGGACGAAGATCTGGGTGAGCCGGACGAAGCCGGTGACGCTGGTGGCCGGGTCGATCGAGCCGACGGTGGCGACGGCGGCGGCGACCACGATCCCGCCGAACAGCACGCAGGTGGCGCGGCTGAGCGCGGGCAGCCTGCCACGCAGCAGGTTCAGCGCGGTGAGGGCGACCAGGGCGAGCGAGGCGAGGTCGGCGGCGGTGACGTGGACGGCGGCGGTGACGTCCTTCTCGCCGGTGGGCACGCAGACCAGCAGGACGGTGGCCGCGGCCAGCAGGCTGGGCCGGTCCGCGAGCGCGGGCAGGGCCCGCCGTAAGACTGCTACTCGCCCGCTCGCCCCTCGGGCGCTCGGAGCGGGATCGGCGGGAAAGGTCAGCTCCACGCGGGTCAGCTCCCGTCCGGGTGGAGCATCAGGGCCGCGGTACGGCACAGGATCTTGACGTCCTGCCAGAGGCTCCAGCTCTCGATGTAGCGGTTGTCGAAGCGGGCCCGGTCCTCGATCGAGGTGTCCCCGCGCAGGCCGTTCACCTGGGCGAGGCCGGTGAGGCCGACCGGGACGCGGTGCCGGTCGGCGTACTCGGGGTAGGCCTGGCTGAACCGCATGACGAAGTAGGGGCGTTCGGGGCGCGGGCCGATCAGGCTCATGTCGCCGCGCAGCACGTTCCACAGCTGCGGCAGCTCGTCCAGCGAGCTCTTGCGCAGCAGGCGGCCGACGGCGCCCATCCGGTGGTCCTGGGAGATGTTCCAGCGGGTCGCCGCCTCGTGCTCGCTGCTGGGCCGCAGGGTGCGGAACTTGAGGACGGTGAAGACCCGGCCGTCCAGCCCGGTGCGCTGCTGGCGGAAGAGCACGCCGGGGCCCGTGTCGAAGCGGACGGCGAGGGCGCAGAGCACCAGGACGGGGGCGAGCAGCAGCAGGCCGAGGCCGGCGGCGGTGACGTCCAGGGCGCGCTTGGCGGCCCAGCCGGGGCGGCCCATGGCCGGGCGGCCGACCCGCAGGCAGGGGAAGCCCCACAGGTGGTCGCCGCCGGAGATCGGGGCGGTCGGCAGCGAGCCGTACTCGCGCAGCGCGGGCACCAGCCAGACCTGGCAGCCGAGCCGGACGGCGTCGCGCAGGGCGGCGGCGGTCTCGGCCTCGTCGGCGGCGCCGGCGGTGGCGATCACGTGCTGGACCCGGTACCGGCGGACCTCGCGCTCCAGCACCTCGCGGCCGCCGAGGACGGGCAGGCCGGTGTCGCCGACCAGCAGCGGCGGGTCGGCGTCCAGGAAGCCGACCGGGCGCATCCCGTACTCGCCGTGCTCGCTCAGGGCGGTGGCGACCTTGCGGCCGAGCCGGCCGGCGCCGAGCACCAGGGCGGGGCTGGGGCGACCGCGGCGGATCCGCCGGACCAGGTGGTAGAGGACGGCCCGGCCGACGGCGGCGATCAGCAGCTGGGCGCCGAGCAGGACGGTGAGGCGGGCCGGGGTGGCCGGGCCGCAGTCGGGCCAGCGGCCGTCCAGGCAGTCGGCCAGGGTGACCGCGAAGGCGGTGGCGACCACGGCCCGGACGGCCAGCGCGGGCAGTTCGTCCAGGACGGACAGGGTGAGCCGGGCGCGGTACAGGCCACCGGCCAGGTTGAGCAGCAGGAGCAGCGGCAGGACGGCGGGGACGCCGAGCAGCGGGGCGAGCGGCACGGCCGGGTCGACGGCCCGGTTGGCGATGCCGGTGGCGATGCACAGCGCGATCGCGTCGACCTGGACCAGCGCGAGCGGCAGGGCGAGCCGGGAGCGGATCGCCCTGCGGTGCCGGCTGGGCGGCGGCACCGCCCGGGTGTACGCCGATCCGGTCGGCCGGTCGAGCAGCCCGGTGGCGGGCCGGCGCGGGCCGGCCAGGGGCCCGCCGGATCGCGGCACGCTCTCGTGGTCAATGGTCATCAGCGCACGAACTCCCCTGCTGTGTGCCCGGGGTGACGGTGCCCCGGCACCGGTAGGCGTCGGGCGGCCGTCCCGGCCCGGCGGGCGCGGTCCTGACAGCACCTGCTACCGCTGGCGGCTTTCGGTTCTCCCGCGTCGGGGCCGATCACGGAACGGCCGGTCGTACGGGACGCGGTCGCGATGGGCTCTGGCGCGAATGCCCGGGATGAAATCAAAACTAAGCAGGAAAAATCCGACAATACCGAATCGGGCCATGGGGGCTGGAGGTTGACTTTCCGTTTCATTCCAGCCGCCCATTAATAGGTATTTCGGATTTGACGCCCCACCCCTTATCCGGCTGGGGGTGCGAATACAACATCGCCTGATCGGCGGGTATTCACGGCATGTGAAACGATCAGATCCGCTCTGGGACACGGGCCCGGCGCCGCCCGGCGGCCGGGCCGGCACCCAGCAGGTGGCGGTAGAGGACGTCCACCTGTTCGACCACGGTCCGGACGTCATGACGGGCGGCCACGTGGTCACGCAATCGGGCACCGCGTCGCTCGCACTCGATCAGATCGGACAGCGCTTCCGCCATTCGGGTGGCGAGCGCGGTCACGTCCTCCGGCGGCACCACCGCCTGCGCGCGCACCGCCTGCGGCAGGCACTCACGCGCCCCCGGCACATCGGTCAGCAGCACCGGACGGGCGGCCGCCATCGCCTCCAGCGGGGCCAGTGCCATCCCCTCCCAGCGCGAGGGCTGCACCACCAGGTCGGCCGCCGCCAGCCACGGGCGCGGATCCGGCACGTCCCCGACCAGCCTGACCCGGGACGGCTCGGCCGACCCCCGCACCAGCTCCGCGGTCCGCTGCTCGTCCGGCCCGCCGCCGACCAGCGCCAGCCGGGCCTGCGGTACCCGGCGCAGCACCTCCGGCCAGGCGGCCAGCAGTACGTCCTGGCCCTTCTGCCGGCACAGCCGCCCGACGCAGACCGCGAGCGGGGCGTCCAGATCCAGGCCGAGCGCGATCCGGGCGGCCCGGCGGTCGGCGGGCCCGTAGTGACGCACGTCCACGCCGTTGGGCACCACCGCCCAGTCGGCGTGCACCCCGGCGGCCACGCCGTCGGCCCGTTCCTGGACGCTGACGCACAGCAGCCGGTGCGCCCAACGGGTCGCGAAGCGCTCCCAGCGCAGGGTGGCGGCGGCCAGCGGGCCGTCCACCGCGGCGAAGGACCAGGCGTGCGGCTGGAAGACGGTCGGCACCGCGCCGCGCACCGCCAGCCGGCCGGCCAGCCCGGCTTTGGCGCTGTGCAGGTGGACCACATCGGGCGCGGCGGCCCGGACGATCCGGCGCAGCCGCCAGGCCTCGGCGGCGGTGGACGGGCCTGGCGAGCGTTCGGCGGGCCAGTCCTGGACCAGCGCGCCCGCCGCGGCCGCCTCCCCGGCGAGCCGGCCGCCCGACGGGCAGGCGACCAGCACCCGGTGCCCGGCATCGCGCTGCCCTCGGACCAGATCGACGACGACGCGGGCGACTCCGCCGTCCACCGGCTGCGAAATGTGAAGGATCGTCATATGCACGGCGGCGAGCCTAGGATGGCTCCCCCATATTGGACGGCTCGCGTCACCCGGAGGTGGCGGGCCGTCCACCCGTACGGCTTTCGGCTCGTACGGGTGGACGGATCGCTCGAAATTCCGGGCGATTTTCCCGCTTCACCGGAACCGCCGGAGTCGTGTCGGCGATCCTTCGATTTCCTTCGGGATTCCTCCGGAATTCCTTCGGGATTCCGTCGGTGTCCGGGAAGGGCTCAGCGGACCTCGGCGTCCAGGTTGGCCAGCACCTGGTCGTGGATCCGGTTCAGGCCCTTGGGGGCGAAGGTCCGCTCGAAGAAGCCCCCGATGCCGGTCGCGCCCTGCCAGGTGGCGGTCACGGTGACCTTGCTGCGGCCCTCGCCGGCGGCGGCGACGGTCCAGGTGATCACCATGCTGGAGTTGGCGTCCTTCTCCACCAGCTGGTCGGGCTTGGGCGCCGAGACGGTGAACAGGCAGTCGCGCACCCGCTTCTCGGTGGCCTGCAGCTTCCAGTGCACCTGGGTGCCGGCGCCGGTGCCGCCGACCCGGACCTCGTACTCGCTGTACTGCGCGGGCAGCAGCTTGGGGCGGGTCACCTGGTAGTCGGCCAGCGCCTCGTACACCCGCTCGGGGGTGGCGTCGTAGACCCGCTCGGTGGTGGCCTGCACCTGTCCCATGACCTTGCTCTCCTCGTGTGGTGGGTACCGCTCTCCGTACCGCTCTCACCGGCAAGACAATCACAGGGGCGCGGCCGCGACGCGGCGGGATAGGGTGGCCGGTGTGCTCGATCTGGTGACTGCGCTGCGCTACGTGGACCCGCTGCGGGCCGGCGGCTCGGTGCCCGGGGTGGTGGAGACCGACGACCTGGGAACGTACGTGGTCAAGTTCACCGGCGCCGCCCAGGGCCGCAAGGCGCTGGTGGCCGAGGTGATCGTCGGCGAGCTGGCCCGGCGGCTGGGGCTGCGGGTGCCGGAGCTGCGGCTGGTGGACTTCGACCCGGTGGTGGCCGCGGACGAGCCCGACGCCGAGATCCAGGACATGCTCAAGGCCAGCGGCGGCCTCAACCTCGGGATGGACCTGCTGCCCGGCGCGCGGGACTACCGGCCGGGGATGGTCCCGGTGGACTCCGCCGAGGCCGGACGGGTGGTCTGGCTGGACGCACTCACCGGCAACGTCGACCGCACCGTGCACAACCCCAACCTGGTGGTCTGGCACGACCGGCTCTGGCTGATCGACAACGGCGCCGCGCTGATCTTCCACCACCGCTGGGCCACCGCGGAGGCCTCGGTCGGCAAGCGGTACGACCTCAGCACCCATGCGCTCGGCGGCTCGGCCCCGGACGTCCGGCTGGCCGACGAGGACCTCGGGCCGCTGGTCACCGTGGAGCTGCTGGAGGAGGTGGTCGCGCTGGTCCCGGACGAGTGGCTGACCGACGAGCCCGGCTTCGATTCGGTGGACGCCGTCCGGCACGCCTACGTCACCCATCTCGCCGCCCGGGTGGTGCTCTCCGAGGAGTGGCTGCCGGAGGGCTTCGCCACCCCCGAGCAGATGCGCGAGGCGGAGCTACGACGGGCGGCGCGCACCCGGGCCGGTCGGCCGGCCTGGTTGCGGGAGGTGCCGGACCTGCACGGCAAGCCGTCGGTGGAGACGGTCTGGGAGCACCACTTCGAGTGAGGGCCGGGGGCCAGGCGCTAACCCAGCCAGTGGTACTCGATCGCGGTGCCGGCCAGCAGACCGAAGCCGATCAACGCGAACGCGACGTCCTTGTGCAGCTGCTGCACCCGCGCGATCAGGAACGCGACGCCCAGGCCCAACAGCGGGCCCAGCGCCACCAGCACTGGATAGACCAATCCGCCGGTCTCGCCGCTGGCGAACGCCATCACCCCGACCATGAAGGCACCGAGACCAAGAGGCATCAGCATCGGCGCGGCGAGGAGGAGTTGGCCCACGCCCAGGGCCAGCGCGAGCCTGTTCCGGGTACGGGGGAGGGTCTCGACCATGCCGCTCAACTCCTGTGGTGGCTCCGGTGGTTACGGTTACGGATCCATCCTGTTCGGCGGGCGGGGCGGCGGCCTGAGTACGGGTACTCAAACGCGGCTGGGGAGCGGGACCATGGGCCCCGCTCCCCAGCTCAGCGTTCAGTGCTCAGTGCTCAGTGCTCAGTGCTCAGTGCTCAGTGCTCAGTGCTCAGTGCTCAGTACATGATGGTCAGCGCCTCAGCGCCACCACTGGACCGCCTTCTCGGCGTTGATGATGCCCGCGCCGTAGAAGCCGTTGTCGTCCGCGCCGCCCTCACAGGTGGCCTTCCACTGGCCGGCGCCGCCCGGGTTGAACTCGCCGGTCGGGCACGGGTGGGACTCGGCCTGGTTGGTCAGCAGCTCGGTCAGCTCGTCCGGGCTGGCCCACGGGAAGGTGGAGGCCAGCAGCGCGACCACACCGGTGACGTGCGGGGTGGCCATCGAGGTGCCCTGCATGTAGCCGTACTTGTTGCCCGGGATGGTGGACAGGATGCGGCCGTCCTTGTCCGGGGTGTTCGGGATCTGGTAGCGCTTGTCACCACCCGGCGCGGCGACGGTCACGACGCCCTTGCCGTAGCTGGAGTAGTACGACTTGTCGCCGTTGACACCCACCGCGGAGACCGCGATGACGCCGGGCAGCTCGGTCGGCAGCGACAGGCAGTCGTTGGTGACCGGGCGGGTGCCGGGGGTGGTGTCGTCCGGGCTGGAGACGTCGGTGGTCTTGTGCGCCAGGTCGATGTTCTCGTTGCCCGCGGCAGCGACGTTCAGGACGCCCTTGCGCTGCGAGAACGCGACGGCCTTACGGACGGCGTCCGTGATCGCGGCCTGGTCCTTGTCGTTCTGGCAGTTGAACATCCACGGGTCGACGTAGTAGCTGTTGTTGGTCACCTTGAAGCCGTGCTCGCCGGCCCAGACGAAGCCGCAGACCGCGTTCTCCGGGTAGATCATGCCGGCGTCGTCGACGACCTTGACCGCGGCCAGCTTCACGTTCGGGGCGATGCCGACGATGCCCTTGCCGTTCTTGGCGGCGGCGATGGTGCCGGCCACGTGGGTGCCGTGGTCGCTGGTGGTGGGCTGCCAGGCCTTCCAGTCGGTGTTCGTCTTGCCGTCGATGCAGGAGACCGACTGCGAGGCGTCCACGTTGGCGGCCAGGTCCTCGTGGGTGGCGTCGATGCCGGAGTCCAGCACGCCGACGGTGACGTTGCGGCTGCCGAGCGAGATCTTGTGCGCCTTGTCGACACCGATCTGGCGCATGTCCCACTGGTTGGCCTCGTACGGCTCCTGGCCGTCGGCGGCGGTGCCGACGGGCTCGGCGGCGACGTCGGCCTTGCCCTGGTCGGAGGCGGTGATGCCCTTGGTGCGGCTGGCACCGACGGAGTCGACGCCCTTGGCCAGACGCAGCTTCTCCGCGAACTTGGTGTCGTTCGAGCGGGCGATCACGACGCCGATCTGCTCGTACGACTGAACCACCGTGCCGCCGAGGCCGGTGACGGCCTTCTCGACCTTCTGCACCTGGCCGTGGTTGGCCTTGGTGTTGACGACGTAGCTGAGCAGCGGACCGGTCGTCGAGTCGCCGGTGGGCGCCGCGACGGCGGTGCCGGCCGGGAGCGCGAGGGCGCCGGCGGTGGCGAGCACAACGCCCACCGCCGCGTACCGGGTCCGGCTGATCCGAGGAACTCTCATTGGGGTTGGCCCTCCCGAGTCGTCAAAGCGGCAGCTGCGGCGTGGCAGGTGCGCTGGGAATGACCGGAACTTAATGAATATTCGCTGATATGCGCAAGAGGTAGTCATCTAATCGTCACATCTCAACCAACACTGGAGCTTGCGAGTCCGCAGCTCAACAGGGGCAACAGAGGTAAAGATTGTTAAAAAGTGATGGTTCGTCGACGAGCCGACGGTCTAGAGCACGTACCTCAGAGCGCGTACAGCCGGCGCGCGTTGTCGGCGGCGATCGTCCGCGCCAGGCGCTGCCCGTCCGCCGCCGAACAGGCGCCGTCCGCCTGCCAGTCGGCCAGCAGCGCGCCCAGTCCGTGCCGGAACTGGGCGGTGCCCACCAGGAACAGTTCGGGCAGCCCGTAGGCGTCGGTGGAGAACAGCAATTTACCGAACGGTGCCAGTTCCAGCATCTCGCCGAGGACGGCCGTCACCCGCGGGCCGGTGTAGGAGGCCGTCAGCCCGAGGTCGGTGTACACCGTCGGGAAGGCCTGGGCCAGCCAGGCTGCCTGCCGGTGGTAGGGGTAGGCGTGCAGCAGCACCAGCGGGACGCCGCTCGGCTCGGCGGCCCGAACGAAGTCGGTCAGCAGGGACGGGTCGGCGCGGTGCAGGGTGAGGTCGGGATCGCCGAAGCCGGTGTGGAGTTGGATCGGCAGACCCAGATCGGCGCAGACGTCCACGGCCGTCCAGAGCAGGTGGTGCAGCAGCACCGGGTCGGCCAGCCGACCGCGGCCGCCGTGCAGCCAGGCCCCGGCGGCGGCCACCACGGCGGCGCGCGCGGGCCGCTCGGCCGGGGCGGCCAGGCCGTGCCGGTAGGCGAGCACCGACTTGACCGCGACGGCGCCCGCGGCGGCCGCCGCGAGTGCCTCGCCGACGGACCGCGGCCAGTCCTCGGCGCCGGCCGTCACCGCCTCGGCGACCGTCTCCAGCCGGACCACCTCGCGCACCACCGCCCCGGTGGCCTCGGCGAGTTCGGTCAGCGGCAGCAGCTCGCGGCCGGCCGCGGCGGTCAGCCCGGTGTCCACCAGACAGGTGTCCAGCCCCGCGGCCGTGAGCAGCCGGCGGGTGGCCTCGGCGGCGCCCAGCTCGCGCCGCCGGGCCAGGTAGTCGACGGCCGGGGTGTGCGCGGGCAGGCCGAGCGCGGGCGGGCACCAGCGCCGCACCGCCAGGCCGATCGCGCTGTCGAAGGGCGAACAGCCTGGCGCGGGCGGGCGGTCGGACTCGGTGAGCAGCCCGGCCAGGGCGTCGTCGGCGAGCTCGGCCGCCACCACGCTGTGGCAGTGGTGGTCGACCAGCGCCGCAAGCTCCAGCGTCGCCGCCTCCAGCCGGGCCGCCATCGGTCAGTACCGCCAGCGGGTGGCGGCGATCAACTCCTCGGGCCCGACGGCCGCGTACTGCTCGGCCTCGGCCCGGCGCACCGCCAGCACCGCCTGGTACAACGGATCGCCGAGCGCCTCGCGCAGCACCGCCGAGCGCTCGTAGGCGGCGATCGCCTCGGCTGGGCTCTGCGGCAGCCGGGGCACCGTGCCGGGCTCGGCGGCGGCCGGATCACCGGTGAACTCCGGCGGCAGCGACCGGCATTGCTCCAGCCCGGCCAGGCCTGCGGCGAGCACCGCGCCGACCGCCAGGTACGGGTTGGCACTCGCGTCGAAGCACTTGACCTCGGCGTTCGCGGTTGCGGCGCGCTCCCCGGTGGAGCCGGTGACCAGGCGCAGCGCGGCCTCCCGGTTCTCCAGGCCCCAGCACCGGTAGGCGCCGGCCCAGCGCTGGGGCACCAGGCGCAGATAGCCGGCCGGGCTGGAGCAGCCCAGCACCAGCAGCTCGGGCAGCGCCTCCAGCACCCCGGCGACGAAGCCCTCGGCCTCGGCGGTCAGGCCGTGCGGCCCGGGGCCGCCGTGGCCGAGGTTGCGCCCGTCCCGCCAGAGGCTGAAGTGCAGGTGCCCGCCGTTGCCGACCCCGTCGGGCTCGACCACGGGGGCGAAGGAGGCCCGCAGGCCGTGCTTGGCGGAGACGGCCCGGATGGTGTGCCGGACCAGCACCGCGGTGTCGGCGGCGCCGACCGGGCCCTCGGGGGCGACCGAGACCTCGAACTGGCCCGGGGCGTACTCGGGGTGGATCTGCAGCACGCCCAACCCCTGCTCGCCGAGGGCGCGCACGACGTCGCGCAGGTAGTCGGAGAGGTCGGTGAGCCGGTGCATCCCGTAGGCCGGGCCGTACGTCGGGTACTGCGGTGCCTCCTGCGGGGGGCCGTCCAGCGCGACCACCCACTCGACCTCGATGCCGGCCTTGAGGCTCAGCCCGCGCGCGGCCGCGGCGGCCTCCATCCGGCGGGCGAACAGCCGCTGGCAGCCGGGGTGCGGTCCGCCGGCCTGGGTGTGGCGGTCCCCCGGGGCCCAGGCCCAGCCGGGCTGGGCGGCCAGCGGGACGATCCGGTCGAGGTCGGGGTAGAGCCGCAGGTCCCCGGTGGGGCCGCCGATGATCGGGCTGGTGGTGATGGAGTCGTCGGCGAGGAACACGTCGAAGCAGGGCGCGGCGCCGACGCCCCATTCGGCGGCGTGCACCAGGCCGCCGAGCGGCACCGCCTTGACCCGGGTGATGCCGGCGTTGTCCACCCAGGTGACGGCCACCACCTCGACGGCGGAGGCGCGCAGCCGGTCGGCGGCCTCCTCGGCCCGCTCGGCGCGCTCGGCCCGCGGGGGCAGCGCGACGGCAGGCGCGAGGGCGCCGCGGCCGGGCCCCTCGACGGGGTCGGCGACCCGGGCGGTGACACTTCCGATGGTGGTCATGTCTCCATGCTGCCCCGCCCGTTGGGGTTGCGTAACTCCCCTATCGGGTGGTCCAAACGGACGACCATCCGCCCGTTCACCCGTTCGGGGCGAAGCGGGCGACCAACTCCCCGGCGGTGATCCGCTCCAGGGCATCCGGGGCGGCGTCCAGCGGGCCCGGGTAGAGCCGGTAGAGCGTGCCGCTCGCCCCTGCCGGGGCGGGCACGTCGGCGTGCACCAGGGCCGCGAACGCCCGTGCGTCGCCGAGGCGTTCGGCGATCAGCCGGGCGGTGTCGTCGGCCGGCTGCTCGGTGCGGTGGTCGCTCTCGTGCCGCCCGCGCAGCCGCTCGGCGAACGCGGCCACCGGTTCGTCCACGCCCCGGCGGTAGCGGTCCAGCCCGCGGCCGGTCCGGTCACGCACCCACACCTCGTCGCTGGCGGCCGCGGCGGCGGCGCAGCCGAGGTCCCACAGGGTGGCCCGGCTGCCCGTGGCGAAGTGGGTGGTCACCGAGTGGGCCAGCGAGCCGATCTCGGCGTGGTGCCGGTAGAGGTTGTGGAACCCGGCGCCCGCGGTGACGTTGAGGTCGGTCCAGGTGTAGCTGCGGGTCTGGAAGTCGACGATCATCGGCACGCAGATCCTGGCGTCCCCGGCGAGGTCCAGCCGCTGGCGGACGCTCCCGGGGTGGAAGCTGCCCTTGCGCTGCCGGGCCGCCTCGGAGGGGGTCAGGGTCATGAAGCCGGCGAACGCCTCGGCGAGGTCCTCGAAAGGGATGTCGTTGTAGCTAAACACCACCACCACGGCGTACCGGGCGCGGGCCTTGCCCAGCGCCCGCAGGTCGAGGTCGACGAACTCGGTGGCGCCGTGCGGCGGCGGGGCGGTGGTGAAGTCGCCGGAGTGGACGGCGGCACGCGGGCCGAGGACCAGCCGGGTGTAGTCGCAGAGCCCGGTGAACTGCCATTCCTCGTCGTAGAAGGCGACCGACAGGTCGAGGTCGACCCGCTGGTGCTGGCGCTGCATCCAGTGCACGAACAGTCGCAGGTACTGCCCGTGCGGGAGCCGCTGCACGCTGCCGCGCGGGACGGCGACCAGGGTCTTGGCACTGGCCCGCTCGGCGAACGGGACCACCAGGTCGGCCAGGCCGGCGTCCAGCACGGCCACGTCGCAGCGCCCCGCAGCGGCCGCCGACCGCCCGGCCCGGCGCAGCAGTTCGGCCTCGATCAGGGCGCAGACCGGCGCGCTCAGATCGGCCGGGACGGGCGTGCCCCAGTCGAAGCGGGAGTGTGCCGAAGCGACCCGGCCGCGCGGGAAGTACAGCCGTCGCTCGCCGATCTCGCGCGGCGCGCGCAGCCGTCCGTACGCACCGAGCAGCGGACCGGGGGCGACCGCGCGCAGGGCGGCCGGCAGTGCTTCGGCGAGTGCGGCGGGCAGCGGCTCGCCGCGGAACCAGGTGGCGTGCACACGCAGCAGGTGGTGCAGTCGGCGGACCAGTTCGCCGGGACGGCGGGCCAGCAGGCGCACGGCGGCGGGCAGATCGCCCTGTTCGAGGGCGTGCTCGACCTGGGCGGCGAAGGTCTCCACGGTCAGCCGGGTGTGGCCGCCGGGCGTCTCGCGCACCCGCAGCGGGGCGGGCGCCTCGCGCAGCTGCGGACCGAGGCCGTGCAGGTCGAGGTCGCTCTGCCGGAGCACGGCGAAGGCGGCCGCCGCGTACGGGAAGCGCTCGCGGTGCTCGTACGGGTGCAGCAGTTCGCCGGCCCGCAGCCAGGCCTGCCGGTGGCGACGCAGGTCCTCGGCGAGGGTGCCGACGGGGAACGCGTCCAGGAGGGCGAGGAGTTCGCGGCGCAGCGGGCGGGGCAGGTTGCGCAGCCGCAGCTTGCGGGCGGTCTCGGGCAGCAGGTCGGGTTCGGCGCCGGACCAGGCCCAGATCAGCCGCAGGACGTCGGTGGCGGTGGTGAGGTGGGCGGCGAGCAGCGGGCGGGTGTGCTCCGGGTCGCGGCGCAGCAGGGCGGCCAGGACGGTGGCGCGGCTCTCCCGGACCGGGATCGCCTCGGGCAGCCAGGCGGCCGGGTCGGCCGGGGCGTGGTCCAGCAGCAGGGCGAGGTCCTCGCGGTCCTGCGGGTTCAGCGGGGTCTGCCGGGCGAGCAGGGCGGCCAGTGCGGTGCCGGCGACTTCGGCCGGGTCGCCGGTCTCGGCTAGGCGCAGCGGCCGCAGCAGGCTGCCCGGCTGGAGGACGCGGGCGGCGTGGCGGGCGGCGCGGGTGTCGAGCGAGAGGTGGCGGTCCGGCTCCACCGGGGTGAGGCAGACCGGGCAGTGGCGGTCGTCGAAGGACGCGACCAGGTCGTCGTAGCACTCGCCGCAGAGCAGGTGGGCACAGGGGGCGAGGGCGCCGATCCCGGCCTCCAGGCTGCTGCGCTCGCAGACCAGGCAGAGCTGGCTCGCCTGGCGGAGCAGGTAGCCGCGGATCTGTGCGGAGTAGTCGGTGTGGGCGTGCGAGGGCACGCCCTCGGGGAAGCGGCGGAACAGCGGCTCGTGCCGGTGGCTGCTGCCGAGCAGGGTGTCGATCCTGCGCAGCAGGCGGGTGCCGGCGTCGGCGAGGTCCGCCGGGCGGAGCCGGCCGAGGGCGGTGCGCAGGTCGCGGGTCAGTACGTGTCCGCGCCGGGCCAGGTCGGCCTCCAGGGCGATCAGGCCCTTGGCCGTCCACGGCTGCGGCTCTTCGGGCGCGGCTCCGTCCTGGACCAGGACCATGCCGCGACGGCGCAGGAGGTAGTCGTCCAGTGCGGCGCCGGTGGCCGCGGAGTTCTGCTTCTTCACTGCTCTTCCCCCGGTGGATACGACAAAGCGGGGGCGGAGAGTGGGCGCACTCGGTCATTTGAAAGATGAGGAGAAGGAAGCACGCCGCGGAGCCGCCCCCGCGTCGATCACCCTAGCGAAGACCGGGCCCGGCCCCCGAACGGTTTTCCGCCCACGCCCCCTTCCTACCGGCGAGTAGCTTCGCTACAGTGGCCGGACGCGTACCACCGCCGGGCTTCGGGAGCCGCACCGGCGGGAGGTCGCGGTCGCCGTGTCTGCGGCGGGCGCGCGGTGCGTCTTCACCGGTCGGTGCCGCGAACCGCGGCGGGCCGGGTTTCTCCCCTCGGATCAGAGTCGCTTCCTTCACCTTCGAGCGCCTGAGCACCACGGCACACCCCGCAGTTCGGCCGGAGCGGACCGGCCGCTGCCCGGGTGCGCCGTAACCCGTCATCTCCCCAGCCCCGCGCGTGGACCCTCCTCCGGCGGCGGCCGCCCCCCGTCCCCGTCGACGGGTGCGGCGGCGTGCCCGCCGGAGCACGCGCGGGCCCTTCATGACTAGGAGTCAGGACCATGGAGCGTCCCTTCCCCACCGTCGCCGTCGTCGGCCTCGGCACGATGGGTGCCGGTGTCGCGGTCGCCGTCGCCAAGAGCGGCCGCCGGGTGATCGGCATCGAGGCGAGCGAGGACTCCGCCGCCCGGGCGCTGGCCCGGATCGAGGCGGCGACCGCGCACGCGGTCGACCGGGAGCGGATCACCGCCGAGGAGCGCACCGCGCTGCTCGCCCGGATCTCGGTCGGGCACGAGCTGACGGCCGCCGCCGAGGCGGACCTGGTGATCGAGGAGGTGCCCGAGCAGCTGGAGCTGAAGCGGGAGGTCTTCGCCGAGCTGGACCGGATCTGCCCGGAGAGCACGGTGCTGGCCACCGGCACCACGGCGCTGTCGGTGACCCGGATCGCCGCCGCGACCGCCCGCCCGGAGCGGGTGCTGGGCCTGCACTTCTTCAACCCGGTGCACACCATGAAGCTGGTCGAGGTGGTCCGCACCGTGCTGACCTCCCCGCAGACCGCCGAGGACGCCGCCGCCTTCGCCCGCGACCTGGGCAAGGAGCCGGTGGCGGCGGGCGACCGGGCCGGCTTCGTGGTGAACGGCCTGCTGTTCGCCTACCTGAACCAGGCCGCGGCGATGTACGAGTCCAAGTACGCCTCCCGGGAGGACATCGACGCCGCGATGCGGCTCGGCTGCGGCCTGCCGATGGGCCCGCTGGCGCTGCTCGACCTGATCGGCATCGACACCGCGCGCACCGTGCTGGAGGCGATGTACGAGCAGTCCCGCGACCGGCTGCACGCGCCCGCGCCGATCCTCGGCCAGCTGGTCTCGGCCGGGCTGCTGGGCCGCAAGTCCGGGCGCGGCTTCTACACCTACGAGGCGCCGGGCTCCTCCAAGCCGGTGGACGCGGCGACCGGTCCGGCCCGGCCGAAGGTGCCCGGCCGGGCCGTGCACACCGTCGGCGTCTGCGGCTCGGGGACGATGGCCACCGGCATCGCCGAGGTCTTCGCCAAGGCCGGGCACCCCGTGCTGCTGGCCGCCCGTAGCCAGGAGAAGGCCGACCAGGCCAAGGCACAGCTGGCCAAGTCGCTGGAGCGCTCGGTCGCCAAGGGCCGGATGTCCGCCGAGCAGCGGGACGCCGCGCTGGAGCTGGTCACCCCGGTCGGCCAGTACACCGAGCTGGCGGACGTGGACCTGGTGGTCGAGGCGGTCGCCGAGGACCTGGCGGTCAAGCGGGAGCTGTTCGCGACCCTGGACAAGATCGTCCGCCCCGGCGCGGTGCTCGCCACCACCACCTCCTCGCTGCCGGTGATCAGCTGCGCGACCGCCACCTCTCGGCCGCAGGACGTGATCGGCATGCACTTCTTCAACCCGGCCCCGGCGATGAAGCTGGTCGAGGTGGTCTCCACCGTGCTGACCGCCCCGGACGTCACCGCGACGGTGCTGGAGCTGACCGCCAAGGTCCGCAAGCACCCGGTGGAGTGCGGCGACCGGGCCGGCTTCATCGTCAACGCGCTGCTCTTCCCCTACCTGAACGACGCGGTGCGGATGCTCCAGGAGCACTACGCGACGGTGGACGACATCGACACCGCGATGAAACTGGGCTGCGGCTACCCGATGGGCCCGTTCGAGCTGCTGGACGTGGTCGGCCTGGACGTGTCGCTGACCATCGAGCAGGTGCTGCACCAGGAGTTCCGCGAGCCGGGCCTGGCCGCGGCGCCGCTGCTGGAGCACCTGGTCGCGGCCGGCTGCCTTGGCCGCAAGACCGGCCGCGGCTTCCGCGACCACGCCCGCCGGTGACCAGCCCGCAGGCCGGGGGCGGCTCCGTGCCGTACAACCCGGGTACGGGCCCGTACACCTCGGGAGCGGGCCCGTACGACGCCGGGTGGGCCCCGGGGACGGTCTCCGCGCGCTGGCCGAGACCGGCCGTGACCGGCCCGGTCGCGCCGGTGCGCCGGGGAAGGGCCGCGGCGCCGCCGCCGGGGCCGTGTAGCGTTCCGGGCATGGATCGGGTTCAGTCAGCCACCCCGCAGCAGTCCGCCGCGCCGCGCGGCACCGACCGGACGCCCCCCTCCGCCGGGGACGGCGGCCCGGGCAGCCGCCGGGCGGCGGCGCAGCGCCAGCAGATGCGCCAGGACCTGGCCGCGGCCGCGATGGAGCTGTTCGCCTCGCAGGGCTACGAGGAGACCACGGTCGATCAGATCGCGGCGGCCGCCGGGGTGGCCCGGCGCACCTTCTTCCGGTACTTCCGGTCGAAGGAGGAGGCGATCTTCCCGGACCACGACGACACCCTCGTCCGGGTGGCCGACCTGCTGGCCAGCGCCGAACCGGAGGAGCACCCGCTGGACGTGGTCTGCCGGGGCATCAAGGAGGTGCTGCGGATGTACGCCTCCACCCCGGGGGTGTCCGTCGCGCGGTACCAGTTGATCCGTCAGGTCCCGGCACTGCGCGAGCGCGAGATCGCTGTGGTGGCCCGGTACGAGCGGTTGTTCACCCGCTACCTGCTGGGCCGCTTCGACACCGGTGAGTCCATCCCGTCGGGCTGGCAGCGCGGCGGCGAGGACGACTCGATGCTGGCCGAGGTGTCGGCGGCGGCGGTGGTCGCGGCGCACAACCACGTGCTGCGGCGCTGGCTGCGGGCCGGTGGCCGGGGCGATGTGGAGGCCCAGCTGGACCACTCCTTCGAGGTGATCCGACGGACCTTCTGGGCCGCCAGCGCGCCGGGTGCCAGACGCCGGGGCTCGGTGGTGGCACCGGGTGCCAGTGGGGCGCCAGGGGACGTGGTGGCGGAGAGCGCACTGAGTGCCAGTCCCGGGGGTGAGGTGCTCATCACAGTCGCCCGGACGGACGCTCCGCTGGACGTCGTGGTGGACAGCATCCGGGCCGCACTGAGTGGCGCCCGGGACACCTGAGGCGGTTATTCACGCTGTTCAGAGGCATATCGAGGGCCCGCGCCGAACAGTCGGCGCGGGCCCTCGGCGCACCCGCACTACGCGCGTTCCACGCCTTTCCAGAACGTCGGAATTCCTGACACCCGGTGTCTTTACGAGTGGCACAGGGTGCCACTACGTTGTTACCCACCAGTCACGGCGCCGCGGCTCCCACCTCGGCGCGCCGTCGTCCGGCGTTCCCACACCCCGGGAGCAGTGCCAGCCCCCGCCCGGTCCACGACCGGGCGACAGCCTGACCACCAACCACCCACCTCAGCGAAGCCGGTGTCCGCTCCCGGCTCCCCCAGACGCCCTGTGCCCCTCACACAGGTACGCCTTCGGAGGCAGCCATGCAGGAAATCCTCGACGCGATCCTCAGCTCCGACGCCACGTCGGCGGACTTCGCGGCTATCAAGCTCCCCGAGTCCTACCGGGCGGTCACGCTCCACAAGGACGAGGAACAGATGTTCGCGGGCCTCGACAGCCGCGACAAGGACCCTCGCAAGTCCCTCCACCTCGACGAGGTCGCCCTGCCCGAGCTGGGTCCCGGCGAGGCCCTGGTCGCCGTCATGGCCAGCGCGGTGAACTACAACACCGTGTGGAGCTCGATCTTCGAGCCGGTCTCCACCTTCGGTTTCCTGGAGCGCTACGGCCGCCTGTCCCCGCTCACCAAGCGCCACGACCTGCCGTACCACGTCGTCGGCTCCGACCTCGCGGGCGTCGTGCTGCGCACCGGCGCCGGGGTCAACGCCTGGAAGCCCGGCGACGAGGTCGTCGCCCACTGCCTCTCGGTCGAACTGGAGTCCGCGGACGGCCACAACGACACGATGATGGACCCGGAGCAGCGCATCTGGGGCTTCGAGACCAACTTCGGCGGCCTGGCCCAGCTCGCCCTGGTGAAGACCAACCAGCTGTTGCCCAAGCCGAAGCACCTCACCTGGGAGGAGGCCGCCTCCCCGGGCCTGGTCAACTCCACCGCCTACCGCCAGCTGGTCTCGCGCAACGGCGCCGGCATGAAGCAGGGGGACAACGTGCTGATCTGGGGCGCCAGCGGCGGCCTCGGCTCGTACGCCACCCAGTACGCGCTGGCCGGCGGCGCCACCCCGATCTGCGTGGTCTCCAGCGAGGCCAAGGCCGAGATCTGCCGCGCCATGGGTGCCGAGGCGATCATCGACCGCTCGGCCGAGGGCTACAAGTTCTGGAAGGACGAGAACAACCAGGACCCGCGCGAATGGAAGCGCCTGGGCTCCAAGATCCGCGAGTTCACCGGTGGCGAGGACGTGGACATCGTCTTCGAGCACCCGGGCCGCGAGACCTTCGGCGCCTCGGTGTACGTCACCCGCAAGGGCGGCACCATCGTCACCTGCGCCTCCACCTCCGGCTACATGCACCAGTACGACAACCGCTACCTGTGGATGTCGCTCAAGCGGATCGTCGGCTCGCACTTCGCCAACTACCGCGAGGCCTTCGAGGCCAACCGGCTGATCGCCAAGGGCAAGATCCACCCGACCCTGTCCAAGGTCTACTCCCTGGAGGAGACCGGCCAGGCCGCCCTCGACGTGCACCACAACAAGCACCAGGGCAAGGTCGGCGTGCTCTGCCTGGCCCCGGAAGAGGGCCTGGGCGTGCGCGACGCCGAGCTGCGCGAGAAGCACCTGCCCGCCATCAACCGCTTCCGGAACGTGTGAGACGGACCCGATGACCGAGCCTCAGAAGCGCGACCGCCCCTGGCTGATGCGCACCTACGCCGGCCACTCCACCGCGAGCGACTCCAACGCGCTCTACCGGCGGAACCTGGCGAAGGGCCAGACCGGCCTGTCCGTCGCCTTCGACCTGCCGACCCAGACCGGCTACGACTCCGACCACATCCTCGCCCGCGGCGAGGTGGGCCGGGTCGGCGTCCCGGTGGGCCACGCCGGCGACATGCGCACCCTGTTCGACGGCATCCCGCTCGAGCAGACCAACACCTCGATGACGATCAACGCCACCGCGATGTGGCTGCTGGCGCTCTACCAGGTGGTCGCCGAGGAGCAGGGCGCCGACATCGCCAAGCTCACCGGCACCACCCAGAACGACATCGTCAAGGAGTACCTGTCGCGCGGGACGCACGTCTTCCCGCCCGGCCCCTCGGTGCGGCTGATCACCGACATGATCGCCTACACGGTCGGCAACATCCCCAAGTGGAACCCGATCAACATCTGCAGCTACCACCTGCAGGAGGCGGGCGCCACGCCCGTCCAGGAGATCGCCTACGCGATGTGCACCGCCATCTCGGTGCTCGACGCGGTCCGCGACTCCGGCCAGGTGCCCGCCGAGCGGATGGGCGACGTGGTCGCCCGGATCTCCTTCTTCGTGAACGCCGGCGTGCGCTTCGTCGAGGAGATGTGCAAGATGCGCGCCTTCGCCCGGCTCTGGGAGAAGGTCACGCTGGAGCGCTACGGCATCACCGACGCCAAGCAGCGCCGCTTCCGCTACGGCGTCCAGGTCAACTCATTGGGCCTGACCGAGGCGCAGCCGGAGAACAACGTCCAGCGGATCGTCCTGGAGATGCTGGCCGTCACCCTCTCCAAGGACGCCCGCGCCCGGGCCGTCCAGCTGCCCGCCTGGAACGAGGCGCTCGGTCTGCCCCGTCCGTGGGACCAGCAGTGGTCGCTGCGGATCCAGCAGGTGCTGGCCTACGAGTCGGACCTGCTGGAGTACGGCGACATCTTCAACGGCTCCGAGGTGATCGAGGCCAAGACCGCCGCCCTGCTGGCCGGTGCCGAGGCGGAGATCGCCAAGGTGCTGGAGATGGGCGGGGTGATTCCCGCGGTGGAGTCCGGCTACCTCAAGTCCAACCTGGTCGCCTCGCACGCCGCCCGCCGGGCCCGGATCGAGTCCGGCGAGGACAGGATCGTCGGGGTCAACTGCTTCGACACCACCGAGCCCAGCCCGCTCACCGCTGACCTCGACACCGCGATCATGGTGGTCGACCCGGCCTCCGAGCGCTCCGTGCTGGCCGCCCTGGAGGCCTGGCGCGGACAGCGCGACGAGGCCGCCGCCCAGGAGGCGCTGGCCGAGCTCAAGGCCGTCGCCGCCACCGAGGCCAACCTGATGCCGGCCACGCTCGCCTGCGCCCGGGCCGGGGTCACCACCGGCGAGTGGTCCTTCGCCCTGCGCGAGGTGTTCGGCGAGTACCGCGCCCCCACCGGCGTGGGCGGCGCGCCCGTCGCGGTGGCCGCCGAGCCCGGCGGGGAGCTGGAGCAGGTCCGCGCCGCGGTCGCCGCCACCGCCGAGGAGCTGGGCGCCGGCAAGCTGCGCCTGCTGGTCGGCAAGCCCGGCCTGGACGGGCACTCCAACGGTGCCGAGCAGATCGCCGTCCGTGCTCGCGACGCCGGGTTCGAGGTCGTCTACCAGGGCATCCGGCTCACCCCGGAGCAGATCGTCTCCGCCGCCGTCGCGGAGGACGTGCACTGCGTGGGCCTGTCCATCCTCTCGGGCGCCCACGCCGAGCTGGTACCCGACGTCCTGAAGCGGCTGCGCCGCACCGGGGTGGAGGATGTTCCGGTGATCGTGGGTGGCATCATCCCGGCAGCGGACGGCGAGGCCCTCAAGGCCGCCGGCGTCGCCGCCGTGTTCACCCCGAAGGACTTCGGCATCACGACCATCATCGGCCGGATCGTGGACGAGATCCGGCTGGCCAACAGGCTCCAGCCGTGGACGCCCGCACCGACCCCGGCCACGAACTGACCAGCTGACCAGCTGACCACTGGGAAGGAACTGAACCACCCTCATGACTACTGTCAACCGTCTGCGCCCGCGCCGCTCCTGCCTCGCCGTACCGGGCAGCAACCCGCGCTTCCTGGAGAAGGCCCAGGGCCTGCCGGCCGACCAGGTCTTCCTCGACCTGGAGGACGCCTGCGCCCCCCTGGTCAAGGAGAGTGCCCGCCACAACATCGTCGATGCGCTGAACAACGGCGACTGGGGCAACAAGACCCGCGTGGTCCGGGTCAACGACTGGACCACCCACTGGACCTACCGCGACGTGATCACCGTGGTCGAGGGCGCCGGCCCGAACCTGGACTGCATCATGCTCCCCAAGGTCCAGGACGCCGAGCAGGTCAGGGCGCTCGACCTGCTGCTCACCCAGATCGAGAAGACCATGGGCTTCGAGGTCGGCAAGATCGGCATCGAGGCGCAGATCGAGAACGCCAAGGGCCTGATCAACGTCGACGCCATCGCCGAGGCCTCGCCCCGGCTGGAGACCATCATCTTCGGCCCCGCCGACTTCATGGCCTCGATCAACATGAAGTCCCTGGTGGTCGGCGAGCAGCCGCCCGGCTACCCGGCCGACGCCTACCACTACATCCTGATGCGCATCCTGATGGCCGCCCGCGCCAACGACCTGCAGGCGATCGACGGCCCGTACCTGCAGATCCGCAACCAGGAGGGCTACCGCGAGGTGGCCGGCCGCTCCGCCGCCCTCGGCTTCGACGGCAAGTGGGTGCTGCACCCGGACCAGGTCGCCGCCGCGAACGAGATCTACTCGCCCTCGCAGGAGGACTACGACCACGCCGAGCTGATCCTCGACGCGTACGACTACTGCACCTCCGAGGCGGGCGGCGCCAAGGGCTCCGCGATGCTCGGCGACGAGATGATCGACGAGGCCAGCCGCAAGATGGCCCTGGTCATCGCGGGCAAGGGCCGGGCCGCCGGCATGGAGCGCACCACCAAGTTCGAGATCCCGGAGGCGTGATTCAGATGCAGTTCGGACGCACCTACGAGGAGTTCGAGGTCGGCGCGGTCTACAAGCACTGGCCCGGGAAGACCGTCACCGAGTACGACGACCACCTCTTCTGCCTGCTCACCATGAACCACCACCCGCTCCACATGGACACCAACTATGCGGAGAAGACGACGGACTTCGGCAAGAACGTCGTGGTGGGCAACTACATCTACTCGCTGCTGCTCGGCATGTCCGTCCCGGACGTCTCCGGCAAGGCGATCGCCAACCTGGAGATCGAGTCGCTGCGCCACATCGCGCCGACCTTCCACGGCGACACCATCTACGGCGAGACCACCGTCCTCGACAAGTGGCCGTCCAAGTCCAAGCACGACCGCGGCATCGTCTACGTCGAGACCAAGGGGTACAAGCAGGACGGCACGGTCGTCTGCATCTTCCGCCGCAAGGTGATGGTGCCGACCGCGACGTACATCAAGGAGCGCGGCGGCGAGCAGCCGGGGCGCCCCGAGCCGCTTTCCTGAACCCCTCCTCTATATAGAGCCCCGGACGGGGAGGCCGCCGTCATCGGCCGACCCCCACCCGGTGGGGGCCCTGCTGCCGCAGCCACGCCGGCAGGGCCCCCGGAAAATCCCCCCCCCCCCCCGCCCTCTTTAGACCTTCCGGAGCCGCACGATGGGACGCCTCGCACAGACCGACGGCCTCACCGAGATCCAGCGGGACATCCTCGCCACCGTGCGGGATTTCGTCGACAAGGAGATCATTCCGGTCGCGACCGAGCTGGAGCACAAGGACGAGTACCCGACCGCCATCGTCGAGGGCATGAAGCAGCTCGGGCTCTTCGGCCTGACCATCCCCGAGGAGTACGGCGGCCTCGGCGAGTCCCTGCTCACCTACGCCCTGGTGGTCGAGGAGATCGCCCGCGGCTGGATGTCGGTCTCCGGCATCGTGAACACCCACTTCATCGTGGCGCACATGATCAACGCCCACGGCACCCAGGAGCAGAAGGACTACTTCCTGCCGAAGATGGCCGCCGGCGAAATCCGCGGCGCCTTCTCGATGTCCGAGCCCGGCCTCGGCTCCGACGTTTCGGCCATCTCCACCAAGGGCGTCAAGGACGGCGACTTCTACGTCCTCAACGGCCAGAAGATGTGGCTCACCAACGGCGGCACCTCCACCCTGGTCGCGGTCCTGTGCAAGACCGACGAGGGTGGCAACACCCCGTACAAGAACATGACCACCTTCCTGATCGAGAAGACGGCCGGCTTCGGCCCGAACCCGACCGTCCCCGGCCTGACCGTGCCCGGGAAGATCGAGAAGATGGGCTACAAGGGCGTCGACACGACCGAGCTGGTCCTGCAGGACGTCCGGATCCCGGCCGACCGCATCCTCGGCGGCGTCCCGGGCCGCGGCTTCTACCAGATGATGGACGGCGTCGAGGTCGGCCGCGTCAACGTCGCCGCCCGCGGCTGCGGCGTCGCCCGCCGCGCCTTCGAGCTGGGCATCTCCTACGCCCAGCAGCGCTCCACCTTCGGCAAGAAGATCGCCGAGCACCAGGCGATCCAGTTCAAGCTCGCCGAGATGGCCACCAAGGTCGAGGCCGCCCACCAGATGATGGTGATGGCCGCCCGCAAGAAGGACAGCGGCGAGCGCAACGACCTCGAGGCCGGCATGGCCAAGTACCTGGCCTCCGAGTACTGCAAGGAGGTCGTCGAGGACGCCTTCCGGATCCACGGCGGCTACGGCTTCTCCAAGGAGTACGAGATCGAGCGCCTCTACCGCGAGGCCCCGATGCTGCTCATCGGTGAAGGAACTGCGGAGATCCAGAAGATGATCGTCGGCCGCCGGCTCCTGGAGGAGTACCGGATCGCCGAGTGATCGCGGGGCCGTCCGCGTTGCCCGATGTCGTGAACCGACGTCACGGACGGACGACCCCCTTCGAACCGCCGGTCGACGGGCGTGCGGGCCCGTCCCGGCTGAGCGCCGTGCACCGTCACGGGCCCGGCCTGGTCCGCCTGGGTCCGGCACGGCCCTCCGGAAAGCGGCCGCAGGGCGTACAGCTGCAGCAACGCGCCCTGCGGCCGCTTCCGTACACCTTCCTCCGGCCGCTACGGACCGTGTCCCCTCCGGGTTCCGAGCGCGCGCCCCTGCTGAGACAAGTGTCACCAGCCTCGCCGGGTCCCTTGGGAACCGGACCGGGGCGAGCTACGGTCGTACAGGTGGGACGCGCATACGCGCTCCCACCGGACACATGAACGAGCAGGCGGGTTGCCCACCCACCGTGTGCTCCCGATAGCATCCACCGGGACAGCAAGCCGTCCCTCTATTACCGATCCCGCGGTGGCCCCCGTCCAGCGGCCATGATCCCCCGCGACAAAGGTCTTCGATGCCCATCAGCCCGTCCCCTCACACCTCCGTCACGGACCGCGATGCCCTCGCAGGCCCGACGGCCGGTCGGCGACCCCGCGTGACCATCGCGCGCGGAGCCACCCCCTGGTTCGTCCCCACCCTCGCCACCGCAGCCGTGACCAGCGCCCTCACCCGGCGCAGCGGCAAGTGGGCCCTGGCGGCGGTTCCGGCCTGCGCACTGAGCGCGGGCATGCTGTGGTTCTTCCGCGACCCCGAGCGTGAGATCGGCACGGGCAGAGTGATCTCCCCCGCCGACGGCGTGGTGCAG
Organism: Kitasatospora sp. NPDC056531; assembly: GCF_042794375.1. Lineage (NCBI taxonomy): Bacteria > Bacillati > Actinomycetota > Actinomycetes > Kitasatosporales > Streptomycetaceae > Kitasatospora > Kitasatospora sp. NPDC056531. Next base: position 60,645 of record NZ_JBHTTU010000023.1, on the reverse strand, counting down.
AGCATCGACGCCTGGCCGGACGGCCGCACCCGGGTCGCGATCTTCATGAGCCCGCTCAACGTCCACGTCAACCGCGCGCCCCTGCCGGGCACGGTGACGTCGGTGGAGCACGTGGCGGGCGGTTTCGTGCCGGCGTTCAACAAGGACAGCGACCAGAACGAGCGGGTCGTCTGGCACTTCGACACCGAGCTCGGCGACATCGAGATGGTGCAGATCGCGGGGGCCGTGGCCCGCCGCATCGTGCCGTACGTGGCCGCCGGAACCAAGGTCGAGCAGGGTGACCGGATCGGTCTGATCCGGTTCGGGTCCCGGGTCGACACCTACCTGCCGGCCGGCGTCGAGGTCGGCGTCGAGGTCGGCCAGAAGACCACAGCCGGGGTGACGCGCCTTGACCGTGACTGATCCTGAGACAATCGTCGGCCTGGACGACGAGGAGACGGCCCTGCGCCGTCGCCGCTGGGCGCGCGACCGCGAGCTGCGTGCCCCGCGCTCCCCGCAGCACCTGTCCACCGCCGACTTCCTGACCCTGGGGAACGCCGTCTGCGGCTTCCTGGCGATCTACTCGATCACCACCGGGGTCCTGATCCCGCACATCACCAACCCGGACGCCGCTCCGGACCGGCACAGCGCGGCCACGGCCGTCACGCTGCTGCTGATCGGCTCGATGTGCGACCTCTTCGACGGCCTGGTGGCGCGGAAGCTCCGCTCCTCCGCCCTCGGAGCGGAACTCGACAACCTGGCCGACCTGATCAGCTTCGGCATCGCGCCGGCCTACTTCGTCGCGGTCTGGGGCATGGTCTCGCAGGGGTCCAACCGGACGCTCTCGGCGCTGATCGCGCTGACCGTGCTGCTCGCGGTGGTCCTGCGGCTGGCCCGCTTCTCGGCCGTCAAGATGCGGCCCGGGGTGTTCCAGGGCATGCCCTGCCCGATGGGCGCGATGACGGTCATCGCCATCGTGCTGCTCGACCCGCCGTTCCTGCCCGGTCTGCTCGCCATCTTCGGCGCCGCGTACCTCATGGTCAGCCGGATCGAGTACCCGAAGCCGCAGGGGCTGCTGGCCACCGCCACGCTGTGCTGGGTGGTCGTCGCCATCGGCTGCCTGGCGGCCTGGGCCACCGGCCTGCCCGGCGGCGACACCCTGATGCACGTCGGCGCCTTCGCCCAGATCACGCTCGCGGCGATGGCGCCGCTGCTGGTCATCCGGCGCAAGGTCGGGCAGAAGGTCGGCGACGTCCGTGCCCGGCGGGCGGAGTCGCGGCTCGGCTGAGCTGCTTCGTGACGCACGGGAAGGGCCCGGAACCTGATGGTTCCGGGCCCTTCCTCGTTTCCGTGTTCGCCACGCACCGCCGGTGGGGGCGGAACGGCGACGCACCGCCGGTGGGGGCGGGAGCGGCTACGCGCCGCCGGTGTGGACGCTGAAGGCGGAGCGGCGGGCCGCCCGGGCCACGCCCGGGTCCGGGTGCACGCCCGAGACCGCGGTCAGCACCGAGGCCGCCCGCGGGTGGCCCGACTGCCGGGCCCGGGCGAACAGCCGCACCGGGTCGCCCGCCGAGGCGCCCTCGACGTGGCCCACCAGCAGCTCCGTCTCGCCGTGGTCGAGCACCGCGGCCGCGGTGTCCACCCACAGCCAGGCGGCGTCCTCGGCGCCCAGCACGTCCGCCGGGGAGACGCCCTCGTCCGAGCGCTCCGCCAGCCACAGCAGCGCGTACGGGCGCAGCACCGGCTCGTCCACCGAGGCCCGCACCGCCTGCTCGGCCGGTCCCCCGGCCACCCGCAGCGCCTCGAAGGCGAGGCCGCGCACCAGCGCGTCGTCGCCCTGGGCCGCCTCCAGCAGCTCGGCCACCGCGCGGTCCGCCGGACGGGCCGCCACCCAGGCGCGGAACTCGGCCCGGGCCGGGCCCGGCGAGTAGTCCGCGCAGGCGTTCAGCAGCTCGAAGGCGCTCTGCTCGATGTGCCCGGCCGCGGTCTGGGCGACCGTGCAGATCTCCTCCAGCTTCGCCCGCACCGCCCAGTGGCCCAGCGGGGAGAGCTCAGCGGCATCGTTCCTGCGCACCACGGCGCCGACCGCCGCGAGGCCGTCCAGCATCCAGTCCAGGACGGCGGCCACGTCGGAGGGCGAGGCCGGGGTGTCGATCTGCGGCTCGCGGCAGGTACCGCGGACGGCGGAGACGGCCGAGGCGGCGTGCGGGACGGGCGACAGGCCGGGGCCGCCGAGGCCGGTACCGACCCGGCGCTCGTCCAAGCCGCGGCGCAGCAGCTCCAGCAGCTCGCTCTCGGCCACCGGGCCGTCCACCAGGTGCAGGAAGGACAGCAGCTGCGGGGCCTGGTCCACGGCCTGGCCGGCCAGGACGGCGAACACCCCGCGCAGCGCGGCGGGCGGCACCGGGGCGAGCAGCGTCCAGGCGTCGAACAGCCCGGACCAGCCACGCACCACGGCCTCGTCGTCGTGCTCCCAGGCGTGCAGGCGCCAGCCGGGGCCGGCGCCGCCGTCCCGGGCCTCCACCAGGCCGACCAGCAGCGCCTGCCCCCAGGCCTTGGCGGCGGCGCCGACCGTCATGGCAAGCGCCCGGCCCGCCGCACGGGCGTCCTCCGGGAGCAGCTCGCCACGCTTGTCGACCTCGTCCAGTTCCCCGGCCCAGCGGGCGATCCGGACGGCGTCCACCAGCATCCGACGGGCCAGCGGCGCGAGCTCGGCCGGCGCGGGGAAGCCCTCCGGCACGGGAACCCGACCCCGCCCTGGCGCCGGCGCGGGCCCTCGCCGCCGGGGTACACCGGCCCCACCCGGCCTGCCACCGGAGGGCCGGTGGGGTGTACCGGGGAGACGGGTCACCGTCGCACCGGTACCGATCGTCGGCGGGAGCGGGGCATCACGGTCGCGCGGGTTCCGAGACGTCACGTCGAGCAGTCTTCCCCTTGCACCGGCCTTCTGTCACATCCGGTTGTCCGTACGACCGGGAGACCGGGGACGGCACCTCCGCAAGATCGGGCAACAGTGGCAAACCGCCTGGCCGGAAACGTGTGGCGGGGCCATGCCAGGGTTGCGGCCGGGCGTCGCGGTGCTCGTTCGGCCGGTCACGCTGCGTGTCGAACGGGGGTGTACGGAGGGTGCGCGGAGGCGCGGTGGGTGGGATCCGGCCAGGCGGCATGTGCCAGGGGGCGGGGGTTTCGGCACGGGAAGTCGGCCGGGCCGACTTCTGGCGCGCGGGCCGGAGCCGCACCGGGGGCGCGAACCGGACAGCGAATCGAACGGGGGTCGCGCGGACGGCGGGCGGAGCGTCGGCCGCCCCGGGCCGGTGGTGCTTCCGGGGCGGCGGTGGGCTGTCAGGCGGAGTGACGCGGGGAGTCGGATGGGCCGACTCTCATCCGCAGGGCCAAATTTGGCCCCCCAAGCCGGGGTGGGCACGGTCAGAGCAGGGGGGTGAGCCAGCGACGGAGGAGTTCGGTGTAGTGGTCGGGGGCGGAGTTCCACAGGGCGGCGTGGTCGGCGCCCGGGAAGGTCTGCAGGTTGACCACGTCCGGGCGGGCGGCCGCGAGGCGCTGGGCGGTGCCGAACGGGGCGATCGGGTCGCTGGGGCTGTGCAGCACCAGGGTGGGGACGTGCAGGTCCGCACCCTCGGCGAGCCGCGCGAAGTCGGCGAGGTCGACGCCGGTGCGGCCCTCGGCGGCCAGCGCGCCCAGCTCGGCGGCGACGCCCGTGAAGCCGGCCCGGGCGGCGTCGCGGCGGGCGGAGGCGGGCAGGTCGAGGACGGGCGAGTCGAGGATCAGCCCGCTGATGGCGTGCGCCCACGCGGAGCGGGCCGCCGCGTGCAGGACCATGGTGGCGCCCAGCGACCAGCCGTACAGGATCACCCTGCCCGCGCCGTGGTCGAGCGCCAGCCGTATCGCCGACTCGACGTCGCGCCACTCGGTCGCGCCGAAGTGGCTGAGCCCGTCCGGGGAGGCGGGGGCGCCCGCGTCGCCGCGGTAGGTGACGGCGAGGACGGGCAGGCCGAGGCGGTCGAGGACGGGCAGGACCGGGAGGGTCTGCTGGCGGTCGGCCTCGGTGCCGTGGACGAGGATCACCCAGGTGCCGCGCTTGCCGTCGAGGCGCCAGGCCGGGAGGTCGCCCAGCTCGCCGTCGGCGCTGGTGTCGCTGAAGGCCAGGCCGAGCGCCTCGGTGGGGTCGCCGAGCAGCACGCGGGGGGTGAAGTGCACCTCGGTGCCGGGCGTGAGGGTGCCCCGGTCGGCGCGGACGAGCCGCCGGGTGACGCCCTGCTCGTCGCTGTGCAGGATCTCCTCGACCACCGCGTGCCCGCCGCCCTCCCACTCGACGGCCCAGCGGCCGCGCCGCAGGCTCTCGGGGCGGCGGGTGAAGGTGACCCGGCCAGCGGCGAGGCTCTGCACCAGGATGGGCCCGGACTCCTGCACGGCCGCGTCCGGCCCCGCGCCCGGACGGACCATCCGCTCGGAAGCCCGGCGGCCGATCATCAGGACGACGACCCCGGCCCCGACGGCGGCGGCCGCCACGACCGCTGCGGTTCGCCAACGCATATCGTTCCCCGCTCTGCTTCACGGACCGGACGGTGTTCGCACACCAGTTCACCAGGGTCGTGCTCCCCCGGCCACCGGAGTGGGCCGTCCGGGGCATGGGGAAGGAATCGGGGCATGGGGGAGGAAGAGGAGCGTCAGACCGGAACGGCCGTCGGCTGGGCCGCCAGGAGCTGCCAGAACCGGGGGGTGAGCGGCGGGGCGGGGGTGCGGGGCACGCTGGGCGTGCCCCAGTGGGTGGGGACGTGGTGTTCCTGGTGGAGGACGGGAAGGACGGCTGCGAGGTCCGGCTCGGGGACGGGGACGAGGCGGGCGAGGGCGCGGAGCTGGGGCTGCCAGCGGCCGGCGACGCACTGGCGCAGCAGCCGGTCCAGGGCCTCGGCGCGGCCGGTGGCCTCGACCAGCTCGGTCAGCCGCAGGCCGAGGACCTGGGCGAGGGCGTGGGTCTGGTCAGGGTCGCCGTCCCAGTGGCCGGTCAGTTCGGCCTCCCGGTAGGCGGGCAGGGACATGCCGACACGTTCGGCCACGGCCTCCTGGCCGAGTTCGCGGGCGATGCGGTGGTCCCGCAGGCGCGTCGGGCGGGCGCCCATCAGGTCGGCGGCGGGGCACCAGAGGGCGCGGGCGAGGGCGATGAGCTCGGCCTCGCCCGGCCGCAGGTCGCCGTTCTCCCAGGCGAGGACGTGGCCGAACAGCAGCCGTACACCGTGGGCGGCCATGCCCTCGGCGACCTGTTCGGGGGTCAGGCCGAGGCCGACCCGGTGGACGCGGGCGGCCTCGGGCGAGAACGGCACCGGGGGCGGGGCGGCGGCGGGGGTCTTTCGGCGGCGCATGGCACCGAACGGTAGGCGCGGTCCTCGGCGTGGCCCCAGCCCCAGAACGCACGAAGCGGGACTGACGGGCCCTCCGCCGCGCTGGGCGATCGCACAGTGACGACACCCGGCCGCCGTGTGGCCGCCCCGTGGCCGCCGTGTGACCAACCCCTCCGTGACCTCGGTTGACGCGTGGATCGGCCGCGTGATGGGATCCTTGCGCCAAACGGAGGCATGGAGAGGAAGCCGGTGCGAGTCCGGCGCGGTCCCGCCACTGTCACCGGGGAGCACGCTCGGAAGGTGCCACGGCGGACCGTCAGAAGCCGCTGGAAGGCCCGAGGGTGCGTCCGACCCGGAAGCCAGGAGACTCTCGCCCCCGGTACGTCGATCCAGGGCGCGGACCCTGAGTGAGGACACGCACGCGATGCAGCCTGCCCCGCCCCGTCGGACCTCGAGCTGCCCACCGCCGTGCGCCCGCTGACCCGCGCCGCCGCCTTCGCGCTGGGCGCCGTCGCGGGCTACGCCGTCGACGCCCGCTTCGCCGACCCCCGCCGCGGCCACCCCGTCGCGCTCTTCGGCAACGCCGCGACCCGCCTCGAACGGCGTCTGTGGCGCGACGACCGCACGGCCGGGACGGCGTACACGGCGCTGTGCGTGGGCGCGGTCGCGGCCGGCGCACTGGCCCTGGACCGAACGGTGGGACGCCGTCCGCTGGGGCGGGCGGCACTGGCCGCGGCGGCGACCTGGACGGTGCTCGGCGGCACCTCGCTGACCCGGGAGGCGCGCACCATCGGCCGCTCCCTCACCGCGGGCGATCTGACGGCCGCCCGGGAACGACTGCCGCACCTGTGCGGGCGGGACCCGAGCGCGCTGGACGAACAGCAGATCGCCCGGGCCGTGGTCGAGTCGGTGGCCGAGAACACCGCCGACGCCGTGGTGAACGCGCTGACCTGGGGCGCTCTGGCGGGCACGCCGGGCCTACTGGCCTTCCGCGCGGTGAACACCCTGGACGCGATGGTGGGCCACCGCTCGCCCCGCTACGCCCGCTTCGGCTGGGCCTCGGCCCGGCTGGACGACGTGGCCGGCTGGCCGGGCGCCCGGCTCACCGCGCTGCTGACGGTGGCCGCCGCACCCGAGCCCCGCACCGCCTGGCGGGTCTGGCGGCGGGACGGCTCCGCGCACCCGAGCCCGAACGCGGGCCAGGCCGAGTCGGCCTTCGCCGGCGCGGTGGGCGTCCGGCTGGGCGGGACTCTGCAGTACCCGCACGAGCCGAAGGGCGCGCCGGAGCCGAAAGCGACGAGCGACAAGCGACCGACGCAGGAGGGAGCGCCGGAGCGAGGAGCGTCGGCTCCGGGCCAGGAGCGCCCGGAGGCGAGTGCGGAGCCACGGCAAAGGGTGGAGCACCGGCCGGTGCTGGGCGCGGAGTTGCGGCCGGTGACGGTGGACGACATCGAGCGGGCCTGCACGCTGTCCCGGCGGGTGGGCGCGCTGGCGCTGGGTACGACGGTCGCGGGGCACGTCCTGCTGCGGCTCCTGATGAAGAGGGGTGGGGCATGACGAACGCGCTGCTGGTCGCCGGGACGACCTCGGACGCGGGCAAGAGCGTGGTGACGGCCGGGATCTGCCGCTGGCTGGCCCGCCAGGGCGTGCGGGTCGCGCCGTTCAAGGCGCAGAACATGTCGCTGAACTCCTTCGTCACCGCCGACGGCGCCGAGATCGGCCGCGCCCAGGCGATGCAGGCGCAGGCCGCCCGGGTGGAGCCGGAGGCGGCGATGAACCCGGTGCTGCTCAAGCCCGGCGCGGACGGCCGCAGCCAGGTGGTGCTGCTCGGCAGACCGGTGGCCGAGGTGGGCGCGCTGGACTACCGGGATCGCAAGCCCGTCCTGCTGGAACGCTCCCTGGAGTGCCTGGCGGACCTGCGCCGCCGCTTCGACGTGGTGGTCTGCGAGGGCGCGGGCTCGCCCGCCGAGATCAACCTGCGCGACCGGGACATCGCCAACATGGGCCTGGCCACGGCCGCCGGACTGCCCGTCGTGGTGGTCGGTGACATCGACCGCGGCGGGGTCTTCGCCGCGATGTACGGGACGCTGGCGCTGCTGTCGGCCGAGGACCAGCGGCATGTGGCGGGCTGGTTCGTCAACAAGTTCCGCGGCGACGCGCGGCTGCTGGCGCCCGGGCTGGAGATGCTGCGCGAGCTGACCGGCCGTCCGGTGCTGGGGACGCTGCCGATGCTGCCGGGCCTGTGGCTGGACGCCGAGGACTCGCTCGACCTGTCGACGGTGGTGGACCGGGTCGACGGCCGTGGGCCGCTCGGGGCGGACGTGCTGCGGGTGGCCGTGGTGCGCTTCCCCCGGCTGTCCAACTTCACCGACGTGGACGCGCTGGCGCAGGAGCCGGGCGTGCTGGTGCGCTGGGCGACCCGGCCGGAGGAGCTGGCCGACGCCGACCTGGTGGTGCTGCCCGGCACCCGGGCCACCGTGGCGGACCTCGCCTGGCTGCGCGAACGCGGCCTGGAGCCGGCGCTGAAGGCGCGGGCGGCGGCCGGGCTGCCGATCCTCGGGGTCTGCGGCGGGTACCAGATGCTGGCGCGCTCGATCGACGACGAGGTGGAGTCCAGGGCGGGCGTCGTCGACGCGCTCGGGCTGCTGCCGACACGGGTGCGCTTCGGCGCCGAGAAGGTGCTGGCGCGACCGGTCGGCGAGGCGTACGGACAGCGGGTCGAGGGCTACGAGATCCACCACGGAGTGGTGGCCGTCGACGGGGGCACCCCCTTCCTGGACGGCTGCCGGGTCGGCTCGGTCTGGGGCACCACCTGGCACGGCGCGCTGGAGAACGACGGTTTCCGCCGCGAACTCCTGCGCGAGGTCGCCGAGTCGGCAGGCCGGGCGTTCGTCCCGGCGCCGGACACCTGCTTCGCCGAGGCGCGCGAGGCCCGGCTGGACCGGCTGGGCGACCTGATCGAGGAACACGCGGACACCGACGCGCTGTGGAAGCTGATCGAGGGCGGGGTGCCGGCAGCCGGGTCGCTGCCGTTCCTGGCGCCCGGGGCACCTGGGAGTGACGCATGACTGACGTCCGCTATCCGTTCACCGCGATCGTCGGCATGGCCGACCTGCGGCTCGGGCTGCTGCTGAACGCGGTCTCCCCGGCCGTGGGCGGCGTGCTGGTGCGCGGCGAGAAGGGCACCGCGAAGTCCACCATGGTGCGCGCGCTGGCCGGGCTGCTGCCCTCCATCGCCGCCGTGGACGGCTGCCGCTTCGCCTGCGACCCGGCCGCGCCGGACCCGCAGTGCCCGGACGGGCCGCACACCTCCCTGGGGAGTCACGAACGCCCGTCCCAACTGGTCGAGTTGCCGGTCGGCGTGGCCGAGGACCGGATCGTCGGCTCGCTCGACCTGGAGCGCGCGCTCGCCGAGGGCGTCAAGGCGTACGAGCCCGGGCTGCTCGCCAAGGCGCACCGCGGCGTGCTCTACATCGACGAGGTGAACCTGCTCCAGGACCACGTGGTGGACCTGCTGCTGGACGCCGCCGCGATGGGCCGCTCGTACGTGGAGCGCGAGGGCGTGTCGGTGCGGCACGCGGCGCGCTTCCTGCTGGTCGGCACGATGAACCCGGAGGAGGGCGAGCTGCGGCCGCAGCTGCTCGACCGCTTCGGCCTGACCGTCGAGATCGCCGCCACCCGGGACCCGGCCGAGCGCGCCGAGGTGGTCCGGCGCCGGCTCGCGTACGACGCGGACCCGGCCGGCTTCGCGGCGCGGTTCGCGGCCGAGGAGCGGGAGCTCGCCGAACACATCACCGCCGCCAGGGAGTTGCTGCCCAAGGTCGAGTTGACGGACGTGGCGCTGCGTCAGATCACCGCCGTGTGCGCGGCGTTCGAGGTGGACGGGCTGCGCGCGGACATCGTGATGGCCCGCACGGCGGTCGCGCTGGCCGCCTGGACAGGGCGCACCGAGGTGCTGGAGGAGGACGTCCGCAAGGCCGCCCAGCTGGCCCTGCCGCACCGGCGCCGCCGCAACCCCTTCGATGCTCCGGGGCTGGACGAGGAGCAGTTGGACCGGACGCTGGAGGAGCACGCCCAGCCGGAGGACCCGGAGCCTGAGCCCGAGGGTGACGGCCCGGAGCCCGAAGACGACGGCCCGGGTCCGGACGGGGGCGGCCCCGACGGCGGCGGCCCCGACGGCGGCGGGCCCGACGGCGGCGGCGCGCCCGAGCCGTCCGACGGCGGCGCTCCGGAGGCATCCGCCCCCGAGGACGCCGAGGCGCCCGCGCAGCCGCCCGTCCCGGCCCAACACCCCTCCCCCGCCCGGGAGTCGGCGCCGGTCGCGGCCGGCGAACCGTACCGGACCCGGCTGTTCACCGTACGGGGCACCGGCCACGGCGCGCAGGGCCGGCGCTCCCCCGCCGAGACCTCCGGCGGACACACCATCCGCGCCCGGCGGCCGCAGGGCCCGCTGAGCCGGCTGCACCTGACCGCGACCCTGCAGGCCGCCGCGCCGCACCAGGTGGCGCGCGGGCGGGACGGCCGGGCGCTGGTGCTGCACAAGGACGACTTCCGCGAACAGGTACGCCAGGGACGGGAGTCCAACCTGGTGCTGTTCGTGGTGGACGCATCCGGCTCGATGGCCGCCCGGCAGCGGATGACCGCCGTCAAGGGCGCGGTGCTGTCGCTGCTGATGGACGCCTACCAGCGCCGCGACAAGATCGGCATGATCACCTTCCGCGGCGCGGGCGCAGAGCTGGCGCTGCCGCCCACCTCCTCGGTCGAGGTCGGCGCGGCGCGGCTGGAGTCGCTGCCCACCGGCGGGCGGACCCCCCTGGCCGCGGGCCTGTTGCGCGCGCACGAGGTGCTGCGGGTGGAGCGGCTGCGCGACCCGAACCGGCGCCCGCTGCTGGTCGTGGTGACCGACGGCCGGGCCACCGGCGGGCGGGACGCGCTCGCGCAGTCGCAGCGCGCGGCCGCGCTGTTCGCCGCGCAGGGCACCGCGAGCGTGGTGCTGGACTGCGAGTCCGGGCCGGTCCGCCTGGGTCTGGCCCGTACCCTGGCCGGGCTGCTCGGCGGCAGCGCCGTCAGCCTGGACGAGCTGCGCGCCGAGGGCGTGGCCTCGCTCGTCCGCGAGAACCGCTCGGTGAGCCGTTCCGTGAACCGTTCGACCACTGCGATGCGAAAGGCGGCCTGAGCCGACATGCCCAAGGGTGTCCCCGAGAGCGTTCCCGACGACGGCCTGACGACCCGCCAGCGCCGCACGCAGCCGATCACCGCCGTGCACACCGGCCCCGGCAAGGGCAAGTCCACGGCCGCGTTCGGCATGGCGCTGCGGGCCTGGAACCAGGGCTGGTCGGTCGGGGTGTTCCAGTTCGTGAAGTCCGCCAAGTGGAAGGTCGGCGAGGAGAACGCGCTGCGCGTCCTCGGCGCCTCCGGCGAGGGCGGCACCGTCGACTGGCACAAGATGGGCTCCGGCTGGTCGTGGATCCAGCGCTCCGCCGAGCAGGAGATGTCCAGCGAGGAGGCGGCCAAGGAGGGCTGGGAGCAGGTCAAGCGCGACCTCGCGGCCGAGACCTACCGCTTCTACGTGCTGGACGAGTTCACCTACCCGATGCACTGGGGGTGGATCGACCCGGACGAGGTGGTGTCGGTGCTCAAGGAGCGCCCGGGCAGCCAGCACGTCGTCATCACCGGCCGGTACGCGCCCGAGGCGCTGACCGACTTCGCCGACCTGGTCACCGAGATGACCAAGGTCAAGCACCCCATGGACGCCGGCCGCAAGGGCCAGCGCGGTATCGAGTGGTGACCTCTTGAGCAACATCCCCCGCCTCGTCATCGCCGCGCCCTCCTCGGGCGCGGGCAAGACCACCGTCGCCACCGGCCTGATCGTGGCGCTCGCCGCGCGCGGGCTGGCGGTGTCCCCGCACAAGGTCGGCCCGGACTACATCGACCCGGGCTACCACGCGCTCGCCGCCGGGCGCCCGGGCCGCAACCTGGACGCCTTCATGTGCGGGCCGGAGCGGATCGCGCCGCTGTTCCTGCACGGCTCGGCCGGGGCGGACGTCGCGGTGGTCGAGGGGGTCATGGGGCTGTTCGACGGGGCCTCCGGGCGCGGGGAGTTGGCGTCCACGGCGCACGTCGCCAAGCTGCTGCGGGCACCCGTGGTGCTGGTGGTGGACGGCTCCTCGCAGTCCCGGTCGGTGGCCGCACTGGTGCACGGATTCGCCTCCTGGGACCCGCAGGTGCGCCTCGCCGGGGTGATCCTCAACCGGGTCGCCTCCGACCGGCACGAGCAGCTCCTGCGCGAGGCCCTGGAGGAGGGCTCCGGCGTGCCGGTGCTGGGCGCGCTGCGCCGCTCGGCGGCGGTCGCCACGCCGTCCCGGCACCTGGGGCTGATCCCGGCGGTGGAGCGCTCGACGGAGGCGCTGAAGGCCGTCGCGGACATGGGCGGGCTGGTCACCTCCTCGGTCGACCTCGACGCCCTGCTGGAACTCGCGCGCACGGCACCGGAGTTGGACGCCGAGCCGTGGGACCCGTCGGCCGAGGTCGCGCCGGTGGCCGGGCGGCCGCGGATCGCGGTGGCGGGTGGCGCCGCGTTCTCCTTCTCGTACGCCGAGAACGCCGAACTGCTCGGCGCGGCCGGCGCGGAGGTCGTCCCGTTCGACCCGCTGCACGCCTCGGCGCTGCCGGAGGGGACGGCCGGCCTGGTCATCGGCGGCGGCTTCCCGGAGCTGTACGTACGGGAGTTGAGCGGGAATGCCGAACTGCGGCGGGCCATAGCGGAGTTCGCCTCATCGGGCGGGCCGATCGCCGCCGAGTGCGCCGGACTGCTCTACCTGGGCCGGGAATTGGACGGGCTGCCGATGTGCGGCGTGCTGGACACCACCGCCCGGATGACCGAACGGCTCACCCTCGGCTACCGCGAGGCCGTCGCACTGCACGACTCCCCGCTCGCCGCGGCCGGCACCCGGCTGCGCGGGCACGAGTTCCACCGGACGGTCTGCGAGCCGGGCGCGGGCGAACTCCCCGCCTGGGGTTGGCGGCTGCCGACCGGGCCGCGCACCGAGGGCTTCACGGGCGGGAACGTGCACGCCTCGTACCTGCACCTGCACTGGGCCGGTGCCCCCGCGCTGGCCTCCTCGTTCGCGGCCGCGGCGGCGGCCTACCGGGCGGGTCGGTAATCCGGCTGCTTCACCGAGCGGTTCGCCCCTACGATGCGCGCATGCATGTGATCGTCCTCAACGGAGGCTCCAGCTCCGGCAAGTCGAGCATCGCCCGCCGCCTGCAGGAGCTGCTGCCGGAGCCGTGGCTGCACCTCGGCGCGGACACCATGGTCTCCGCGCTGCCGCCGCGGCTGCTGGCCGGCGGCGAGGGCATCGGCGGGCTGGAGGACGGGGGCGGCACGGTGGAGGTCGGGCCGGCGTTCGCCGCGCTGGACGCCGCCTGGACGGTCGGGGTCGCGGCAATGGCCCGGGCCGGGGCCCGGATCGTGGTGGACGAGGTGTTCCTCGGCGGGGCCGCCTCCCAGCAGCGCTGGCGGGCCGCGCTGGAGGGCCTGGACGTGCTCTGGGTCGGCGTGCACTGCGACCCGGCGGTGGCCGCGGCCCGGGAGGCCGCGCGCGGCGACCGGGTCGCCGGGATGGCCGCGGCGCAGGCCGAGTCGGTGCACCGGGGCGTCTCGTACGACCTGGCGGTGGACACCTCGCGGGCCTCGCCGAGAGAATGCGCCCGAGCGGTCCTCGCGCGGGTGACCGGACCGCATCGAGTCTCGCTCGGGTGACCGCGCCGCGCTTGAGCCCCGCTCGGGCGCCCTGCTGCGGTTGACTGTCCGGCAGCAACCCCCTTCCCACGGAGGCACGCGCATGGCCAGGCAGCACGAGTACACCGCCGAGATCAGCTGGACCGGCAACCGGGGCACCGGCACCAGCGACTACCGCTCCTACTCCCGCGACGTCGAGGTGTCCGCCGAGGGCCTGCCGACCGTCCCCGGCTCCGCCGACCCCGTCTTCCGCGGCGACGCGGCCCGCTGGAACCCGGAGCAGCTGCTGCTCGCCTCGCTCTCCCAGTGCCACCTGCTCTCGTACCTGCACCTGTGCGCGGTGAACGGGGTCGTGGTGACCTCGTACGTCGACCGGCCGGTGGGCACCATGGCCGTGGCGCCGGAGGGCGGGCACTTCACCTCGGTGGTGCTGCACCCGCGGATCGAGGTCGCCGAGGCGGGGATGGCGGAGAAGGCGCTCGCCCTGCACTCGGAGGCGCACCGGGCCTGCTTCATCGCCAACTCGGTCAACTTCCCGGTGCGGAACGAGCCCGAGGTGACGGTCGCGGGTCAGGCGTAGGCAGCCGGCGGCCCTGGCCTACAGTGCGAGCGTCTGCCAGCCCCGGGTGATCTGGTCGTGGACGCCCGCCGGGTCCGGCGCCGTCGGCTGGGCCGCCGCGAGCGCCGCCAGCAGGGCGGTACCGTCCGCCGGGCGCTGCGCCGGGTCGATGGCCAGCGCGCGGGTGACGACGGCGGCGAGGCCCGGGTCGAGGGCCTGGACCGCCGCCAGCGCGGCCGGCTCGGGCCCGGTGTCCACGATCCGCCGGATCACCGCGCCCGTGTTGGTCGCCGCGAACGGGCTGGCGCCGTGCGCCGCGCACACCACGCAGCACGCCCAGGCCCACACGTCGGCCGCCGGACCGACCCGCTCCTCACCGAACTGCTCCGGCGCCATGTACGTCAAGGTGCCCGGCCCGCCGCCGGTGGCGGTGAGCCGGGTGCCGTCCACGATCGCCGCGATGCCGAAGTCCAGCAGACGCGGGCCGGCCGTGGTCAGCATGATGTTGGCGGGCTTGAGGTCCCGGTGGACCAGCCCCAGCCGGTGCACCCCGGACAGCGCCACGGCCAGCGCCAGCGCGAGGGCGCGCAGCGCCTCGGCGGAGCGGATCGGGCCCTGCTCGCGCAGGTGGACGTCGAGCGGGTGGCCGTCCAGCAACTCCATGGCCAGGTACGGGCGTCCGGCGTCCACGCCCGCGTCGAGCACCCGGGCGGTGTGGGCGCCGGGGACCATGGCCAGCACCTCGGACTCGCGCTGGAAGCGGCGCAACAGCTCGGCGTCGTTGAGGAGTTCGAGGTTGATGGTCTTCAGGGCGACCTGGGTGGCGGAGCCCTGGCGCTGGGCGAGGTAGACCGTGCCCATGCCGCCGGAGCCGATCCGGCCGAGGAGCCGGTAACCACCGATCGTGCGGGCGTCGTGCGGGCTGAGCGGCTGGCCGACGGACGGGCTCGACACCACGGGCGGGGCCGGTGGGGTCGGCGGGACGGGCGGGGCGAACTGCGTCGGGACGTACGGCGTCTGCGGCGGGACGGTGGGCGCGTACGGGTTCGGCGGCGCCTGGAACACCGGGGACGCTTGGGCCGCCTCGGCCGTTTGGGCATCGCCCCCCGCACCGCCGTCCCCCGCGCCGACCGGCTTGGGCTTGCGGCTCACGAGTACGGCGACGATCTGGAACACCAGTGCCGGGAGGACCATGGCGACCGGCAGGAGGAAGATGCCGAGCGCCGCACGGACGGCGAGCAGGCCGATGACCCGGGCCTGGGTCGGGCCGGCCGACCACGCCTGCCGGGGCAGGCCGGCGGTCAGCAGCTTGCGCTGGGTCAGATAGCTGAACAGCAGACAGAGCAGCAGGCAGGTGACGAAGGTGGCGATGTATATAGTCCGCGCCAGGTCGAGGGCCATGTGCGTCGAGTAGGCGATGTACCTGGCGTTGGCGGGGTCGAACGGCTGCCCCAGCCCCTTGAAGACGAAACTGCCCCCGACGTTGACGGACAGGAAGACCACCACCCCGGCGATGCCCAGCAGGCCGACCGCCAACTCGCCGACGGTCGCGCCGATGCCGCCCGGCGCACCCGCCGTCGCGTCCACGCCCGTCGCCGTCAACGCCCGTAGGCGCGTTGCCGTTTGGGCACGCACCAGCACCGGCAGCGTCGCCAGCCGCAGCAGCAGCGCCGCACCGATCATGAGCAGTACGACGACGTTCAACGCGCTCAACATGCTTCCCCCTGGCTGATCGAGCACACGGAGTATAGGCCCGGGCGCCCGACTGTTAGACCTCCGCGCCCAGCAGTGCGGTGAGGTAGCGGTCGATCTCCTCACGCAGTTCCTCCGGCGTCGGCACGTGCCAGTGCCCGCTGCCGGCCGTCGCGTTGAACAGCACGCCGTCGCACCAGCGGATCAGCCGACGGGCGTCCGCCACCGGGTCGGCGGAGCCGACGGCGGCGAGCAGCTCGGCGGCGAGCTGGGCGAAGCGTGCGCCCAGGCGGTCGTAGACGGTGCGCAGTTCGGGCCTGCGGGTGGCCTCCAGGGCGAGTTCCAGGCGGGCCAGGGTGAGCCTGCGGCCGCTGGTGAGCGCCTGGAAGAGCACCTCGGCGCCGATCTCGACCAGCAGTCGGCGTGCCGGAAGGGTGCTCTCCGGCAGTCGGCCCTCGACGAAGACCGGGTAGTCGGCGGTCTCCCGCTCGACGATCCGCGTGAGCACGAGTTCCAGCAGGGCGGCTCTGGTCCGGGCGAGGTTGGAGGTCGAGCCGGCGGGCAGGCCGGACGCGTCGTCGACGGCGCGGTGGGTGAGTCCGCGCAGGCCGGCGTCGGCGATCAGGTCGATGGCGGCGTCGGCGATCAGGGTCGGGCGCGGGGGTGTCATGGGTCCGATCATGGCCTTTCCATTCGGGCTCCCCCAACTCACTACAGCCGTAGTTTACGGCTCACTACACATGTAGTACCGTGCTGAACATCGGACACTACACCTGTAGTGACCAGATCGCGCGAGAAGAGGAGCCCCTCATGGGCCTGCACCAGGCGATCGTCATCGGCGGCGGCATCGGCGGCCTCACCGCCGCCCTCGCCCTCCACCGGCAGGGCGTCCCCGTCACCGTCCACGAACGCGCCGCCTCCCTGGAACCCGTCGGCGCCGGCCTCGCCCTCGCCCCCAACGCCCTGCGCGCCCTCGACCGACTCGGCGTCGGCCCCCGACTGCGCGCCCTCGCCACCCCGCACCCCGCCGTCGGCGTACGCCACCCCTCCGGCCGCTGGCTCGCCCGCACCAGCTCCGCCGCCGTCGAGGCCTACTTCGGCGACCCGATCGCCGCCGTCGCGCGCGCCGACGTCATCGCCGCCCTGGTCGACGCCCTGCCGGAAGGCACCGTCCGCACCGACTCCCCCGCCACCCTGGTCACCCCCGGCAGCACCGACGAACCCGCCGTCGTCCGCACCACCGACGGGGAGCAGCCCGCCGGACTGGTCGTCGCCGCCGACGGCATCCGCTCCACGACCCGCGGCCTGCTCCTCCCCCAGCACCCCGGCCCGCGCTACAGCGGCTTCACCACCTGGCGCGCCATCGTCACCCCTGGCCGGCACCCGGCCGCCGTCGGCGAGGTCTGGGGCCGCGGCCGGCTCGCCGGAGTCGTCCCGCTCGCCGACGGCCGGGTCTACGTCTACGGCGCGGCCCTCGCCCCGGTCGGCGCCCGGGCGGCCAGCGAACACGCCGAACTCCAGCAGCTGTACGGCGACTGGTGCGCACCCGTCCCCCAGCTGTTCGCCCTCGCCGAGCCCGACCGGGTGCTCCGCAACGACGTCTGGGAACTCTCCGCCCCCCTGCGCGCCTACCACCACGGCCGGGTCGCCCTCCTCGGCGACGCCGCCCACGCCATGTGCCCCTTCCTGGGCCAGGGCGCGTGCCAGGCCATCGAGGACGCCCTCGTCCTCGCCTCCCTGCTCACCCCTTCGACCGACCTCGCCTCACCCCTGCCCGCCTACACCGCCGCCCGCCTCCCCCGCACCACCGCCGTCGTCACCGCCTCCCGGCGCATCGGCGCCCTGGTCGCCCTCCGCACCCCCGCCGCCACCCTCCTCCGCGACACCGCCCTCACCCTCGCCGGCCTCCTCCCCACCCGGGCCCTGCTCAGCCGCTCCACGGCGACGTACGACTGGCAGCCGCCGGCGCTGAGCGGCGAGGTGTGACGGAGCGACCGGCCACAGCAAGGCGTACCGGAAAGGTCGGGCGCGCTGCTGGTCGGCGCCCCTGGCATGAGATTCCCGGACTACGCGTCGGTGTCCTTCGGGTGCCGGGGCGAGGCATAGACGACGTACACGGCGCAGGTCGCCCCGTCCACCACGTATCGCACCCGCCCACCGGCGGTCACCTCATACTCCCACTGTGGCAGCTCGACGCCCCCGAGGATCCGGGTCGCCAGGCGGCCCCGGAGCCGATGCTGACGGTCGGGATCCGTCCTGGCGAGCGGGTTCGCTCTCAATGCCTCGAAGCAGCGGCGGGCGTTACCCGGCGCCTCGGCGCACAGTTCGCCCCAGCCCTTCGCGGCCTCGGTCGTGCCGAAGCGCACCCGCCACTCGTCACCGACTGGCGGCGGCGCGACATCATCACCACGCTTGGGGCTCACGGCGCGGCCACCTCGCCGTGATCGTCACCGGGAAGGGGCCCGGTGAGCTCCGCCGTCAGCTCCGGGTCCGCGAGGATTCTGGCGGTGGCGCGCCATTCCACTATCACGCGGTGCAGATTGGCGTGTACGTCGAGTTCCACGACATCGCGCGTCGCATCGACGAGGTCGTCGACGAACTCGCGCACCTCCTCCGCAGAAAGGTGCCTGACCCAGGGAAAGACGGCGGGAAGAGCCAGCAGGACAGCCCGCGCACCCTCGTCGCTGCTGATCAGCGCGGTGAACAGGCGAGCGGTGACGTCTGCGGTCTCCTCGCGCTGGCGGTCGTGGCGCTCGGTGGTGAGGTACAGATCCTCACCGTCCCGCCGCGTGACGTGCACGCGCTGGGCGCGCTCCACGGTGTCCGCGACGCGCTTGGAGTTCTTCGACAGGTCGGAGAAGGACACGGTGAGAGTCGACATGATTCGACGCTAATTCGGAATACGTTCCGAAGTCAATCGCGATTGCTGCACACGCGTGAATGGCCGGTCCGGCCTGGTCGGGCCGGATGAACAGGTCCCGGTGGCCGGACAGAACAACCGGAGGACAGCCCAGCAGGGCGTCAGTCAGTACCCGGGTCACGACCACCGGAACCTGAGTACCAAGCATCAATGTCAGTACCGGTTGCGATGATGGCCGGCATGACTGACTCCAGCCGGGCCATCGCCGACTACTGGGACGCGGCTTCGTCGGGTTTCGATGACGAGCCGGATCACGGATTGCGGGAGACGGTGACGCGGGAGGCGTGGGCGCGGCGGGTTCGGGGGTGGTTGCCGTCGGGGCCTGCGGATGTGCTTGATGTGGGGTGCGGGACAGGGTCGTTGGCGGAGCTGGCCGCGGCGGGTGGGCATCGGGTGACCGGGGTGGACCTGGCGCCGCGCATGGTGGCCCGGGCCAGGGCGAAGCTCGCGGCGGCCGGGGTGGCGGCGCGGTTCCTGGTCGGCGATGCGGGTGCGCCGCCGGTACGGGAGGCCGGCTTCGACGTGCTGCTCTGCCGCCACCTGATCTGGACGCTTCCCGACCCGGAGCGGGCACTTCGCGCCTGGGTGCGGCTGCTCCGGCCCGGCGGACGGCTGGTGCTGGTCGAGGGACGGTGGCGCGAGGCCGGCGAGCAGACGACGCCGTACGTCGCCGGCGCGGAGCACCTGCCTTGGGGCGGCGGCGTCGGGGCGGAGGAACTCGCGGGGGCGGTAAGCCCGTTGGTGGCGGAGCTGCGC
The DNA here is from genome assembly GCF_042794375.1 of Kitasatospora sp. NPDC056531. Taxonomy (NCBI): domain Bacteria; kingdom Bacillati; phylum Actinomycetota; class Actinomycetes; order Kitasatosporales; family Streptomycetaceae; genus Kitasatospora; species Kitasatospora sp. NPDC056531. Next base: position 41,641 of record NZ_JBHTTU010000023.1, on the reverse strand, counting down.
GTCGAGCCGCTCAGCGGGGACGCCGCCCTGTGGGGTGGCCCCGTGAATGACGAGCGCTACGCGTTGGTCGCACACCTTTAGCGAGACGTCACGAGCCGCTGCCGAAAGTGCCGTCGAGCGGGTTGGCGCGGAAGCAGGCGGCGCAGCGGAGGCGGGTGTAGATCGCCACCGTGCCCATGCAGACGTCCTCGCGGCCGTCCAGTGGCGACTTCGAATCCGCCGGTTTTCCGCAGTCCAGGCACGGACGGTGGGGGCGGGCGGCCACGGAGCAGGCGCGGCAGACCAGGTGGGTCGGATGCTCGGCGTGCACGACGACGGGCTGCGGGCCGCCGTGCAACAGGTGGTCGCACCAGGTGCAGGACTCGTCCTGCTGCGCCGCCAGCATCCGGTCCCGGGTCTCCCGCTGCCACCTGGCCGCGTTCTGCAGCGGCACCTTCACCGGCGGACCCCACCCGGCGGCGGCGAGCCACTGGGCGCCCTCGGCGCCGGCCGCCCGCAACTGGTCGTCGACGGCGATGTCCCTGGGGGTCTTGCGCTTCATCGGGGCCCTCCTCCGGTACGGCGTCCCGATGGGATAACGCGGCCGGGCGGGTGGTGGACACGCGAACTACCGCACCGCTACGGACGCACGCCGTGCACCAGGGCGGGGAGCACCGCCCGCCGGGCGAGGAACGCGACGGCACGGGGCACCGACGGCGGCTCAGTCGAGGAGGGGTTCGGTGTCGCCGTGGGCGACGAGGAGCTTGCGCAGCAGGGTGTCGAGCTGGGCGCGCTCGTCGGAGTCGAGGGCGGTGAGAATGCGCTCCTCGTTCTGGAGGTGGCCGGGCAGGGCGGCGTCGATGAGTTCCTTGCCGGCCGCTGTGAGGCGGACCAGGACGGCGCGGCGGTCGGTCGGGCAGGGGTTGCGTTCGACCAGGCCCTTGGCGGATAGCTTGTCGACGCGGTTGGTGATGGCGCCGGAGGTGACCATCGCCGACTTGAGCAGGGCGCGGGCGTTGAGCTCGTAGGGCTCGCCGGAGCGACGGAGGGTGGCCAGGACGTCGAACTCGGAGGAGTCCAGGCCACAGGTGGCGAAGTACTCGCGCAGGGCGTTGTCGACCCGGACGTTCAGCCGCCGGAGTCGGCCGATCAGGGCCATGGCCTCCAGATCCAGGCCGGGGTCGACCCTCCTCCACTGCTCGGCGATGTCGTCGACGGTGTCGCGCTGCTGCATGGTGGTCCGCCTCTCTACGGCCGGTCGCTGTCGTCGCAGATATCTTAACATTCACATACTTGACGTTCACCGATCCCGGGGCGTAGAAATATCTCAACGTTCAGATAGTCAACGTTGAGGGGGACACCATGGACCGCAAGCGCACCGCGATCGCCGCCACCGCCGCACTCGCCCCGGCCGCCTGGGGCACCACCTACTTGGTCACCACTCAGCTGCTCCCCGAAGGCCGCCCACTGCTGCTCGCCGCCCTGCGGGCGCTGCCGGCCGGGCTGCTCCTGCTGCTGATCGGCCGCAAACTGCCCAAGGGGCGCTGGTGGGGGCGCGCGGCGGTGCTCGGGATGCTCAACATCGGGCTGTTCTTCCCGCTCACCTTCGTCGGCGCCTACCGCCTGCCCGGCGGCGTCGCGGCCACCATCGGGGCGATCCAGCCGCTGCTGGTCGCCGGGTTCTCGGTCGGCGTGCTCCGGGTGCGGCCCGGGCGCCGGGCGCTGCTCGCCGGGCTGGCCGGGGTCGGCGGGGTGGCGCTGCTGGTGCTCAAGAGCGGGGCCACGCTGGACGGCGTCGGAATCGCCGCGATGGTCACCGCGATCGGGCTGATGGCCATGGGCACCGTCCTCACCCGGCGCTGGGGACGCCCGGAGGGCGCCACCATGGTCGACCTCACCGCCTGGCAGCTCCTCGCCGGATCGGTCTTCCTGGTCCCGCTCGCGGCGCTGGTCGAGGGCGCGCCGCCGGCCCTGAGCGCCTCCAACCTGGCGGGCTTCGCCTACCTGGGACTGTTCAGCACCGCGCTCGGGTACGTGCTGTGGTTCCGCGGCATCGAGCGCCTGGGCGCCGGGCCGGCCTCCTTCCTGGGGCTGATCAACCCGGTGGTGGCGACGGTCGGCGGCCTGGTCGTCCTCGGCCAGACCCTCACCCCGTGGCAGGTCCTGGGCCTGGTGCTGGCGCTCGGCGCCATGCTCGCCGGCCAGTCCCCGGCCCGCCGGGCCGCCACGGCGGGTCCGGCGCCCGACTCGGTGCCCGGCTCGGTGCCCGCGACCCGGGCGGCAACGCCCCGGGCGGCAGCCGCGCGCTGACGACCCCTCGCTCCCCCGCCCCCTCAGCCCCGCCGGCCACGCGACCGGCGGGGCTGAGGCATGGGGAGCGGAGCGGCTCAGCCGGTGGCGCGGATGTAGATGTCGGCGGAGCCGGGCAGGCCGCCGGGGATGGTGGCGACGTAGATCCGGCGGGCGCCGACCGGGTGGGTGGGGACGGCGGACGGGGTCCAGCCGGGGGTCGGGGTAGCCGTCCAGGTGGGCGTGGACGGCGGGGCCGGGGTCGGGGAGGGGCTGCCCTCCCCGACCCCGGCCTTGGCGTCCGACTCGGCCGAGGGCTCAGGTGGTGCAGAGGGTTCATCGGACGCGTCGTCGGCGTCGGCGTCGGCGTCGGTACTCGCGTCGGCGTCAGCGCTCGCGTCGGCGGAGCCGCCGTCCGACGGCTGCGCCGCGATGGCGACCGGGGCGGAGGTGGTCCCGGACGGGGACGCGACCGCCGACGGGGACGCGACCGCCGACGGAGTCGCGGAAGGGGACGCCGAAGGCTCCTCCTCCGGCAGCTCCGGCGCCTCCGCCGGCTCGTCCCCGCCCAGCGCCGCCGCCAGGTCCGGCGGCAGCGGAGCGGCCGGCCCGGGCGCCGGGAGGTCGTACGCCCGCAGGAAGTCGCCCAGCCCCGGGTCCTTGCCGCCCCCGAGCCGGTAGTGCAGGTACGCGACCGGCGCGCCGTCCGACGTCCGGGTGTAGACCGTGCTGACCGGTACGTAGTACCGCCCCGCGCCCGGGTGCTGGGAGGGGTGGAGGCCGGCCAGCCGCTCGGCGCGGTCGCGGTCGGTCTCCCGGCCGACCTGCCCGGCGGTGAGCGTGTTGACGCCGCGCACCACCAGGGCGGCGGCGACGGACACGCCGAGCACCAGTCCGACGGCGACGGTGCGCCGCAGGACCGGGCGGCCGTGCAGGGCGGGCCAGGAGTCGGTCACCATCCGCTCGGGTGGGATGCCGTCCACGGTTTCTCGCTCCCCCTCGATCAGGACGTCCGATCGGAACATTCGATCAGGACGTCATTCTCTGCTCGACGTGGGACCGTAGCCCAGAGTTCCTCAGCCCAGGTAGGCGGGGGCGACCGCGGCCTTCGTGACCAGCCGGGCGCTGCCGGAGCCGTCCGCCGGGACGGTCCACAGGTCGGCGCCGTAGTCCCCGGGCAGGGCGTAGAGCAGGGTGCCGTTGTCGGACCAGAGCGCCTGGTCGTCGATGTTGCGCTGCTCGGCGGTGGCGGTCTCGGTCATCGTGCCCAGGTCGAGGACGTAGAGCCGCCACGGGGAGTCGGCGGGCAGGCCGGGGACTCGCTTCTTGTACGCGATGCGGGTGCCGTCCGGGGAGAGCGAGGGGCACTCGACGTTGTCGTGCAGGGTGGTGAGGGTGCGGGCGGCGAGGTCACCGCGGGCGAGGTGGGTCTGCCCGCCGGTGGCCACGGTGGCGTAGAAGGTGTTGTCGTCGGCGAACGTGACGCCCCAGATGTTGATGTCGTGCGCCTGGTACGGGTGGCCGTCCTTGATGACGGTGAAGTCCTCCAGGTTCTCCCGCAGGTTCCAGTCCCGCACGTCCACGATCGAGCTGCGGGTGGAGAAGTTGGTGCCCGCGTAGGAGTCGCCGCTGACGAAGACCGTCCAGGCGGCGAGGTGCCCGGACGGCGAGACCCGGGAGCGGGTGGGAATCCCGGCGGCGGGGAAGGAGCGCAGCTCGTGCAGGTGGTCGTCCAGGACGACGGCCCGGTAGGTGTCCTCCAGCGCGCCGTGCTGGGCCTGCAGGCAGATGCCGGTGCCGGCGGCGGCGTGGAAGCGCAGGCACTGGACGCCGGAGGCGGTGCGCGGGCCGTCCGGCCGGTCGGCGGGGACGGTGGTGATCTCGTCCCGGTGCGGCCCCCAGGCCATGCTGCGGAACAGCAACTGCCGGCCACTGCCGGGCACTTGCAGGGACACCTCCCCCGGATTGACGACCGGCCCGCCGGCCTGGGTGCGGTCGCGCTCGGCGGTGCGGTCGGCCGCGTAGAGGACGGCTCCGGTGCCGACCGCGCCGAGCACCAGGACGGTGACCAGCAGCACGATCACTCTGGTGCGGTTCTGCAGGTTCTGCAGGTTCTGCAGGTTCACGAACTCTCCTCGGCGGCAACGGGTTCCGACCGGCGCAGCACCACCGCGGCGCCGCCCACGCACAGCGCCAGCGCCCCGGCCGACCAGGCCAGGGCGGTCGCGCCGCCCACCGCGCTCCACAGCGCGCCGAACAGCAGCGAGCAGGCGAACCGGGCCAGCGCCTGCCCGGTGCCGACCAGGGCCAGCCCGGCGCCGCGCTGTTCGGCGGGCACCGTGTCGGCCGCGGCGGCGGCGAGCACCCCGTCGGTGGCGGCGTAGAAGGAGCCGTGCAGCACCAGCACGCCGATCACCGCGGGCAGCCCGTGCAGCGGCGACAGCAGCAACCCGTACGCGAGCAGCAGCACCCCGTGCCCGAGCAGGAAGAGCCGGCGGCGGCCGATCCGGTCGGCGAGCGAGCCGAACGGGACGGCCAGCAGCAGGAAGGCGGCCGCGGTGCCGAGCGGCAGCAGCGGGAACAGGTTGACGGACAGGCCGAGTCGGCGCTGGATCAGCAGGTAGAGGAAGGAGTCGCTGACGGTGGTGAGCCCGAGCAGCACGGCGCACAGGGTGAGCCGGCGCAGCCCGGGCAGGCGCAGCAGGGTGAGGCTGTCCCGCAGCGAGGGGCCGGCGGTCGACGGGTCGTCACCGCGTTGCCGGTTCGGCACGAACAGCAGCAGGATCAGCACGCCCAGCGCGGCGACGCAGGCGCTGACCGTGAACACGGCGTCGTAGCCGTGCCGTTCACCGCCGTCGGCGAGCAGTGGGCCGCCCGCGAGGCGCAGCACCAGGAAGGCGGTGAGCGGGCCGAGCAGGGCGCCGGCCGTGTCCATCGCCCGGTGCACGCCGAACGCCCGGCCGCGGTGGGCGGGTTCGGTGGCGAGCGAGATCATCGCGTCCCTGGGCGCGGTGCGCAGGCCCTTGCCGGTGCGGTCGACGGCGATGACGGCGCCGATCAGCGGCACGGTGTGGACGAACAGCAGCAGCGGGCGGCACAGCGCGGACAGTCCGTACCCGACGGCCGCGACGGCCTTGTGGCGGGCGGCCCCGTCGCGGCCGCGGCGGTCGGCGAGGTGGCCGCCGACGAGCCGAACCAGGGCGCTGAAGCCGTTCTGGATGCCGTCGAGCAGCCCGAAGCCGAGCGGGGACAGGCCGAGTCCGGTGAGCAGGTAGAGCGGCAGGACGGCACTGACCATCTCGGAGGAGATGTCGGTGACCATGCTGACGGCGCCGAGGGCGAGGACCGCCCCCGGCACGGCGCGCAGGGCGGCGCCCCGCCGCACCGGGCCGGTGGCCGGTGCGGCGGGGGCCTTGGAGCTGCGGGAGTCCGCGACGTACACGGGCGTCAGTTCCAGATGCCGGTGATGTCGGAGGCCCCGGCGGAGTTGCCGGCGTGGGCGTTGACGCCGGCCAGGTCCTCCAGGGTGTGCAGCACGTCGTAGTGGTTGTAGTTGGTGGCGGTGGAGCTGCCCGGGGCGACGTGGGCGCCGTAGACCAGGGTCGGGATGCGGTTGCCGGCCAGGCGGTTGTCCTCGTCGAAGGTCACCACCAGCAGGCTGTTGTTGTTCTTGGCCCACTGGGCGTACGCGTCGAGGTTGGTCTGCAGCCAGGAGTCGCCGGTGCCCACCGAACAGTCGTGCATGTCGTCGCACAGGTCCGGGATGACGAAGGAGACCTTGGGCAGGGTGGTGAAGTCGGTCGGGAACGCGTCCATGCCGTAGGCGGTGGAGGTGGGCACGTTGCCGAAGCCGAACCACGGGTTGTGCTTCTGGGCGTAGTTGTCGACGCGGCAGTCGGTGGCGCCGGGGGCCGGCAGGCCCTCGTTGTAGCTGGCCCAGGTCTGGTTGGCGGCGAGCAGCTCGGAGGCCAGGTTCGGCTGCTGCAGCGCACCGACGTCCACGCAGCTGTCGTCGACGATGCCCTGCGAGCTGCCGGAGAACAGCATGTAGTAGTTGGGCTGGCTGGGGTGGGTGAGCGCGTACGACTGGGTCAGCGTCGCGCCACCGGCCGCCAGGGTGCCGTTGATGTACGGCGCGTTCGAGCTGCCGATGACCTGCGAGTACGCGTGGTTCTCCAGCATGACGACGATCACGTGGTCGGGCGAGGGCAGGCCGGCGGCGGTGTCGGCGGCCGCGCTGCCGCCCGCGGCCCACAGGCCGAGCGAGCCGGCGACCAGGCCGAGGCCGGTGGCGAGGGCGGTGAACGGACGGAGCTTGCGACGACGGGCGGGGCGCGGGCCGGCGGTGGGGGTGCCGGGGGTGCGGAGTCGTGCGAAGGCCATGGGGTCCTCCGTGTGTCGGGGCTTCCGGGGCGGGAGCGCCGAGAACAGTAGGATCGCGGCATGTCGTGTACCGCACAAGGGAAGTGAAGAACAGACGAACAGCTGCGACGCGGTCCCCGTACGAAGCAACGGAGTCCGCGTCGGATCTCACACGCGCCGCGATTGACCCGTTTCGGCCGCACGTGGTGGGATCACGGGGGCCCGGGACCACGGGGTCGGAACGAAGGGGCACGGCAGATGATCGGACTGATCTCCCTCGACGGGCCGGTCCGCCCGCTCGCCGAGGAACTGCACGCCGCCTGGCCGGAGAGCAGCGAGCTCCGCCACGCCTCACGCGGCAACTGCTTCCAGCCGCCGGACGCGCTGGCATTCGCCGTGGGCCGGTACCCGCAGGTGGTCGTGTTCGGGCCGGTCCCCTATGTCGTCTCGCTGCTGAACAGCGGCTTCGTCAAGCTTCCCCGCGAGGTGGACCTGCTCTGCGTGGACTCGCAGCGGCGCTGGGTGGTCCCGCTGGCCGGCGGGGAGCGGGGAGAGGAGCTGGCCCGGGAAGTGCAGGCGGTACTCGGTGTCGAGCCCGTGCTCACCCGCTACCCGCCGCGCCCCGAGGGCCCGCTCGACGTCCTGACATCGCACGCCGTGCGGTACTACCGGCCCGGCTCCGCCGCCACCGAGCGGGCGGCGACGGAAGGCCGCCCGGTGCGGCTGGTCACCGACGTGCCGTACCCGCTGCCCGCGCTGCCCCCGAACATCCGGCCGGAGGCCCCCGAGGACGCCCCGGTGTTGCGGATCACCGACCAGGCGGACCCGGGCGACAGTGACCTCCTGGTGGTCCCGCGCACCCTGGTCGTCGGCATCGGCGCGGGCAGCGGCACCGAACCGGTCGAGGCGATGCGGCTGCTGACGGACGTACTGGCGGAGACCGGCCACCTCCGCTCGGCAATCGCCCGGTTGGCCACCGTGGCCGGCAAGACGGACCACCCGGCGGTGCGCTGGGCCGCGCGCTGCCTGAACGTACCGGTGGACGAGCACCCGGCCGATGAGTTGGCCCGGCTCACGGTGCCGAACCCCTCCGAGGTCGTCGGTACGGCGGTCGGCACGGCGAGCGTGGCCGAGGCCGCGGCGCTGGCGAGCTCGAACGGTGGTCAACTCGTGGTCGCCAAGCGGAAGTCGGCGACGGCGACGGTCGCGATCGCCCGGGCCGCGGTGCGCGGACGGCTGGCGGTGGTCGGCCTCGGGCCGGGGGCGCACGACCTGCTGGTGCCGCGCGCCCTGACGGAGCTGCGGCGTGCCTCGGCGGTGGTGGGCAGGCCGGAGGCGGTCGAGGCGGTGGCCGGGCTGCTCCGGCCGGGGACGCGGCAGGTCGCGGTGCCGGAGCCCGGGTCGGTACGGAACGCCCGCGGAGTGGTCCTGGACTGGGCCGGAGTCGCGACGGACGGCACCGGGCAGGTGGTCGACCACACCGGAGCGGCCGTCGCGCTGGCCTCCCACGGGCACGCCGTCGCGCTGGTCGCGCTCGGCGACGGCGCCGGGCTCGCCGTTCCGCCGGGCCCGTACGACGTCCTCCGGGTGCCCGGCCTTCCCGTTGACCAGCAAGGAGCCTCCACGTGACCGCCCCCGAACCCGACCTGCGCCACCACGGCGACGCCGAGGTGCGCGCCGACGGCCGCGGACTGGTCGACCTCGCGGTCAACGTCCGCACCGGCACTCCCCCGGCCTGGCTGCGCGAGCACCTGACCACGACCCTCGGCGACCTCGCCGCCTACCCCGACCAGGGCACCGCCCGCGCCGCGGTGGCCGCCCGGCACGGGCGCCCGGTCGAGGAGGTGCTGCTCACCTCTGGGGCGGCGGAGGCCTTCGTGCTGCTCGCCAGGGTGGCGGCGGCGCGTCACATCACCGTGGTGCACCCGCAGTTCACCGAGCCGGAGGCCGCGCTGCGGGACGCCGGGCACCGGGTGCACCGGGTGCTGCTCGCCGCCGAGGACGGGTTCCGGCTCGGCACCGTCCCCGAGGAGGCGGACCTGGTCGTCCTCGGCAACCCCACCAACCCGACCTCCGTGTTGCACCCCGCCGAGGCCGTCGCCGCGCTCGCCCGCCCCGGGCGCACCCTGGTGGTGGACGAGGCATTCATGGACACCGTCCCGGGCGAGCGGGAGTCCCTGGCCTCGACCCGGGACCTGCCCGGCCAGGTCGTCGTCCTGCGCAGCCTCACCAAGACCTGGGGCCTGGCCGGGCTGCGGATCGGCTACGCCCTCGGACCGGCACCGCTGATCGCCGCCCTCGGCGCCGCCCAGCCGCTCTGGCCGGTCTCCACCCCCGCACTGGCCGCCGCCGAGATCTGCAGCGGCCCGGCCGCGCTGGCCGAGGCGGAGCAGGCTGCCGCCGAACTGGCCCTCTGGCGCGCGTACCTGCTGAAGGGCCTGGCCGCCGTCCCGGGCCTGCGGACGTACGGCGAAGCGGCCGCCTCCTTCGTCCTGGTCCGGCTGCCGGGCGCGGCGGCCGTGCGCGAGCGGCTGCGCGAGCACGGCTTCGCGGTCCGGCGCGGGGACACCTTCCCCGGGCTCGGCGAGGACTGGCTGCGGATCGCCGTCCGGGACGAGGAGACCACCGACCGCTTCCTCAACGCCCTGGAGACGGTGCTCAGTTCAACCTGACACCGTTCAGCCTGACCCCGTCGCCGGGCTCGATCCGGCCGGGCACCAGCACCTGCGCGTACACCCCGGCGCAGGGCAGCTCCGCCATGCCCTCCAGCGGGACCAGCCGGTTCCGCTCGGCCGGAATCCGCAGCGCCCCGGTGCGGCGGGGCAGCGGGCCGTGCCGCAGGGTCGGGACGGCGCAGCGCGGGGTGGGCACCACGACCCGCAGCCGCAGCGTCCGGCCGATCGCCAACTCCCGCCCCACCCAGGCGTTCTCGACGAAGCCTTCGCCCTCGGTGCGGATCACCAGGTTAGGCCGGTAGCGCTCGGCCTCGGCGTCGACGGCCGCCAGCGTCGAACTGGCGACCAGGTGCAGCGGAGCGAAGTCGAAGAATCCGCCCTCCGGCGCGGCCCGCCCCAACTCACTGACGGTGAACGACACTTCCGCCTCGATGCCGCGCGCGAGCACCTCCTCCGGCACGGCCCGCTCGACCGTCGCGCCGGGCGGGCGCTCGGTGATCAGGGCGAGCTTGCGGCCGAACGCCTCGGACAGCTCCGTCTCGTCGGTGCCACGCCCGTCCGGGCCGGTGATCGCCACCCCGCCGTCCGCCGTGGCCGCCGCCGAGTACCGGAGCAGGCCCGCCCACAGCCGCGGGTGCTTGGCGCTCGCCACCCGCCCGGCCGCCAGGTCGAGCAGCGCCCGCTCCCGGTCCCCGGCCAGGCCCCGCCGGTCCACCTCGACCGCCGAAAGCTCCTCCCCCAGCAGCGACTTCACCGGGTAGCGGCGCAGCCGCTCGACGCTGCCGATCAGCACGCGTCCTCCGCCCACTCCCGCAGCGCCGCGAAGTGCAGCTCCCGCAGGCCAGCCCGGGGGTCGACCCACAGCGGCAGCGCCGGGGCCGGGTGGTTCGCCTCGATCCACTCGATGTCCTGCGGGCCGAGCTCGTCGTCCAGCCAGACGAACGGCCGCCCGGCCGCCCAGGCCACCAGCTCCCTGGTCTTCCAGTGCAGCCCGTCCGGATCCTCCCGGAACACCTCCGTCCAGGGTATGTACGGGAGTTCGGGCAGCCCGATGCGCGGCCCGATGTGGGTGTTCGCCTCGTCCATCCAGGTGGTCGCCCACACCAGCTCGTACGGCAACGCCAGCAACTCCGGCCCGTGCGCCGGGTTCAGCCACACCCGCAGCGGCTTCACCCGCTCCCGGGGCTGCGGCGCGTGGCGCGCCACCCAGGACTCGGGCAGCAGCCGATGGGTGCCGTAGCCCTCGGGGCGGCGGGTGTTCGGCGCGGCGTAGGGGTTGAGCGGCCCGTCCACGTCGAGCAGGAGCAACGGCCGTCCGGTCATGCGGCGGCCGCCCATTCCCGCAGGGTCGCGAAGTCCTCGGCCAGCAGGCCGATCCGGGGGTTGACGTGCAGGACGAGCGCCTGGCCCGGGTGGTTCGCCTCGATCCAGTCGGCGTCCTGCGGGCCGAGCTCGTCGTCCACCCACGCGAACGGCCGCCCGGCCGCCCAGGCGACCACGTCCCTGGTCTTCCAGTGCAGCCCGTCCGGATCCTCGCCGAACAGCTCCGTCCAACGGATGTAGGGCAGTTCGGGCAGTCCGAGGTTCGGCCCGATGTGGGTGTTCGCCTCGTCCATCCAAGTGGTCGCCCACACCAGCTCGTAGGGCAGCGCCAGCAACTCCGGCCCGTGCGCCGGGTTCAGCCACACCCGCAGCGGCTTCACCCCGTCGTCCGAGCGCCGCGTCTGCCGCTCGGCCCACCAGGTCGGCATCAGGTCGTGGGTGCGGTAGCCGTCCGGCCGCCGAAACCTCGGCGCGGCATAGGGATTGAGTGGTCCGTCCACGTCGAGCAGGAGCAGGGGCTGCTGGGTCATGCCGTGAATTGTCCGGCGACGACCGCTGATTGACCAGCGATTTGCCCTGACGCACCCTGCCTATGCGGACGGCCGCCGCGGCCGGTCGGACTGTCACGTGTCGACGAACCGACGTCGCGCGGGCACTCGCCGGCCACCTCGCCGAGGCCGAGGTCGAGGGCTGACGGAACACCCGTAGGCCCTCCCCCTGGCGGGGAAGGGCCTACGGGCGTGGGGGCCTCAGGGGCGGATCAGACCTGGCCGGCCTTCTCCAGAGCCTCGCAGCAGGTGTTGATCAGGAGGCGGGTGACGACGTAGGGGTCGATGTTGGCGTTCGGGCGACGGTCCTCGATGTAGCCCTTCTTCTCCACCTCGACCTGCCACGGGATGCGGACCGAGGCGCCGCGGTCGGAGACGCCGTAGCTGTAGACGTTCCACGGGGCGGTCTCGTGCTTGCCGGTCAGGCGGGACTGGATGTCGTCACCGTACTGGTTGACGTGCTCCAGCACCTTCTCCTGGGAGGCGCCGAGGGACTCGCAGGCGGTGATGATGGCGTCGTAGCCCTCGCGCATCGCCTTGGTGGAGAAGTTGGTGTGCGCACCCGCGCCGTTCCAGTCGCCACGGGCCGGCTTGGCGTCCAGCGTGGCGTCGATGCCGAACTCCTCGGCGGTGCGGTACAGCAGGTAGCGGGCGATCCACAGGTCGTCCGAGACGGTCAGCGCGTCGACCGGGCCGATCTGGAACTCCCACTGGCCGGGCATGACCTCGGCGTTGATGCCGCAGATGGCCAGGCCGGCGTCGATGCAGCGGTCGAGGTGCAGCTCGACGATCTCGCGGCCGAAGACCTCCTCGGCGCCGACGCCGCAGTAGTAGCCGCCCTGCGGGGCCGGGAAGCCACCCTCCGGGAAGCCGAGCGGGCGGGAGCCCTTGAAGAAGGTGTACTCCTGCTCGATGCCGAAGATCGACTCCTGCGCCGTGTACTTCTCCTCGACCTCGCGCAGCAGGGCGCGGGTGTTGGACTCGTGCGGGGTGCCGTCCGTCTCCAGGACCTCGCACAGCACCAGGATGTTGTCACCGCCGCGGATCGGGTCCTTGACGACCTTCACGGGCTCCAGCACGCGGTCCGAGGCGTGGCCCTCGGCCTGGTTGGTCGAGGAACCGTCGAAGCCCCAGGTCGGGATCTTGTCGGCGTTGGGCAGGACGCGAGTCTTGGAACGGAGCTTCGCGGTCGGCTTGGTGCCGTCGATCCAGATGTACTCGGCCTTGATAGCCACGGCGTGTCCCTCGCAATGCTGGGTGGTGGGTGCCCGCGTAGCGTCGCAAGCCGCCGTTTCCCGGTTGTTCCTCTCATGTAACGCGCATGTGAACCAACCGTCCGCGTTGGCACGGTCACGGTGCGGGAGTGCCGGGTGCGGCACTCCCGCCCTCAAGGGTGCCTGCGGGCCCGGTGCCGGCCTCAGTGCCCACCGGCCCGCTGGCCGCCGGCGCCGGCCTCAGTGCCTACGGGTGTGCACGGCCCGGCGGCGCCGGGTTGCCCAGAGCGCGGCCGCCCCGCCCGCGACCAGGGCGGCGGCTCCGGCGGCCAGCGGGCCGGTGGCGCTGCTGCCGGTGGCGGCGAGCTTCTGCGGCTTCTCCACCGCCGCCTGCGGCACGGCGGCCCGCGAGGTGGTGGTGTCGGCCACCGGCTGGGCGGCGGGCGCGCTGGTGGGGGCGGCGCTCGGGGTGTCCGTGGCGGAGGGGGTGGCCGGGGGTGCGGTGGGCTTCTCGCAGCTCACCGAGGCGACGGTGATCTTTCCGGTGACCTTGGCGACGTTCAGGTTCAACGGGTTCACCTCCACCTGCACCTCCAGTGCCGAGGCGGCGGCGGTGGTCGTGGTGGTGGTCTTCTTGGAGAACTCCACCGACACGCTGCCGACCATCGGCACGTCGACCTTGGTCGGGCCGTACAGCCCGACGGTGACGGGCTTGCCCAGCACGCTCAGCTTGGTGGGCGCGATCACGTTCGCGGTCGGCTGCCCGTCGACCGGACAGGTCGCCTCGGCGCTCATCGCCTCCAGGCCGAGCAGCGCGGTGGCGGGCAGACCGGGGGCGTGCACGTCGGCGTTGACCAGCTTGACGGAGGCGGCGGTGCCCTTGGCGTCGGCGCGGGTGACGGACTTGCCGATGTCGGCCTTGACCAGCTCGACCGGGCCGGTCTGGTCGACCCCGTCCACCTTGGCGGTGAGCACCGATCCGTCCCTCTGCTCCGGCGTCTCCACCTTGTTGAGCGCGATGTTCACGGGTACGTCCACCGCCTTGTTCAACAGGCTGACGTCCAGGTCGAGTTCGGCGGTAACGGCGCGTGCCTTCCCGGGGGAGGGCGTGGCGGCCGGGGTCGGAGCGGCCTGGACGGGCCCGGCGGTGAGCAGTGTGCTCACCACCACGGCAGCGGATGCGGAAACGACTCGGCGAGAAGACATGGCGGTACCCCTACACAGATGAAACGATGAGCCGCCAGTCTTCTCGAACTATCCGTCACATGAGTAACACGGAACGTCATTTCACCCGTTGGAGTGAGATTGACGTTCCGCGCCGACCACGGTCTGCTAAGGCGGCAACTCCCCTACGGCAGCCGCCAGTCCACCGGCTGCGCCCCCTGCCGCACCAGCAGCTCGTTCGCCCGGCTGAACGGCCGGGAGCCGAAGAAGCCGCCGTTCGCCGAGTACGGGCTCGGGTGCGCCGACTCGATCGCCGGGATCTCCCCCAGCAGCGGCCGCAGGTTACGGGCGTCGCGCCCCCACAGGATCGCCACCAGCGGGCCACCGCGCGCCGTCAGCGCCCGGATCGCCTGCTCGGTGACCTCCTCCCAGCCCTTGCCCCGGTGCGCGGCCGGCTTGCGCGGCGCGGTGGTCAGCGCCCGGTTGAGCAGCAGCACGCCCTGGTCGGTCCACGGGGTGAGGTCCCCGTTGGACGGCTGCGGCAGGCCGAGGTCGTTGCCGTACTCCTGGAAGATGTTGATCAGACTCGCCGGGATCGGCCGCACCTCCGGCCCCACCGAGAAGCTGAGTCCGACGGCGTGGCCGGGGGTCGGGTACGGGTCCTGCCCGACGATCAGCACCCGCACGTCGGCGAAGGGCTGCTGGAAGGCCCGCAGCACGTTCGGCCCGGACGGCAGGTAGGTACGGCCGGCGGCCAGTTCGGCGCGCAGGAAGTCGCCCATGGCGGCGACCCGCCCGGCGACCGGCTCCAGGGCGGTGGCCCAACCGGGCTCGACGATCTCGTTCAGTGGACGCGGTGCCATGGTGACCACCCTATCGGCCTACACCGACAGCACGTTCAGCGGATGATCATGTGAACGAGAAGCCGGACGAGGGCCCCGTGCGGACCGCCGGATCACCCCACCGGCCGCCCCCGCAGCACCACCAAGTCCGGGTCCGCGAGCACCCGGACGTCCGCCCGCGGGTCCTCCCCGTACACCACGAAGTCCGCCGGGGCGCCCTCCGCCAGCCCCGGCCGCCCCAGCCACTCCCGCGCGCCCCAACTCGCCGCCGACAGCGCCTCGGCCGGGCTCAGCCCCGCCTTCACCAGCTCGGCCACCTCGTCCGCGACCAGCCCGTGCGCGAGCGAGCCGCCCGCATCCGTACCGACGAAGATCGGGATGCCGGCGTCGTGCGCGGCGCCCACGGTGTCGTACCGGCGCCCGTGCAGCCGCCGCATGTGCGCCGACCAGGCCGGGAACTTCTTCTCGCCGCCGACCGCCAGCTCCGGGAAGGTGGCGATGTTGACCAGCGTCGGGACGATCGCCACCCCGCGCTCGGCGAAGGCCGGGATCAGCTCCTCGGTCAGTCCGGTGGCGTGCTCGACGCAGTCGATCCCGGCCGCCAGCAGGTCCGGCAGCGACTCGGCCGCGAAGCAGTGCGCGGTGACCCGCGCGCCCTCCTCGTGCGCCGCCGCGATCGCCTCGACCAGCGCGTCGCCGGGCCAGCAGGCGGCGAGGTCGCCGCGATCGCGGTCGATCCAGTCGCCGACCAGCTTCACCCAGCCGTCCCCGCGCCGGGCCTCGGCCCGGACGTAGGCGGCGAGGTCGCCGGGCTCGATCTCGTGCGCGTAGTTGCGGATGTAGCGGCGGGTCCGGGCGATGTGCCGACCGGCGCGGATGATCCGGGGCAGGTCCTCGCGCTCGTCGATCCAGCGGGTGTCGGCGGCCGAGCCGGCGTCGCGGATCAACAGGGTGCCGGCGTCACGGTCGGTGAGCGCCTGCTTCTCGCTGGTCTCGGCGTCCACAGCGCCGTGCGCGTCCAGTCCGACGTGGCAGTGGGCGTCCACCAGGCCGGGCAGCGCGAAGCCGGTCACCGTCCGGACGTCCCCGGCGGTCGGCGGGCGGGTGAAGGTCACCCGGCCGTCCACCACCCAGAGTTCGTCCCGGACCTCCTCCGGACCGACCAGCACCCGACCCCGGACGTGCAGCACCGCGCCTTCACTCATGGCCGCACTCTACCGACGGGAACGTTCCGTGTAAGCAGCGAGAATGCGGCAGACTCGTTTCCGCACCCACCACCCCGCGCGCGAAAGGCTTCAGAACCGTGAGTCCGTTCCTCGACCTCCCCCCGCTCAGCGCCGCCGGGTTCGCGGCGATCGAGGACCAGGTGGCCGCACTGCTGCACACCGAGGCCGACGTGATCGTGACCCAGGGTGAGGCGCTCCTCCCGCTGGAGGCCGCGATCCGCGGCGCCGCGCACCCGGGCTCCACCGCGCTGAACATCGTCACCGGCCCGTACGGGCAGACCTTCGGCAACTGGCTGCGCTCCTGCGGGGCCGAGGTCGTCGACCTCGCCGTGCCCTTCGACAGCGCGGTGAACGCCGCGCAGGTGGCCGAGGCCCTGGCCGCCAACCCGGCCGTCGACTTCGTCTCCCTGGTGCACGCCGAAGCCGCGACCGGCAACACCAACCCGGTCGCCGAGATCGCCGCCGTGGTCCGCGAGCACGGCGCGCTGCTGATGCTCGACGCGGTCGCCTCGGTCGCCGCCGAGCCGCTGCTCACCGACGAGTGGGGCGTCGACCTGTGCGTGATCGGCGGCCAGAAGGCGATGGGCGGCCCGGCCGGGGTCTCCGCCGTCTCCGTCTCCGAGCGCGCCTGGGCGCGGATCGCCGCCAACCCGGCCGCCCCGCGCCGCTCCTACCTCTCCCTCCTGGACTGGAAGGAGCGCTGGACCGACGCCGGTCGCACCGTACTCCCGCACGCCCCGGCCCAGTTGGAGATGCTGGCGCTCGGCGCCTGCCTGGACCGGATCGCCGCCGACGGCCTGCCCGCCGTGATCGCCCGCCACCGCGCCGCCTCCGCCGCCACCCGGGCCGGCGTCCGCGCACTCGGTGCCCTCACCCCGTACGTCCACGAGGACGCCCACGCGGCCCCGGTCGCCACCACCCTGCGCACCCCGGCCGGCCTGCACGCCGCCGAGCTCGCCGCCGCCCTCGACCCGGCCCTGCCGGTCCAGCCGGGCGGCGGAGCGCTGGCAGCGGAGATGCTGCGGGTCAACCACTACGGCCCGGCGGCCTCGCTGGAAACCGTCGGCGCCTGCCTGACCGCCCTCGCGACGGCCACCAAGGCCGAGGCCGGGCCCGCTCTGCTGGCCGCCGAGGCCGCCTGGAACGCGACCGTCCAGGCCTGAGCACGCGGAAGCGGCCCCGGTCACGTTTCCGGGGCCGCTTCCGTACGGGCGCTCAGTGCCCGCCCGCGTCCACCACCTCGACGCCGCGGATGTTCCGCTCGATGTCCTCCGCCGGCAGCGAGACGGACAGCGCCCAGTAGTAGACGACCAGCGAGAACAGCACCACGACCAGGATGTCCCACCACAGCGGCAGGTTCCCCTGCGAGCCCTCGCCGAAGGTTCCCTGCCAGGAGGTGATCCCCATCCCGACCAGGTAGACCGGCAGCCACTGCCCCGCCTTGAAGTCCATCCGCGGCGTGTTCGGCGCCCCCTTCGACGCGGCGTACGCGGAGTACCCGCCGAGCAGCACGTACCCGATGATGATCGCCAGCCCCAGCCGCCACAGGGTGTTCCAGCCGGACCAGTAGATGATCAGGCTCGACACCGCGAAGGTCAGCGGGGAGATGACCGTGCCGCCGGGCAGGCGGTACGAACGCTCCATCCCCGGCAGCCGCTTGCGCAGCACCCCGAAGGCCAGCGGCGCGCCCGCGTACATCAGCACGACGGCCGAGGTGATGAAGCCGACCAGCCGCTGCCAGCTCGGGAAGGGCAGGAAGCAGAGCACGCCGGCTACCCAGGCGATGACCAGGCCGAGCCAGGGCACCGAGTTGCGGTCAGTGGACTGCAGGGCGGGCGGCGCGTAGCCGTTGCGGCTCAGGCCGTAGGTGACCCGGGAGCTGGAGGTGATGTAGACCAGCCCGGTGCCGGCCGGCGAGATCACCGCGTCGATGAAGAGGACCGTCGCCAGCCAGCCGAGGCCGATCAGGGTCGCGAGGCCCGCGAACGGGCCGCTGATGCCGGGGTAGTCGAGCTTGTCCCAGCCGCCCGCGAAGGTCGACGGCGGCAGGGCGCCGATGAACACCACCTGGAGCATCACGTAGACGATCGTGCCGATCACCACCGACCCGAGGACGGCCCGGGGGATGTCCCGGCGGGGGTTGCGGCTCTCACCCGCCCACTGGATGGCCTGCTCGAAGCCCAGCAGCGCGAAGATCACCCCGCTGGTGCTGATGGCCGCCAGCACTCCCTTGGCCTTGTGCGACGCGAAGCCGTGGACGGTGAAGTTGGAAACGTGGAACTCGGTGAACCCGAGCGCGAAGATGGTCAGGACCGGGACGGCGACCTTCCATACGGTGGCCACGCTGTTGGTGTGGGCGAGGAGCCTCACCCCCAGGAAGTTGATCGCGACGAACACCCCGAGCAGCACGGCCGCGACCACGAAACCCGCCACGGTCAGCGTCAGGTCCTCGTTCAGGAGGCCGCCCGCCCACGTCCAGTGCCGGGCGTAGTTGATCATCGCCTGCACCTCGATCGGCGCGATGGTCGCGGCCTGCAGCCAGGTGAACCACCCGAACGACATCCCCGCGAACCCGCCGAAGGCGTAGTGCGGATACCGCGCCGTACCGCCCGCCACCGGGAACAGCCCACCCAGCTCGGCGTGGATCATCGCCAGCATGATGATCGCCACCGCGCCGATGCCCCAGGACAACAACGCCGCCGGCCCGGCCGCCACCGCCGCCTTCTGCGCCCCGAACAGCCAGCCGGAGCCGATGATCGCCCCGACCGAGGCCCAGAGCAGTCCGACGAGGCCGACCTCGCGCTTGAGCCCGGTCTGCCCCGTGGGGGGCGATGACGTGGTGTCGGGATGGGCCATGGCGCAGCCGCCTCTCGCCTCGGGGAAATCCCCCCGACAGTGCCGCAGCACCCGGGACTCCCCCGCGCTGAAACGCCCTCCGGCCCACCCCTGTCAGCCAGACGGCGGAAGAGGCCTGCGGTGCCGCCCGGTCCCCCTTCGCAGCAAGGGCACCGGTGTATCGTCCTGCGGCTCGATCAGCGCCCCGTCGCGCCGCATGATCAGCGGATACGCCTCCGAGAAGTCCGCGGCTACCGCAACCGGCCGCCAGGCACGCCCGTCCCACTCGACCACCAGCCGGGGAACGTCCTCGAACGGATGCCGCCCCAGCCGATCCTCGGGCGCGAGCACCAGCACGTCCCGCGTCCCCTGCGGCCGGTCCCGACCGGCCCGGGCGGCGTACCACTCCGCGAGCGATTCGTCCTCGGGAAAGACCACGTCCTGATCCTCCAACTCGGCATCGCCCCGAGGTTAGCCCGTTGCGCTCACTCGAACCTCGGAACAAACCGCCCCGGCCGACGTGGCCGGGGCGGTTCATCCGCTCAGTCAGACTGCGCCGAACTCCCCGCATCGCACGGCGGAGACGAAGGCCGACCAGGCGTCGGCTGGGAAGACCAGGGAGGGGCCCTCGGGGTCCTTCGAGTCACGGACGGGAACGGCGTCGGAGGCGACCAAGTTCCCCGCTACCTCCACACAGTCGCCACCGTTGCTGCTGTACGAAGATTTGAACCACATGGGTTCATTCGCGGTCACGGTAGTCCTCCCTCAGCCGGCTGATCAGGGCCACGGACTCAGCTTGTGAGAGCACGAGAGCCTGTAGCTGATAGTAGGCCGTGAGTACCGGCAGCACTGCGCCGCTATCCCGCTCCAGGTGCCCCTGCTGTGCCGATTCCGCGTAGGAGATCAAGGACCGATCGGGAAGAGTGAGGATGTTCACCGGGAGGTCGAACGACCGCTCTTCGCCTATGGCATACGGAGCCACCTGGAGCATCGTGTTGGGCATCCCGGCGAACTCAACAAGCTGATCCAGCTGAGCTGCCATGACCGCAGGTCCGCCGACCGGCCGACGGATGCAGCTCTCATCCAGGACGACGTGGATCAACGGCGAGGGCTCCCGACGCATGGTGGCCTGTCGGCGCGCGAGGTAAGCCACCCGTTCATCAGCCTGATTCTGTGTGATGCCGCCTCGGCGAACCGCTCCCGCTGCGATGGCTGCTGCGTAGTCCGTGGTTTGGAGCAGACCCGGCACGATCCCGAGAGTGAACAACCTCAGCTCCACGGCCTTCGACTCCCGAGCTACGTACTGCGGAAACCCTTCGAGGAGCGCCGAGGTCTTGAGATCGAGAGCCTTGCGGGCGAACACGCGGTCCCACCCAAACACCTTGTCAAGTTCTCGTGCGAGGCGCCGAGTTGGGGGACGTCGACCAGTTTCCACGGCTGACACATGCGTCGCGGAGTAGCCGATGGCACGAGCCAGATCCTCCTGGGTCCACCCCCGCGCTTCCCGTGAAGTGCGCAGAAACACGCCGAACTTCGCCGCAGGGCCCGCGTCGGGGTCCAGCTCAACCTTGTTCAAGGGCCTTGATCCCTATCTCTTCGAGCAGATTTGACAGCTTGAAGACCCCCTAAGCATAGAGGACAGTTTGCGCCCTGGGTAGTCGTCTCACTACAGAGAGGAACTGGCGTTGAAGCTGCACCGAACCCCGTCAGTCCCGCACGTCCCCCGACTCCGCGAGGCCGGTCCGGCCGCCTCGCCCAACGGAGTTGAGGGAAACCCGAACCGCACCGAGCGCTTCCAGGTGGTGATCTACCTGGCCAAGACCAGTCCCGCCTTCCCCGAGTTGGAGATGCGCAGCTGCGAGGAGTACGCGCTCGCCTACGACTGGGAGGTGTCCCTGACCGTCCTGGACGACGAGATGGAGAAGCCCCCGGAGCAACGCCCCCTGCTCCTGGCCGCGTTGCAGACGATCAAGGACCGGAGCGCCGGAGCGATCCTGATCCCCTCCAAGGCGACCGTCTCCCCCATCGACGGCGAGTTTGACGAGTTCGCCGCCCAGGTCGAGAAGGCCGGCGGCTTCCTCCAGGTGGCCTGCCGATGAGCAGCCGATACGGGATCGTTCCCGCCGACGCCCACGACGGGACCTCGTACCCGGTCTGGGTCATCCGGGACCGCGAGACCGGCCGCCTGGTGAAGGCGCTGCCGCCCCGCCCCGAACCGCTGCGGTTCTACTCGTACGACCTGGCGGAGCGATGGGTGCACGCCAACGAGCAGCCCCACCCGGACCCGGCGGTCGCCTGATGGCCACCACCCTCTCCCGCAAGCGATACGAGATCCGGCTGATCAACTCCCGGAGCCCGCACTTCCTCCTGGTGGAGTGTTGGGGCCTGTGGGACCCGGACCAGCATCGGTACCTCCGCGTACGAGGCAGTTCGGACAGGATCAGACGCTTCTACACCCACGCCACCGCCGAGGCCTACCTCCGTTCCACGCCCGGCAGCCCCTTGTAGCCGGGCACACGGCAGCCACCGCGCGGCCCCGTCCTGCTCCGCAGGGCGGGGCCGCGCGACGGAGCAACCGATTCAGGCGGGCACCTCGGCGAGATGGCGGAGTCTGCAGGCGGAGACGCTTGAGGCTGAGGATGGCGTGAACGACGCTTCGGCCCCTACGTATATCAGGGTTTGGCTCCCATCGTGGTGACAGAGGCTATACGGTAGTTCGTGTGTTGACTGTGACTCAGGTCAAGCTGATGCCGTCGCCCGACGCGGCGGCAGCTCTTGCTGAAACCCTGTCCGTCTGCAACCAGGAGGCCAACCACGTCTCCGAGATGGCGCACCGCACGGGCGAGAAGTCCCGGAAGGCCTTGCAGGGTTGTGCCTACTTGAAGCTGAAAGCCGCTGGCCTGTCGGCCCAGCCTGCGCTGCACGTGATACGGAAGGTCGCTGACGCCTACAGCACCTTGGCTGCGAACATCCGGGCCGGTAACCTCGGCAAGCCCGGGACTCAGCGCCGGGCCAAGGCCGAGTCCAAGCCGATCGTCTTCCGTGAGGACGCCGCCCAGCCGTATGACGACCGGTGTCTTTCGTGGCAACTGGACGCGAAGACCGTCTCGATCTGGACCACAGCCGGGCGCCTGAAGGGTGCGAGGTTCGTCTGCTCACCGGACGCGCTACTAACCCTGCGCGATTACCGCAAAGGCGAGACCGACCTGGTGAGGCGCGACGGCGAGTTCTTCCTGATCGCCACCTGCGACATCCCCGAACCCGAGCTCTTCGAGCCGACCGGCTGGATCGGCGTGGACCTCGGCATCGCCAACATCGCCACCACCTCCACCGGCTACAAGGCAGCCGGGCGCGGCCTGAACCGGCACCGCAAACGCATGCAGGACCTGCGTGCCAAGCTCCAGAAGAAGGGCACCAAGTCCGCCAAGCGCGTGTTGAAGCGGATCTCCCGCAAAGAGTCCCGCCGTGCCAAGGACACCAACCACGTCATCTCCAAGCGCATCGTGACCGAGGCTGAACGCACCACGGCCGGGATCGGACTGGAAGACCTGTCCGGCATCCGGCAGCGGGCACGGCTCCGCAAGCCCCAACGGGTCGCGCTGCACTCCTGGGCCTTCGCTCAGCTCGGCTCTTTTGTGGCCTACAAGGCCAAGCGGGCAGGCGTCCCGATGGTGTACGTCGATCCGGCGTACACCAGCCAGGAATGCTCCGAGTGCCACCACATCGACAGGAGAAATCGGCCCGACCAGGCCACCTTCGCATGCCGGTCGTGCGGCGTCGTTGCGCACGCCGACCGGAACGCTTCCCGCAACATCGCCCACCGAGCGGCCGTTGCATGGGATGCGGGGCGGCAGTCATCCGCCCCTGTCGCCGGGTAGCGGCGGCTGGACGCGGGAGCCAACCTGGCAGCCAGTCAGGCGCTACCTGCAAGCTCGGCCGCTCACGGCCGAGAAGCTGACCAACCGCTCGATCGGAGCCCAGCACGAGGCCGATCCGGGCGGCCTTCTACGCCGCCTACCGCCGCTTCGCCGCGATCACCCTGCGCCCCGAGCTCCAGCTCACCTTCCGGCTGGACCCGAGCGACTGCCTCGTCTTCGACAACACCCGGCTGCTGCACGCCCGTACTGCCTTCGAGCAGGACGGCCGGCGCCACCTCCAGGGCTGCTACGCCGACCTCGACTCACTCGCCAGCACCCTCGCCGTACTGCACCGCCGCACCGCCGCCCTGGACAACATCGCCGAGCTGTTCGCGGGCGAGGGCGCCGGGGAGTACCTGGGTGAGGCGGTGACCATGGCCGAGCACATGCTGCAGGCCGCCGCCGCGGCCGAGGCCGCCGGGGCGCCGGACCACCTGGTCGCCGCCGCGCTGCTGCACGACATCGGTCACTTCCAAGGAGCCCTGCACGGACGTGACCTGATGCGCGGGCAGGACAACCGGCACAGCGACACCGGCGCCGAGTGGCTGGCGCAGTGGTTCGGCCCGGAGGTCACCGAGCCGGTCCGGCTGCACGTGGCCGCCAAGCGCTACCTGTGCGCGATCGAGCCGGGCTACCGCGAGCGGCTGTCCGAGGCGTCCGAGTACACGCTCAAGGTCCAAGGCGGTCCGATGGACGACGCCCAGGCCGCCGCCTTCGCCGAACTCCCGGGCGCCGCCGACGCGGTGGCCGTGCGCCGCTGGGACGAGCAGGCGAAGGAGCCCGGCGCGCAGGCGCCGGACTTCGAGCACTACCGCCCGCTGCTCGCCGCGCTCATGCGCTAGCGCCAGTACGCGGAGCACGCCCGGGAGCGGGGCCTCAGTCCATTTCCCGGGCGTGCCGCGAAAGCGCCGACGTGGCCAGCGAGTTGTGCACGCTGAAGGCCACCGTCCCGGGCAGGTAGCGGTCCTGGGACCACTCCACCGGCGTGCCGGTCGGGTCCGTCGTACGCCGCCGCTCGCGCAGCAGCGGGCCGCCCCGGCGGCAGCCGAGCAGCCGGGCGTCCTCCGCGTTGGCGGCGACGATGTCGATGGTGTGGTCGGCGTCGGTGAACAGGATGCCGTGCTCGCGCAGCACCTCGGTGTGCGAGACCACGTCCGGCGGCAGCTCGGCGACGATCTCGCCGACCCGCGGCGGGTAGATGGTGCGCTCGACCATCACCGGCGTGCCGGAGAGCGTGCGCAGCCGGACCGTCACGTACACCTCGGCGCCCGGCTCCAGGCGCAGTTGCTCGCGCTCGGCGGCGTCGGCCGGGCGGCGCACCAGGGAGTCCAGGATGCCGCCGGGCTCCTCGCCCATCGAGTACGCCCAATGGGTGAAGCTGAGCAGTTCGGAGAAGCTCTGCACCCTGGCGCCCCCGAGCACGACCCGGCGGGTGCCGCGGCGGGAGGTGACCAGCCCGTCCGAGCGCAGGACGGCGAGCGCCTGGCGGACGGTGCCGCGGGAGACCCCGTACTGCTCGGCCAGCGTGCCCTCGGCGGGCAGTCGGCCCGCCTCGCCGTACGCGCCGGTGGTGATGGCCTCGCGCAGATCGGCGGCCACCTTGCGGTACAGGGCGCCGGCAGCGCGCTCGGCGGGGCGCCCGGGCTCTACTGCCACGTCAGTCAATGTCCCTCCTGGGGCGGTGTCCTGCGCAGCCGTGCCGGCGCGGACAGCCCGACCATATCCCGCTGCGCATTCAGAGCATCGCACCGAACGGATCACGCTCCGATGGCCGGATTCCACCGTTCCCGCAGCCGACCCCGGTTCTGAGCCGTCCGTTCACCTTCCCGTCACCGGACTCCGGCGTACTTACCCCCGTCAGCGAAGTTGGCTAGTCAACTCGGACGGCTCCGAACTCACCTCGGAGGGCTCCGAACCGCCACTCGCCTGATCCCCCGATCAAGACACCCGCTTGCAGTTCCCCCTTCTCAGGAGACTGACCCGTGTCCGTGCACCGCGCCCGCACCGCCGCCTTCGCGGCCGTCCTGACCGCCGCCGCGCTGTCCCTCACTGCCTGCGGTTCCGCCGGCTCCTCCTCCGCGAAGTCCGGCGGCGACGCCGCGGGCGGCAAGAGCGCCAAGACCGCGACCTCCGTCGCCGACTTCGGCGGCATGGACGCCCTGGTCGCCGCCGCCAAGAAGGAGGGCAAGCTGCACGTCATCACGCTGCCGCGCGACTGGGCGAACTACGGCAAGCTGATGGACGGCTTCAAGGCGAAGTACGGCATCGAGATCGAGGACGAGAACCCGGACGGTTCCAGCCAGGACGAGATCAACGCGATCACCTCCCGCAAGGGCCAGGACCGCGCCCCCGACGTCGTCGACCTCGGCTCGGCGTTCGCGATCAGCGCCGGCAAGCAGGGCCTGCTGGCCCCCTACAAGGTGACCGACTTCGACAAGATCCCGGCCACCATGAAGGACGCCAACGGCCTGAGCTACAACGACTACGGCGGCTACATGTCGATCGGCTGCGACGCCAAGAAGGTGTCCGTCTGCCCGAAGACCTTCGCCGACCTGCTCAAGCCCGACTACAAGGGCATGGTCGCCCTGAACGGCAACCCGACCAAGGCCGGTGCCGCCTTCGGCGCCGTCTACGCGGCCGCGCTCGCCAACGGCGGCTCGCTGGACAACATCCAGCCCGGCATCGACTTCTTCGGCAAGGTCAAGCAGGCCGGCAACTTCAACCCGGTCGAGGTCACCCCGGCGACCATCGAGAAGGGCGAGACCCCGATCAGCATCGACTGGTCGTACCTGAACGCCGGCTACAGCGACAAGTTCAAGGACAAGGGCATCGACTGGCAGGTGGCCATCCCCTCGGACGGCTCCTACGCCCAGTACTACAACCAGGCGATCAACAAGGACGCCCCGCACCCGGCCGCCGCGCGCCTGTGGGAGGAGTACCTCTACAGCGCCGAGGGCCAGAACGGCTTCCTCGGCGGCTACGCCACCCCTGCCCTGTTCGACTCGATGAAGGCCGCCGGCACCCTGGACGCCACCGCCTCCGCCAAGCTGCCGGCCGTCGAGAAGCCCTTCACCACCTTCCCCACCCAGGACCAGACGGACGCGGCCAAGAAGGTCGTGACCGAGAACTGGGCCAAGGCGATCGCGGGCTGACCTGAGATGACCACGGCTCCCACCCCGGTGCCGGCCACCGCCTCCGCCGCCCACAGCGGCGGGGGCGCCACCGCCGGCCCCGCCACCCCCACCCCGGCCCCGGCCACCGCCGCCACCGCGGCGACCGCGGCGACCGCGGCGACCGCGGCGACCGCCAAGGCCCCCCGCCCGGCCAAGCGCCGGGCCGGCGGCAGCCGCGCCTGGCTCGCCGCCCTCCCCCTGCTGCTCTTCTTCGTGATCGGCTTCGGCCTGCCGGCCGTCGCGATCGCCATCGGCGCGTTCACCACCTCCTCGGACGCGCCCGACGGCGGCGGCACCTTCACCATGGACAACCTCACCGGTTCCCTCCAGGGTGCGTACTGGACCGCCCTGTGGGGCAGCGTGAAGCTCTCGCTGCTGACCGCGCTGATCGCCACCGTGGTCGGCCTGCCGCTGGCCCAGGCCGTGGCGACCTCCCGCTTCCGGGCCTTCCGCGAGGCCGTGATGTCCGCCTCCGGCGTGCTCGCCAACTTCGGCGGCGTCCCGCTGGCCTTCATGTTCGTCGCCACCCTCGGCAACGCCGGTGAGGTCACCAAGAAGTTCGGCCTGACCAAGCACGGCTGGAACCTCTACACCTTCTCCGGCCTGTCGGTGGTCTACCTCTACTTCCTGGTCCCGCTGATGGTCATCACCATCACCCCGGCCCTGGAGGGCCTCAAGGCCCAGTGGCGCGAGGCCGCGTACAACAACGGCGCCACCGCGGTGCAGTACTGGCGGCACGTCGCACTGCCCGTCCTGCTGCCCTCGCTGCTCGGCGGCTTCGTGCTGCTGTTCGGCGCCTCCTTCGCCGCGTACGCCACCGCCGAGGCCATGGTGGGCAGTTCGGTGCCGCTGATCTCGATGCAGATCGGCGACGCGCTGTCCGGCAACGTCCTGGTCGGCCAGGGCAACCTCGCCCTCGCCCTCGGCCTCGACATGATCGTGGTCGCCTGCCTGGTGATGGCCCTGTACCTGCCCCTTCAGCGCCGGAGTGCCAAGTGGCTCGCCTGATCAATCGCATCCGTTTCGGCCGCGGCCTGGTCCTGCTGATCTGCGGGATCTACTTCGCGGTGCCGATGGCCGCCTCGCTGTGGTTCAGCATCGACGACAACAAGGGCGGCACCACCTTCCGCGCCTACACCGAGCTGCTGAACGCCCCCGGCTTCACCGACAGCCTGGTGCTCAGCCTCGAACTGGCCGCCGTCACCGTCGCGGTGCTGCTGCTCCTGCTCGTCCCGGCGGTGCTCGCCGCCCGGCTCGGCGCGCCGAAGCTGGGCCCGGTGATCGAGGTGATGTGCTCGATGCCGCTGGTCGTCCCGGTCGTCGCGCTCACCACCGGCATCATCGGCGTGCTGCGCTGGGGCCCGGACTACCTGCAGGACACCCCGCTCTTCCAGACCATCGTGGCCATCCAGGACCCGAAGTTCCCGATCGTCCTGGTCATCGCGTACGTGCTGATGGCACTGCCGTTCGCCTACCGGGCGATCGACGCCGGCCTGCGCGGCGTGGACGTGGTCACCCTGGTCGAGGCCGCCCGCAACTGCGGGGCCGGCTGGCTGCGCGCGGTGTTCACCGTCGTCCTGCCCAACCTGCGCAGCTCGCTGCTGAACGCCGCCGTGCTCACCGTCGCCCTGGTGCTCGGCGAGTTCACCACCGCCTCGATCCTCGGCTTCGCCCCCTTCTCGGTGTGGATCAACTCCAACGGCAAGAGCGACGGCCAGATGTCCGTCGCGGTCTCGATGCTCAGCCTGCTGATCGTCTGGCTCGTCCTGCTGCTGATGTCCGCCGTCGGCCGCGGCCGCAAGACCGCCCGGTCCTGAACCACCCCCCGCTTTCCAGGAGTCACCGTCATGACCACGGCCACCGCCCCCGTCACCGGCGTCGCGCTCGCCCCGGGCAGCGCCACCGTCGAGTTCCGCTCGCTGCGCCGCTCCTTCGGCGCCACCACCGCGCTCGACGGCCTCGACCTGACCGTCCACCCCGGCGAGCTGGTCGCCCTGCTCGGCCCGTCCGGCTGCGGCAAGACCACCGCACTGCGAATCCTGGCCGGCTTCGAGCAGCACGACTCGGGCGAGGTCCTGGTCGACGGCCAGGACATCACCTCGATCCCGGCGCACAAGCGCGACGCGGGCATGGTGTTCCAGTCGTACAGCCTCTTCCCGCACCTGACCGCGCTGGACAACATCGCCTTCGGGCTGCGGATGCGCGGCACCGGCAAGGCCGAACGCCGCAAGCGCGCCGAGGAGTTGCTGGAGCTGGTCGGCCTGCCGCACCGCGCCGGGCACTACCCGCACCAGATGTCCGGCGGCCAGCAGCAGCGCATCGCGCTGGCCCGCGCGCTCGCCCTGCAGCCGCGCGTGCTGCTGCTGGACGAGCCGCTGTCCGCGCTGGACGCCAAGGTCCGCCTCCAGCTGCGCGAGGAGATCCGGCGCCTGCAGCAGGAGTTGGGCATCACCACCCTGTTCGTCACCCACGACCAGGAGGAGGCGCTGTCGATGGCCGACCGGGTCGCGGTGCTGCGAGCCGGCAAGCTGGAGCAGTGCGCCACCCCGTCCGAGCTGTACGGCCGACCGGCCACCGCCTTCGTCGCCGAGTTCGTCGGCACCATGAGCCGCATCCCGTGCACCCGCGCCTCGGACGGCGTCGAGGTGCTCGGCCGCCGGCACGCGGTGGACGGCGCGATCCCGGCGGACGGCGACCTTCAGGTACTGGTCCGCCCGGAGAACGTCACCCTCACCCCGTCCGAGAACGGCCCGGCCCTGGTGATCACCGCGTCCTTCCTGGGCGCCGTCACCCGGCTCACCGTCCGCCTGGACGACGGCACCGAGGTCAAGGCCGACCTGCCCACCGAGGCCGCCGCCGCCCTGCCGGCCGGCTCGCGCGCCGACCTCACGCTGCCGGAGCGCCCGGTGCTGGTGGACCGCCGTACCGCCTGAGCTCCCCGCTGCGGGAGAATCCCCTGCGAAGGGTCCCGCCGCCGAGGGTCTTCCACCGCCCCTGCACCGTCCGAAGAAGCACCGAAGGTACCGCCATGCCTGAAACCGCCATGCCTGAAACCGTGTCCGCACTCCCCTCCGCCGTCCTCTTCGACATGGACGGCACCCTGGTCGACACCGAGCAACTGTGGTGGCAGGCCGCCGCCGAGCTCGCCGAGGAGCTGAACCGCCCGCTCACCGACCAGGACGCCCCCGAGGTGCTCGGCCAGGCCGTCGAGCACACCGCCGCCCACCTCCACAAGGTCAGCGGCACCACCCTCGGCGAGGCCGAACTCGCCGCCCGGCTGGGCGAGTCCTTCGCCGCCAAGGTCGCCGCCGAGACGGTGCCGCGCCCCGGCGCGCTCGCCCTGCTGGCCGCGCTGCGCGAGGCCCGGGTGCCCACCGCGCTGGTCTCCGCCTCCCCGCGCCGGGTGGTCGACCTGGTGCTCTCGGCGATCGGCCGCGACTGGTTCGAGGTCACCCTGGCCGCCGAGGACACCGCCCGCACCAAGCCCGCGCCCGACCCGTACCTGGCCGCCGCCGAGCGGCTGGGCCTGGACCCGGCCGCCTGCGTCGCCGTCGAGGACACCCCGACCGGGGTCGCCTCCGCCACCGCGGCCGGCTGCGTCGTGCTCGCCGTGCCGTCCACCGCCGTCCCGATGCCGGCCGGCGACCGGATCACCCTGCTGACCAGCCTGGAGCAGGTCGACCTCGCGCTGCTCGGGAAGCTCTGCGCCGCGCCGGCGGTTTGACAGCGACATGTCCTACCTCCTGCTCGCCCTCGCCATCATCAGCGAGGTCTGCGCCACCAGCTGCCTCAAACTCACCGAGGGGTTCACCCGCCTCTGGCCCAGCATCGGGGTCGGGATCGGCTACGCGCTCTCCTTCTTCCTGCTCGGCCGCGCCCTCAAGCACATACCGGTCTCGGTCGCGTACGCGGTCTGGTCGGGCGCCGGGACGGCGGCGGTCGCCGGGATCGGTGTGGTCGCCTTCGGGGAGTCGCTGGGCCGGCTGCAGTGGCTGGGGCTCGCGCTGGTGATCGTCGGGGTGGTCGTGCTCAACCTCAAGGGCAGTCACTGACTGGTCGTCACATCGCGTACCACCGGGCCGGGGGGGGAAGTCGAACGCGCAGACTTCCCACCCCGGCCCGTTCGCTACCGCAAAGCGCGGCTTCTCGCACCGCTGACGTCAAGACCACGCCACCTCCGCGTAAGGATCCCGCGCGCGTACGGGCGGAAACCGCCACAACGGATCGCCCACACACCAAGCGGCGCTATGCTCGGCCGGTCCGACAACCGACGCATCGGGGGAGAAAATGGCCGATTTCACGGTCAGTCCCGAGTTCCTGGCCAAGCTCGCCAAGGACCTGAAGGGCTGTGGCGACGAACTCGACCAGGGGCTGAAGGCGCTCAAGGAGGCGAGCCGCGACGGACTCGGCTTCGACTTCCTGGAGGACGCCGGCAAGCACTTCCAGGAGAAGTGGGAGTACGGCCTCAAGAAGGTCCGCGAGTGCGTCAAGGTCCTCGACGACGGCCTGGACAAGGTCGCACAGTCCTACGACGGCACCGAGAAGAGCATCACCAAGGCCCTCACCCCGGCGGCGGGGCAGTCGTGACCGACCCCAAGCCCGACTGGTCCGGCCTCGGCTTCAATCCGGCCCCCGGCAACCCCGCCGCCGTGGCCGGCCTCAGCGGCAGCCTGCGCCGGGTCTCCCAGCACCTGACCGGCGTCCACACCACGCTCACCCAGATCTCCGACAACCAGGGCCAGTGGACCGGCGAGGCCGCCAAGTCCTTCGCCGCCCAGTTCGGCAAGCTCCCCGGCTACCTCCAGGACGCCGCCGACTCCATCACCGCCGCCTACCAGGCCCTCGACACCTGGTACCAGACGCTCAACGAACACCAGCCCAAGGCCGCCGAGTTGGCCCGCGCCGCGATCGCCGCCAAACAGGGCAAGGAACAGGCCGAACAGGCCCACCGCACCGCGGCCGCCGCCCCCGACCTCGAACTGGCGGGCAAGAGCTTCCCCGACGACGCCTCCCTCGCCGCCGCCGAACAGCGCTACACCGCCGCCAAGAAGCACCTCGACGAGGCCACCAGGCTGGTCAACAGCGCCACTTCGACCCTCACCGGCCTGCAGAGCCAGGCCCACGAGCTCGCCGAAGGCCACAAGTCCGACGCCCGCAAGACCGCCACCGCCATCCGCAAGGCCGCCGACAGCAAGGCCCCGCCGGAGCCGGGCTGGCTCAGCAAGGTCGGCAGCTGGCTGAAGAACCACGGCGCCGACCTGCTGACGGTGGCCTCTGCGGCCTGCGGTATCGCGGCGATCTTCTTCCCGGCCTTCGCCCTGCCCGCGATCCTGCTGAGCGTCGCGGCGGCGGGTTGGCACGGGGGCAAGTTCATCGCCGACGGAAAGCTGTTTCCTCCGAAGGACAACATCGGAAACTGGCTGACTCTGGGCGGTGACATCCTCGGTGCGATCCCCGGTGTGGGTGCCGCCAAGGCCGGCTGGACCGCAGCCCGGGAGGCGAACGCCGCCGGTGCGGGCCTGCGTGGGGCGATGAGCGCCGGAACGACCGAGGTCCGGGTGGCCGCCCGAGCCGCCGACCCGGCCAATCCGATCTTCACCAAGACGATCGAGAAGAAGGCCGTCGAGTACGGGGTCTCCAAGGAGACCGCGATGAACATCTCCGACGGCGTCCAGGCCGCCACCACCGCCGGGCTCACCGCTCCGACCGCATACGCCCTCACCAAGGACAACCCGAGCAACGACCTCAACAGCGCGGTCAACTACACCACCGGCGCCAACAACCTCATCGGCTCGGGCGGCCTCGCGGCCGGCGGTGGCAAGGCCAACATGATCGTCGGCACCGTGTCCACCGTCGGCAACCTGCTCATGACGGGCGGATGGGTGGCCGGCTATGGCCGTTGAGACCTCTGAGATCACGGTCCCCCCGTTCTGGCTGTCCCTGCCTGCGGGCTTCACCTCCCTCGACCTGGACGAGGACCCCGGCCACCGGATGGAACGCACGGCGGAGATCCTGGACACCGTCTTTCCGACTGCTCGCCCCGAGCAGAAGCTCAGCGTCATGATCTCCGCCGAGACCGCCCTGCAGGCCCAGCTGCGCGAGGGCGCCGTCCACGTCTCCAGCTGCCTGGTCCGGGCCGAGGACGGCGAGCCGATCCACGGAATGTTCGCGGTCTTCGTCCGCCCTCAGGAACTCGGGCCGCGCGGCAGCTACCCCGACCGCGTCGCCGAGGAGTTGGCCGAGGCCTGGCCGGACGCCGACGTCGGCGTGGTGGACCTGCCCCTCGGCCGGGCCGCCCTCGCCGCACGGGAGTTGACCGTCCCGGTCCCGGGCGCGGTGTGGGGCGTGCCCGAGTCCACCGTCAGTACGGTGCGCCAGCTCGAACTACTGGTCCCGCACCCGTGGAGCCCGCACGTGGTCGCCGCGGTCTTCACCACGGAGGACATCGACTACTGGCCCGAGTGGCTGCCGCTGCTCGCCGAGGCGTTCCGCGGTATCTCCTTCCACCCGCCCCGGGACGAGAGCCTCGACAACCTGCCGCCCGAGCAGTGGGACAACATCCGAAAGGCCTTCGGATGACCGCCGCCACAGCTCCCAGGACCGAGCCCAGCCGCGGCTCGATCCCACTGACGATCGCCCTCGCGCTCGCCGCGCCATTGTCGATCGTCGGCATCGCCGCCGCCTACGGCTCGTACGGCTGGCCGGCCGGCCTGGGCGTCCTGTCACTCGGCACCGCCGTCCTGTCGGCGGGCCTCGGCCGCCTGGCCGGCGGGACGCGCGGCTGCGTCGCGGCCTTGGTCACCCCGCTCGCGCTCCTCGTCGCGGCTGCAGCGGCGGGCAACGTCCGCGACGACGTGGTCCTGAGCGCCGGCCCCACGGTGACCGCCCGGGTCGTCGACGTGGAGCGCACCCCCGGCAATCGCGGCCCCTCGTGGGACTACCGCCTGGTGACCGACGACGGTGTCCCCGTCCCCGGCGGCCGCCTCAACCAGCACAACCAGGACCTGCGGATCGGCAGCCAGGTCACCGTCCGCATCGATCCCGACGGCACCGCCCGCCCCAAGCGCCCCGAGCAGATCGACCTCGGCAACGACCTCTTCTGGGCTGCCGCGGCCCTGCTCGCCTCCTCGGCGGCGGTGCTCTACGTCGCTCTCTCCGCCCGGCCGGCCGGGCCCTTCCGGCACCGCCTCGCCGCCCGCTCACGCACCGGCCGCGAGCAGCTGGCCCGCCTCGGCCCCGTCCGTACCGGACTCGCCTGGAGTGCGGTCTCCACGCCCTGGCTGCTGTGCAGCCTGCTCGCCCGTCACTACGTCGGCGGCCCGCTGACCACCGGACTGTTCTCGCTGTACGCGCTCGCCATCACGGTCTGCTACGGCTGGCTCGTCACTGACAAGGCGTCCGCCAAACCAGGCGCCACCATTCTGGTCGCCGGATGTGCCTGGTTCGGTCTCGCCCTGCTCCTCTAGATTCAACCAAGAGAACCCCCAGACCTCGCAAAGTGACCATCGTCACGCGAACCGTCCACAACCCCGGCCCTCTGACCAGGCATCTCACCCCTCGCTGCTAATGACGCGACAAAAGTACGGGGGATGACGCCATGGCAGATGACGCAGCGAAGGCCGGCGGGCCGGAGTTCAAGATCGCGCCGGGAGACCTGAAGGACGCCGCGCCGACCTTCGAGACCCAGAGCAAGGCACTCAAGGACGCACTCGACAAGCTCAAGAAGAGCCTCACCGAGGACGGGGCCCCCTGGGGCAGCGACAAGCAGGGCAACGAGTTCGCGGCGGCCTACAACACCCCGCACGACCACGTGCTCTCCGCGCTCGATGTCCTAGTCAAGGGCCTGAACAGCATCAACGAGGGGCTGCACGCCCACGCCGACAACCACACCGGTGCCGACAACCAGGCCAAGAAAAACATGACGATATGAGCGGCGACCGCTCCCGGGCGGGAGCAACACGTGGGTGAATCCACAGCCGCGAAGGCCGTCCAGAAGCTCACCGGCATGTGGTGGCCGGACGCCGACCCGGACAAGCTGCGCAAGGTCGCGGACGCGTGGGAGGCGATGGCCACCGCCATCGACAACGTCACCGTCCCCACCAACCAGGCCGCGGCCGCGATCGTCGCGAACAACCACGGCCCGGCCATCGACGCCTTCGGGAAGTTCTGGGGCCAGTACTACGGCGGCAAGGACAGCGCGGGCAAGGGCAAGGGCTGGCTGCCGGACGCCGCCGAGGCCTGCCGCAGCCTGGCCAAGGCGCTGCGGGACTTCGCCACCGAGGTCGACAAGGCGATCAAGAAACTGGAGGAGGAAGCCACGATCGTCGGCGCCACCCTCGTCGCCGGCACCGCCCTCGCCTTCTTCACAGCCGGGCTCTCCGAGGCCGCCGCCGGGGGCGCCGCGGCCGCCATCGTCGCCACCGCCGCGGGCCTGGGCGTGACCGTCTCCGAGACGATCGCCACCATCGCCGCCACCGTGCTGGTCGGCGCCGCGTTCGGCGCCGTCGAGGCCATCACCGTCGACCTCGCCGTCGCCCAGCCGATCCGGGTCGAGTTCTTCGACGACGGCGGCTACAGCTTCAAGGAGGCCGTCGACTCCGCCGAGACCGGCGGCATCATGGGCGGCGCCAGCGGCGGTTTCGGCGCGGGCGCCCGCGCCGTCTCCACCGCGGCCGGCGGCGCCGAGGGCGCCTCGGTCGCCCTGGCCGGCCTGGCCAAGGTCGCGGGCGCCGCCGACTCCATGCCCGGCCGCATGATCACCGGCGCCGGCCTCAGCTACGGCTACGACGCGGCCTTCCAGACCGGCCCGGTCATGCCGCTGGACCTCATCCTCGGCGCCGTCGGCGGCGCCGCCGCGCCGGGGGGAGGGTCAAGCCGCCGTCCGAGCCGGACACCGGAGAGCCCGGAATACTTGCCAAGGACCGGAGGGTCGGACTATGTCGATCCGCCCGAATCCGAATTGACCCGACAGATTTACGAGAAGATTCGCCAGACCACCGGCGACACGGAACGAATCTCCGCGAATACGGGCTACGATTTGGATGTCCTCAATAGAATCAAGGCTCATATTTTCGAAAACGTCCACGAGGATGTGCCGGTACCACCGGACGGAAGGCCGGCAACCGGTCGGTTTGCGCCCATGGACCACATCGCCGACATGTGGGTCAAAGCAGAAGCAGGCACGCTCACAAAGGCAGAATCCACCAAATTCTTCCGGTGGGCCTGCCATGAAGGCGTCGAGAGTATACTGATGGAGCCTCCTCATAATCTTCCGTATCGGGGAGGTTACTGGGAGGACGGCTACCACGTAATGTCCCCGGACAATTGGGGCGCACACGAGGCGGCGCCGAACGAACACCGCGAGGACCAGTTCATCGCCTGGCGTGGGCTGGGCCTCGAAAGGCCCAATTTCCCGATAGCCGGCGATCTGACCAACCTTGACGAAATTGCAGCCTTGATCATCGCGCAGAGGAAGAAACCGTGACCAGTACGCGCGCCCTAGCCGACCGACTGACGAACGTCGACTGGGACCCTGCGGAGACGGACCCCCGGCTACGCATCTCGCTCATGAAGGAATTCCTCCGGCGTTCGGCGCTGTGGGCCCACCAGCTCGGTTCGGACAGGTGGCCCTTCTTCGACGTGGCGGCCCTGATCGACCCGTCCGTTCGCGCCGACCCCGACCTGGTCGAACAGGTCTCGAAGAGCTGCGAACTACAAAGCACGGCCGTTCAGCAGAGCTGCGTGGGAGCCTTGCACTTCGCCGCCCTCCAGGAATCCGGCAGGCCCACACCCCAACTGCCGGACCCGTACGAGCCCATCGTCTCCCTGTTCGAGAACGGTGGCGGCTTCACTCTTGACGGCACCGGAATGATCGACATCGATATCACCGTGAGCATGAGCCGAGGCAACCTGGCGGACTGGCTGCAGCGCGCGGCACCAACCTCGTGACGCAAACGCATGGACGCCGCCTCACTGATGCGCTGATGAAGCGCCTGGCCGCCATCGACTGGTCCCACCCGGCGGGCCACAACGCGCATGCGGCCTCCCGGTCCCGGCTGATGGTCGAGTACCTCCGCCGGGCCTCGCTCTGGGCGGAGGTACTGGGCGGTCCACCGCGATGGCCCTACTTCGACATCGCAGGGGCCCTGGCCCCGGAAGTTCGAGTAGACCCCGAGCTGGCCGAACGGCTTGAGAAGTACATCGAGGAGAACGTCGACGGCGTCTCGGCCGGGTTCGTCTGCCGCGCGGCCGTGCGATGGACGACCCTGCGGGACACACCTGGGGTGCGGCTTCCGGACCTTCCGGACCCGTTCGAGCCCCTTATCCTCCTGTACGAGCGAGGCGGAGAGATCCTCTACGACGATAGCCGGGCCTTCAACTTCGGCATCCACCGGATACAGATCAAGCTCTGGCACGAGCACCTCTCCCCGGAGCCCGCGACCGCCCTCGACCCGGCCTCCCTGGAAGCCCTGGACAACGAGGAAGCACGCTGAGACGTTGGGCGGGTCCGGCCGAGCCGGAGCCGCCCACGCCGAACTAACCCAGCTCGCCGGCCTTGATGCCCGCGACGAGGCTCCGCCAGGCCTGAGTGGTGAACCGGAGGCTCGGGCCGCTCTTGTCCTGGCCGCCCCTCGCCCCCGCCGAAGTCGTCGAGGTGCGGGGCGACTTGGTCACCCTCTCCTACCAGGGCGTCCTCCGCCTGCGCCGCCTGCGCGAGATCGCCCCCTGGATCGGCGGTGACGGCAATCGATGAGCACGTCGACCCCCAGCAGCCCCCGCCCGGGCGACGTACTCCACGACCGCAGAACCGGACGCACCGGCATCCTCATGGACGTCATCGGCGGCCGCTACTACCTCCGCCCTCTGCGCGGCGGCATCGAGTGGACCACCCGCCCCGAGTACACCGGCCCACCGACCTCGCCCTCCTCGGCGCCGTCCTCGCTATCCCCACGAGTGCCGGCCTCGCCGAACTCGCCGTCCACCCCTTCCGCCGGGACCACCCCGGCGCGGCGAACCTCGTCTTCCTCCTGATCGTCGGCGCCGGCACCGTTCTCCTGACGCGCGCCGCCTGCGCGGCCGCCCGGCGCCGCCGATGACCAGGAAGTCGGCCAGCCCGACTTCCGCCACCACATGCCGCAGAGGTACGGGCGTATCCTTCATCCCCGTCGTACAGAGATACGGGGGATGACATGGCGAGAACGCGAACAGCGCACAGCAGGGTTACGCCCTCCCCTTTCTCGAGAGCGAGTAACTCCCCTTCCCGCCCGGCTGAGGAGCCTCGGGAGCACGACCTGGACGGCTTCATGCGGGTGTACCTCAACGTCGAAATGGCCAACCCGTACTACCTGCCCAGGATCCGGCGCACGATTCGCAGCTTCCGTTCGTACGACGCCGAGCGGGAGGGCTTCGAGCGGATGCTCGCCGAGCGGAGAATGACGCGCGGCGAGTTCTGCTTGAACACCTGGATCGACTTCGAAACCGACGAGGAGATGTACGACTACCTCGCGAAGGTCCACGCCTACCTCTTCCTCGACGCCGAGGAAGTCCCGATCCCACCCGATTAAGGATTCGTCGTTCGCGGGCGGCTCCGGCCCGGCCGGAGCCGCCCGGCGCCACATCACCGCATACGGAACCCGTCAGGACCCCGTACGGGTCCCGTCAAGGCCGAACAGCCGCACACGAACCCCTCGTTACCGTCTCCCCGATACAGCGATCAGCGACACGGGGGTGTTCCATGGCCGACTTCACCGTCAGCCCGGAGTTCCTCGCCAAGCTCTGTCAGGACCTCAAGGGCTGCGGCGACGAACTCGACCAGGGATTGCAGGCGTTGAAGGGGGCGAGCCGCGACGGGCTCGGGTACGACTTCCTTGAGGACGCCGGCAAGCACTTCCAGGAGAAGTGGGAGTTCGGTCTCGGCAAGGTCCGGGAGTCCGTCAAGGTGCTGGTCGAGGGCCTGGAGAAGGTGCAGCGGGAGTACGACGGCACCGAGCAGAGCATCATCAAGGCCCTGACCCCGCAGAGCGCCTGATGGCCGACCAGAAACCGATCTGGGACGGCCTCGGCTTCAACCCGGCGCCGGGCGACCAGACCGCCGTGACCAATCTGAGCGCCACCCTGCGCCGGGTCGCCGGGCACCTGGGGAGCATCCACACGACCCTGTCGCAGATCTCCGACCACCAGGGGCAGTGGACCGGCACGGCCGCCGACAAGTTCGCCGAGAACTTCGGCAAGCTCCCCGACTATCTACGGGACGCCTCCGACTCCATCACCACCGCCTACGGCGCGCTCGACACCTGGTACAAGGCGCTCACCGAACACCAGCCCAAGGCCGCCGAGTTGGAGCGCCAGGCGGTCGCCGCCCGGCAGCACGAGACCGAGGCCGACCAGGCGCACACGGCCGCCGCCGCCAACCCCGACCTCAAGCTGGCCGGTCAGAGCTTCCCCGACGACGCCTCCCTCGCCGCCGCCACGACCCGCTACAACGCGGCGAAGAAGCACCTCGACGAAGCGGCCGCCACCGTGCGCAGCGCCACGGAGGACCTGCAGCACCTCCAGAGCCAGGGCGCCACCCTGCAGACCACCCACAGCGGCGACGCCCACAAGGCGGCGGACGCCATCCGCAAGGCCGCCGACAGCAAGGCCCCGCCGGAGCCCGGCTGGCTGGACAAGGTCGGCGACTGGTTCAAGAACCACGGCGCCGACCTACTGACGGTGGCGGCGAGCATCGCCGGCGTCGCGGCGATCTTCTTCCCGGCCCTCGCCCTGGCCGCCGTCGCCCTGAGCCTCGCCGCAGCGGGAGCGCACGCCGCGCAGTACGGGGCGAAAGGGCTTTGGCCGCCGTCCTGGGACAAGGTCGGCAACTACCTGACCCTGTCCGGGGACATCCTCGGCGCCGTCCCGCTGCTGGGAGCAGCGGGCAAGGGCGGGCTCACCGCCATGAAGGTGGGCTTCAAGACGGGTGCCTCCGCAGGCGCGAAGGCAGGGGCCCGCGAAGTGGCCAGCGGGGCCAGCAAGGTCAAGTACCTCGACCCGCAAAACCCGCTCTTCCGGGTCACGGTCGAGAAGCCGGCCCTCAAGTTCGGGGTTCCCCTGGAGAAGGCCCAGAACCTCTCCGACGGGGTCCAGGCCGCCACCTCGCTCACCCTGACCACACCGACCGCCATCGCCCTGGCGCACGACAACCCGAGCGACGACCTCAACAGCGCGGTGAACAACACCACCGGCGCCGCCAACGTCATGGGCGGCGCCGGCATGGCCTGGGGCGGCAGTACGCCGGCCAAGGTCGTCGGCGGCGTCCTCGCGGTGGGCAACGCCTTCGGGCTGTACGGATGGGCAACGGGCAATGGCCACTGACACGCCCTCGCTCTGGCTCTCCCTTCCGGACGGTTTCACCTCCGTCGACCTGACCGAGGACCTCGGCGATCGGATGGAGCGGATGGCCGACGGCCTGGACGCTGTCTTCGCCGACGCCACTCCCGAGCAGAAGCTCAGCCTCGTCGTCGCCGCCGAGGCCGCGCTCCAGGCCCAGTTGCGCGAGGGTGCCGTCCACCTCTCCGCCTGCGTGGCGCGAGCGTCGGACGGCGAACCGGTCCTCGGCATGTTCACCATCTTCGTCCGGCCTGAGGAGCTCGGTCCCCCGGGCAGCTACCCCCAGCGGGTCGCCGAACAACTCGCCGCCGCCTGGCCGGAGGCCGATGTCGGCGTGCTCGAACTGCCGCTCGGGCGCACGGCGGTGGCCGTCCGCGACGTACCGGTACCGGTACCCGGGGCGATCTATGGGGTGCCGGAGTCGACCGTCACTACCGTGCGACAAACGGAGTTCCTGATCCCGCACCCGTGGAGCCCCCACGTGGTCGCGGCCGTCTTCACCACCGAGCAGGTCGAGTACTGGGAAGAATGGCTGTCGGCGGTCGCCGCCGCCGTCAACGGGATCTCCTTCTACCCGCCCCGCGACGCGGCACTGGACGACCTGCCGCCCGAGCAGTGGGACAAGATCCGGAAGGCCTTCGGTTGACGATCACCCAGTCCGACGAGGGCACGCGCGACGAGACCCGCCGCCTCCGTCGCGCGCTCATCCTCATCGCCGTTCTGACCTGCCTGTTCGTCGGCGTCGTCCTCGCCGGCGTGTACGTGGGCGGCCTCCTCGCCTTCGGCGTGGGGATCGTGTACCTCGCGGTGATCGGCGTCGGTATCGCGAGCTTGCGCGAGCTCTCGTCCAAGGATCTGGGCGCCGTGGTGGGCATGGTGATCCTGATCCTTCTCATGGCCGGCGGGACGGGCATCATCGCCGCCCACAACCTGATCCTGGGCTCGGGCAGGAACGTGGCCACCTCCGTCATGTTCGAGCGAGTCGAGAAGTCGCTCAGGGACGGGGAGAAGTGGACGTACACCCTCTTCCCGAAGCACCCGGACGAAGCTGTTCCCGGCGGGAATCTCGAGCTGGACTCCCATCGGTTCAAGCCCGGCGACACCGTCATCGTCCGAGTGGACCCGGCCGGCCGGGTCGCGCCCAAGCTCCCCGGTGAGGCCGACTCCCCGGCAGCGCTGTGGGGGACCATCGGCCTCAACGCGGTGCTCGATGGCATCGTGCTCTGGGCGGCTCGCGAGCCCCGGCCGACCCGCCCGCCCGGGCCGACCCGCCGGCGGCTCACCGAGCGCCGCAAGCGCGCCTGGGAGCGGTTCAGGCGTCTCACCGGGTGGCCGTTCGCCTTGGCCGCGTGCGTGCTCTCGGCGGCGTGGCTGGGCCTGTTCCAGCTCGCCCGGTTCGACCCCACCCTGACGATCATGACCGGGGTCGCCTACTTCTTCGTGATGTCGGGGTTCTTCGGCATGTTCGACGACGACAAGGCGCGGGTCGCGTTCCGCAGCCGGGCC
The DNA here is from genome assembly GCF_042794375.1 of Kitasatospora sp. NPDC056531. Taxonomy (NCBI): domain Bacteria; kingdom Bacillati; phylum Actinomycetota; class Actinomycetes; order Kitasatosporales; family Streptomycetaceae; genus Kitasatospora; species Kitasatospora sp. NPDC056531. Next base: position 1,220 of record NZ_JBHTTU010000023.1, on the reverse strand, counting down.
GTCCTCTGGACCGTCCTCGCCACCGTCGCCGTCGGCGGCTACCTCTGCGCAACCACCTGACACCCGCCCCGAAGGCCGTCACGATCCCGGCGTAGCGTCTCTGATCAGCTAAGCGATCCTGTGTGATCCACGGGTTGCGGGATCGGTTCGGATCGTTTCCCATCTGGGTGGGGTGGCGTGGGCGTGCAGGTGGAAGCCCGCACCCAACGCCGCCCCTCTCGGTCTGTGCCGGACGGTGGGTGTGCTGATCGTTGTCACGTCCTGGTGCCGGTGGGCTGCGCGGGGCAGCCGCCGGTCCGTTGAAACGTGTCCCTCCGGACGCTGGCCGGCCGGACCCTGGGGTCGGGCCGGGGAGGGTGCCCTGCGTCGCCGGGGCGCGGGGCGTGGTGAACGCTTCCGGGTCGGGCCGGTCTTCGACCGGTCTTCCTTCCCGGTGGTCTGGGTGATGACCGCCTTGGTCTCCAAGGCATCCACGATCGTACGGATGGCCATGGCGGCGGTGGCGCGGTCGGTGACGGTCTTGGTCTGGTGGGCGAGGCCGCGTGTGGCGATCCTGCGCCATGCTCCCTGGTCGCGGTCGCCCTGCCAGGCGCACTGCGGGTCGGGGCAGAGCGCCCACTTCCATCCCGGCGCGGTGGGACGATCGGGGGCTTTGCGGTGCCGCAGCGGCGTCAGGCAGCAGGGGCAGTGCCTGCTGGTGTTGCGCGACGGGACGCTCACCACGGCAATCCCGGCCTCGGCGGCGAGATGTCGCATCCGGTCGGCGATCTGTCCCCGAACCTGCTGGGACAGACGCGTGTTACGCGTGCGGCCCATGCCCCTGGCCTCCATCGACCGTAGGTCTTCCAGGTAGATGACGGTGGCTGTTGCGGCGATGGCCTGGTCCACGGCCCAGCGGGCAGCCGACCAGGCGAGGGCGTCATTGAGGTTCGAGCGGCGATCGGAAATCCGACGGATCTCCTCGGTCAGGGTCGCGTGCTTGCCGGTGAGTGTGTGCTGGTCGTCGCCGTTGATGATCCGGGTGTACTGGTCGTTCTTGGCGTGCAGCTTCTCGCCGTGGCGGCGCAGCCGGTGCTGCTTGGCGGTCACTCCGGCGGCGCAGTACTGCGCTCCCGTGCCGAGGGCGGTGATCTTCCCGTCGTCATGGAGCCGGGCCGCCCCGGCGGACAGGAGTGTGTTCAGGCCCCAGTCCACGCCGAGTGCCACGGTGTGGCCGGTGC
>NZ_JBHTTU010000022.1:93085-110106 GCF_042794375.1 Kitasatospora sp. NPDC056531 | reverse complement strand
GTCGAACGGACGGCGCGGCGCAGTCGGGCGCGGGCGGCGGCGCCTCCCGCGGCGCCTGCCTGCCGCGCTCCCCCGCCGCCGTTCCCGGTTGTCGACACCGACGGGGCCTCCGGCTCTGGGTCGGGATCGGCGTCGCCGGCTGGGACGGCTCACCGATGGTGACGAATAGTGCCGAAAAGCGACATACCCAGCAGAACCCAGGCTATCCCGGCCGCCGGGTCGTCTTGTCCGATTGACCTATCTGGCGGCTTGCGCGTCGCCCGCGGCCACCAGCAGCTCGGCGACGTGCGGCAGCACCTCGCGGTCGTGCTCGATCCAGTCCACGCCGTCCAGCTCGGCCGGGCCGAGCCAGCGCAGCTCGTCGTGGTCCTCCAGCGGGCGCGGCTCGCCGTCCAGCAGCTCGGCCGCCCAGAACCGCAGCTCCAGACCCGGCCGGACGGTCCACGCCCCGGGCAGCCGGCGCAGCGCCCGCGCCCGTACGCCCAGCTCCTCCAGCAGCTCCCGCTCCAGCGCCTGCGGCTCGGTCTCGCCGGGCTCGGCCTTGCCGCCGGGGAACTCCCACCGCCCGGCCACCGCCGCGGGTGCGTTGCGCCGGGCGGCGAGCACCCGGCCGCCGTGGACCAGCGCGCCGCCGACGACGATCCGCGGCTCGCTGGGGGTCTCACCGGTCTGCTCCATGGCCCCGACCCTACGGCGCGGCGTCCCCGTCCTCGGACTCGACCCAGTACAGCTGCTTGTGGCCGCGCGCCTCGAACTCCGCCGCCAACCGCTGCGCCTCGGCCCGGTCCAGGCCCTCGGCGACCAGGAAGCGGTTGCCGTTGTCGTCCTGCCGCATTACCCGAAAGGTGCCCATGAGGGGAGCGTACCGGCGGCCCGGGAGGCTGTCCCCGGCCGGCGTGGGGGTCGGGCCGGGGACATGACAGCGAGCGTACGGGCGGTGCGCTACCGGGAGGTACGGGCGGAGTTAACGGCGGGTAACCCGTTGCCCGGGTGTTCGCCCCGGTGTTCGCTCGGGGTGCTCGTCCGGGCGTTTCAGACCCGGAGGTCGGGCACCTGCTCGCCGGTGGACAGGCCCAGGGCACGGCGGATCTCCACGCTGATCGGCACGGTCTTGGCCACCAGCGCCCGGGCCCGGCGCAGGTCGCCCGACAGGTCGGCGCCGGAGGCCGCGGCGTCCCAGGTGGTGGCCGCCTGGGTCTGCGCCTCGGCCAGCTTCTCGACCGTCGGCCGGACGTCGGCCGGCCAGTCCGTGGCCGGCTTGCGCAGGGCGGCGGCCTCGGCCCGGGAGGCGGCGGCCATCCGCCGCGCCCAGGACCGGTACTCGGCCTCGGCGACGCTGACGTCCTGCTTCGGCGCGTCCGTGTAGGTGCTGTTGAAGCCCCGGACGGCCTCCAGGTAGGCCAGCTGAGCGGCGGTCAGGCCGGCACGGTCGGTGCGGACCGTCCCCAGGTGCTGGTCGTCCTGGTCCTCGAAGGCGCAGGTGACGTACCGTTCGCCGGCCGCCCAGTTGCCCGAGGTCGGGTAGAGGTAGACGTCGTCCATGCCGTCCGGCACCGCCCACTGGTCGAGCGCGTAGTCCTCCAGCACCGTGCGGCACAGCGTGGCCGCCCGCTCGCGCATGGCGCTCTCGCCCGGGTACGGGCCCTTGCTCTCGGGCACCTTGGCGGTGCCGGCCACCTCGCCGTGGTGCGGGTCCGAGCAGGGCACCCGGCCCACCCAGTACACCGTCTCGTCGCCGTGCCCGTCGGCCGTGCTGCTCCCGCTCGGGGCGTTGTAGCAGTCCCCGGCCTTCAGCGCGGACCAGCGGACCGAGCCGGGCGGGGGCTTCGGGGCGTACCGGCCGTCCCGCGCGGGGCTGAAGTCCCCCGCGCCCGCCAGGAGCGCCAGCAGCACCGTGCCGGCCACCCCGAGCACCAGACCGGTGACCGCCATGCCACGGCCGCGCTCCTTGCGGCGGTTGATCTGGGTCAGCGCGATGATCCCGAACACCAGGGCCACCGGCGCGAGCAGGCTCAGTCCGGTCGCCAGCGAGCCGACCGCGAAGCCGTTGGTGCGCTGCTCCGGCTTCGGGTGGTACGGGGACGCGGAGCCGTAGGGGTACGGGTACGGGTACGGCTGACCGGGCCGCAGGCCGGACTGCGCCGACGACGACGCCGTGGCCCAGCCTCCGGCGGGCAGCGGCGGGGACGGCGGCTGGGGCGGGGCCGACGAGGCCGGCGGGGCGGCCTGCGGAGGGTGGTCGGCGGGCGGGGCCCAGGGGTCGACGGGCTCCGGGGCCGGAGTCGACTCGGCTGCGGGCTCCGGCGCCGGGACCGGCTCGGCGGCCGGGGGTTCCACGGGAGCGGGCTCGACTGCTGCGGGCTCGACGGGAGCGGACCCGACGGCCGCGGGCTCGACCTCGGCGGGCCGCTCCGGAGCCTCGGCCTCCGCGCGGCCCGAGTCCTTGCGGAAGCCCACCCGCGGGTCCGGCCCCGAGGCGGCGGGCAGCTCGGACTCAGGCTTGGACACGTGGACTCCCCAACCCGCCGGGGCGGGCGTCAGATCGGCGTTGCGGCGTTCGGCACCATGGCTCGGACCCGACCGGGCCCGAGGTGAACGGTCGCGCGACTTTACCCGATCTTTCCGAACACCCGCCCGACCGTCACCGCTCCGGGCCGCCCGCCCGGACCCACCGCTCAGCCGCGGGCCAGGACCTCGCCGTGGATCATCGAGAACCACCCGTCCTCGGCGGCGCTCCACTCCCGCCAGCCGGCCGCGATCCGCTCCAGCTCGGCCCGGTCCGCGAAGCCCCGCTCCACCGCCGTCCGGCCGAACGCCGTGCCGGTCACCCGGTCCGCCCACATCCCGCCCCACCAGTCGCACCGCTCGGGCGTCGCGTACGTCCAGGTGCTGGTGCTCGCGGTCACCTCGGGGAAGCCGGCCGCGCGGGCCCAGGAGAGCAGCCGCCGCCCGGCGTCCGGCTCGCCGCCGTTGACGCGGGCGGTGCGGCGGTACAGCTCCAGCCAGCGGTCCAGCGCGGGCGCCTCGGGGAACCAGGTCATCGAGGCGTAGTCGGCGTCCCGGGCCGCGACCACCCCGCCGGGCGCCGCCACCCGGCGCATCTCGCGCAGCGCGTCCACCGGATCGCCCAGGTGCTGCAGCACCTGGTGGGCGTGCACGACGTCGAACTCGCCGTCCCGGTACGGCAGCCGGTGCACGTCCGCGAGCTCGAACACCACGTTGGACAGGCCGCGCTCGGCGACGTACCCGGCGGCCTGCTCCAGCACCTCGGCGGAGGTGTCCACGGCCACCACCCGCCCGGTGGGGCCGACCAGTTCGGCCAGGTCGGCGGTGATCGTGCCGGGTCCGCAGCCGACGTCCAACAGGGCCTGGCCGGGCCGCAGTTCGGGCAGCAGGTAGGCGGCCGAGTCGGCGGCGGTCCGGGAGCGGTGCGAGCGCAGCACGGCCTCCTGGTGACCGTGGGTGTAGACGGTGGCGGGCTGCGGTCCGGGCATGAGGGTCCCCCCTGGGCGTGGTCGGTGTTCCGGTAGGTCTTCCGTTCGCGCGATGGTTCCGACGCTACGCTCCATCCCGTATGACGAGAAGAACCGTCTCACATTCCGGCCCCTTCGGGGCCGTGCCACACCCCGCCGCCGTACCGTGGAGTCGCCCCCGACAGAACGGTCCCCGCCCATGCCAGGCCCCGGCCAGCGCCCCTTCGTCCTGCTCAGCGCCGCCGTGTCGCTCGACGGCCACCTCGACGACGCCTCCCCCGACCGGCTGCTGCTCTCCAACGCCGCCGACTTCGACCGGGTGGACGAGGAGCGCGCGGCCGCCGACGCGATCCTGGTCGGCGGCAACACCCTGCGCGCCGACAACCCCCGGCTGCTGGTCAACGACCCCGCGCGCCGGGCCGCCCGGGTGGCCGCCGGGCGCCCCGAATACCCGCTGAAGGTGACACTCAGCGCGAGCGGCGCGCTCGACGCCGACCTGCGGTTCTGGCACACCGGCGGCGCCAAGCTCGCCTACACCACCGACACCGGGGCCGCGGTGCTGCGGCCCCGGCTCGACGGGCTCGCCGAGGTGACCGCGCTCGGCGAGGCGGTGGACCTCGGCGCGGTGCTGGACGACCTGGGCGCGCGCGGAGTGCGCCGCCTGATGGTCGAGGGGGGCAGCGGGGTGCACACCCAGTTCCTGGCCCGGGGCCTGGCGGACGAACTCCAGCTGGCCGTCGCCCCGCTGCTGGTCGGCCAGGCCGGGGCGCCGCGGCTCGTCGGCCCGGCCGCCTTCCCGGGCGGTCCGGCCCGACGGATGCGGCTGCTGGAGGCACGTACCGTGGGCGACGTCGTCCTGCTGAGGTACGCCCCGAAGGAGCCCGCGCCGTGAACCAGCCCACCGCCACCGACCTCGACCACCTGCGCCGGGCCGTCGAGCTCTCCCGCCGGTGCCCGCCCTCCGAGACGGCCTTCTCGGTCGGCGCTGTGATCGTCGGCGCCGACGGCGAGGTGCTGGCGGAGGGCTTCAGCCGGGAGGTGGACGCGCACGACCACGCCGAGGAGGCGGCCCTCGGCAAGCTCCCGGCGGGCGACGCCCGACTGCGCGGGGCGACTGCCTACAGCAGCCTGGAGCCCTGCGGCCAGCGCGCCTCGCGACCGGTGCCGTGCGCCCGGCTGCTCATCGCGGCGGGCGTGGCGCGGGTGGTGGTCGCCTGGCGCGAGCCGGACCTGTTCGTCACCGACTGCCAGGGCACGGCCCTGCTGGAGGCGGCCGGGGTCGAGGTGGTGGAGCTGCCGGAGCTGACCGAGGAGGCCCGGGCGGTCAACGCCCATCTGCTCCGCTGATCTTTTGTATCATTTGGAAACAAATAGCTCGCCTTCCTGGCCCGCACACCGCCGTTCTCCCCGAGGAGCCGTCCCATGCCCGCTGCCCCCATCCGGCTGACCGCCCGCGCCCTCCTCCTCGACATGGACGGCACCCTGGTCAACTCCGACGCCGTGGTCGAGCGCTGCTGGGGCCGCTGGGCCGAGCGGCACGGCCTCGACCCCGTCGAGGTGATGCCCGTCGTCCACGGCCGCCAGGGCCACGCGACCATGGCCGTGCTGCTGCCGGACCGCCCGGTCGAGGTCAACCTCGCCGAGAACGAGCGGATGCTCGCCGAGGAGCGCGCCGACGTCGAGGGCGTCGTCCCGGTCCCCGGCGCCCCCGCCTTCCTCGCCGCCCTGGCCGACCTGCCGCACGCCTTGGTCACCTCCGCCGACGAGCCGCTCGCCCGGATCCGGATGGCCGCCGCCGACCTGCCCCTGCCGCCCGTCCTGGTCACCGCCGAGTCGGTCGGCGCCAGCAAGCCCGACCCCGAGGGCTTCCTCAAGGGCGCCGCCGCCGTCGGCCACGCCCCCGCCGACTGCCTCGCCTTCGAGGACTCCGGCGCCGGCATCGCCGCCGCCCGCGCGGCCGGCATGCGCGTCATCGGCATCGGCCCCCGCGCCGCCGCCCACCACCCGGACGCCCTCGCCGCGACCCTCGACGCGGTCACCGTCACGGCGGACGCGGACGGGGTGGTGACGGTCACCGTCCGGGGCTAGCCGCGCTGGATGCCGGTGGAGTCGAGCAGCAGCCAGCGGGCGCCGTCCGGGAGTTGGACCGTCAGGGCGTCCGCCTGCTGCCCCACCGCCAGGTACCACTCACCCGGCACCAACTCTCCCGCCGACACCGGCGAACCGTCCGCTTCGAAGAGCTGGCGCACCGCCGGCACCGCGAACCAGAACGGCGTGAAGTCGTCCCGGTCCTTCGGCGGCGGGTCCGAGCGGTCCGCGACGCCCTTCTGGATCCCGCTGACGTCCAGCAGCAACCCCTTGGTGCCGTCCGGGAGTTGGACCAGCAGGGCGTTCTCGGCAGCCGCCAGTGCCAGGTACCAGGTGCCCGGCACCAACTCCCCCACCGGCTCCAACGAGCCGCCGCCCGCGTCGAAGAGCGGGCGCACCACCGGCACCGCGAACCAGTACAGCTCGAACTCGGCCTCCGCCGAACCGTTCTGGATCCCGACGCAGTCGAGCAGGATCCCCTGCGCCCCGTCCCCGTGTCGGACCAGCAGGGCGTCCCCGCGGGCCGCCAACGCCAAGTACCAGGTGCCCGGCACCAACTCCCCCACCGGCTCCAGCGAACCGTCCGTGCCGAAGACCTCGCGCACGGCCGGGACGGCGAGCCAGAACGGGCGGAAGTCCGGGTCCGGCTCGGCCGCCAGCGCCGCCGCCAGGCGGGTGGCCCGGTGCAGCAGCTCCCGCGCGCCCTCCTCGGCGGCGGCCCGCAGCCGCTCGACCTCCCGCTCCCGCCACGCGAGTAGCTCCTCAGCGGTGGCCCGGGCTTCGGCGGCGGCCCGGGCCTCGGTGTCCCGAGGGCTCTCGCCCTCCACCCCCGCCGCGCGGTTGCGGGCTATCGCGATCCGCCCGCCGGTGTTGCGGTTGCGCTGCTGCGGCAGTGGGCGGGACTTCTCGGCGAGCCGCGCGTACAGCTGCCGGTAGAGGGTGTCCATGTCCAGCAGTTCGGGACCGCCCGGGATGCCCCGCTCCAACAGGTCGACGAGCTCCCCGGTGAAGGCGGTGTACGGCTCCCCGGGCAGCGCGAGGGCCTCCCGGGTGGCTGCCGAGGCGGTGAGCACCACCGTCCCGTTCACCGCCGTCCGGTCGGCGAGGGACTTGCCCGCGCCCATCGAGCCGACCAGCGCCCGGCCGCTGTAGCAGCAGTCCAGCACCACCACCGTGCGCTGGGCCCGGGCCTGCGGGTCGAGCACCTCGCGGCGCAGCGACTCGAACCGCAGCGCGGTGTACTCGCGCTCGCGGTCGGTGTCCGGCAGCGCGAGGTACAGCTCATCCGAGTAGTTGTCGACCACGCCGTGCCCGGCGTAGTAGACCAGCAGGGTGTCGGTGGCCTGCCGCGCCTTCTCCCGTACCGCGTCCAGCACTTCGCGCACGCTCGCGGGCTGGGCGATCACCGCGCAGGCCTCGGCGGGCAGCCCCCAGACGTCGGGGTCGGTGAGCACCCGGCGCAGCCCCTCCAGGTTCCGCTCGACGGCCGGCAGTCCGTCCAGGTGGACGTAGTCGTGCACCCCGACGAGCACGGCCGCCGACCGGCCCGGGTCCGCCAGCACGGTCACGACTGCTCAGCGGCTCCGGCCGGCGGCTCCAGCTGCGTCACGATCCGGCGCACCTCGTCCGCCGACCCGCCCTCGATCACCACCGACGTGCCGCCGCGCTCGATCCGCACCCGCATCCCGCCGCGCCGCGTGTCCCGCCAGGTGGCGACGGCGGTCACCAGGCTCCCCAGCGCGATCCCGTTCGCCAGGACCACGTTGAGGATCTCCAGCACCTCCCCCATCCGGCCGTCCGCCGGATCCGCCGCCCCGGGCCGCACCTCGATGCCCCGCAGCTCCGGCTCGGCCAGCAGCCACCGGGTCAACGACCGCGCCGCCTCGACCTCCGCCCCCTCCGAGGCACCCTCCGCCGCCTCGAACCCGAGCTCGACCTCCACACCCAACCCCTCTCCCACGACCCCCAGTTGGCCGACCCCACCCTAGAGGAACCGCCACCCCCACAAGGCCGGAGGGGCCGAACTCCACTCACGGGAGTCGGCCCCTCCGGGGGGTGTCAGCTGTCGCCGGGTCACACGTTGAAGCGGAACTCCACCACGTCGCCGTCGTGCATGACGTATTCCTTGCCCTCGATGCGCGCCTTGCCCTTGGCGCGGGCCTCGGCGATGGAACCGGTCTCCACCAGGTCGTCGAAGGAGATCACCTCGGCCTTGATGAAGCCCTTCTGGAAGTCGGTGTGGATGACTCCGGCGGCCTCGGGGGCGGTGGCGCCCTTCTTGATGGTCCAGGCGCGGGTTTCCTTGGGGCCGGCCGTGAGGTAGGTCTGCAGGCCGAGGGTGTTGAAGCCGACGCGGGCGAGGGTGGCGAGGCCGGGCTCGTCCTGGCCCATGGACTGGAGGAGTTCGAGGGCCTCGGCGTCGTCCAGCTCGATCAGCTCGGACTCGATCTTGGCGTTGAGGAAGATCGCCTCGGCGGGGGCGACCAGCTCGCGCTGGGCGTTCTTGAAGTCCTCGTCGGCCAGCTCGGCCTCGTCCACGTTGAAGACGTAGAGGAAGGGCTTGGCGGTCAGCAGGTGCAGGTCGCGGATCGGGGCGGTGTCGAAGCCGGCCTCGAAGAGGGTCTTGCCGGTCTCCAGGATCGCCTGCGCGGCCTCGGCGGCGGCCAGCACGGGGGCGGTGTCCTTCTTGAGGCGCGCCTCCTTCTGCAGGCGCGGCAGGACCTTCTCGATGGTCTGGAGGTCGGCCAGGATCAGCTCGGTGTGGATGGTCTCGATGTCGTCCTTGGGCGACACCTTGCCGTCCACGTGCACCACGTCCGGGTCGGTGAAGGCGCGCACGACCTGGCAGATCGCGTCCGACTCGCGGATGTTGGCGAGGAACTTGTTGCCCAGGCCCTCGCCCTCGCTGGCGCCGCGCACGATGCCCGCGATGTCCACGAAGTCGACGGTGGCCGGGAGGATGCGCTGGGAGCCGAAGATCTCGGCGAGCTTGGCCAGCCGCTGGTCGGGGACGCCGACGACGCCGACGTTCGGCTCGATGGTGGCGAACGGGTAGTTGGCCGCCAGCACGTCGTTCTTGGTCAGGGCGTTGAACAGGGTCGACTTGCCGACGTTCGGCAGGCCGACGATTCCGATCGTGAGCGACATGAAGCGCAGTCCCGTGGGCTTGGAGGAGTTGGGTCGGCACCGTACGGGCCGACCCCCAAGTCTACGGGCAGCGCCTGCGCTGCCCTACGCCTCGGTCGCCGCCGGTCGCGGCTCCAGGAACTCCAGCCGGTTGCCCAGCTTGTCGGCCGCGTAGAAGCGCCGGTGGCCGGGCAGGTTGTCGTCCCAGAGCACCTCGTGGCCGTGCGCGGCGAGCCGCTCGGCCAGGGCGTCCAGCGAGCGCACCAGGATGCCCGGGTGTCCCTTCACGGACGGCCGGAAGTCCGGGGTCACGCCGAGGTGCACCTCGACCCCGCCGCCACGGAACCAGCAGCCGCCGCGGGCCGCCAGCACCGGCGGCTTCTCCAGCTCCGTCATGCCGAGCACGCCGGACCAGAAGGCCCGGCACTCGTCCTCGGCGCCGGCGGGGATGTCGAGCTGGAAGTGGTCGAGGCGTTCGAAGGTGAAGTCCGTCGCCATGAAGTCCCCCGCGTGGTGATCCGATGATCCTGGTTCGTCGACTCGTCCGAGCTGGTCAGACCGCTGAGCGACGATCACACAACTACTCCATCCGGAGACACGGGACAAGGCCTGAACGGTCCATTACACAGTGTGGCGATGATCGGACCGTACGTTGGGCGGGTGGAGCAGAGCACCCGTACCCAGCCGCCAGGGCCCAGACGCCGTCCGCCGAACGGCGCGGCCGCGGCCGCCGTCCCCGGTCCCGGCCGGGCTCCCGAGAGCACCCGAGCCCCTGCCGCCCCCGCGACTCCCCCCGTCCGGCTGCGCCCGGTGGCCGGTCGGCCCGCCGCGGCGCGCCAGTCCCCCGGGCGCCGGCTGCGGGTGTACGGGCGCCGCCGCACCGGCCGGCCGACCCGGCTGACCGCCATCGGGACCGGCGTGGTCGCCGTGCTGGCGACGCTCGTGGTGGCGGGCGCGGACCGGCTGCTCTTCGACGGCCTCGGCTGGCTGTTCGGCCTCGGATACCTGGTGGTCTGCTTCCAGCTGGCCGTCCGGGTCCGCTACGCCGACCTGCTGGCCGCGCCGATCAGCGGGCCGATCGCCTTCGCCCTGGCACTGCTGGTGCTCGCGCCGGTCAGCTCCTCGGGCGTGACCGCCCAGGTGGTGGCGTTGGCGACCGGGCTGGCGCTGCGGGCCGGCTGGCTGTTCTCCGGCACCGGCCTGGCCGCGCTGATCGTGCTCGCCCGCTTCGTCGCCCAGCGCCGGATCCACCGCTCCCGCTGAGCTCCACCGCTCCCGTCGGAGCCCGGCACCGGCAGGCCCTCAGCCCGCCGCCCGGGCCGCCGCCATGGCGGCCCCGACGATGCCCGCGTCGTTGCGCAGTTCCGCCGGCACCACCCTCGCCTCGCGGTCCTTCAGCAGCGGCAGGAACTTCTCGTGCTTGCGGCTCACCCCGCCGCCGATCACGATCAGCTGCGGTGAGAACAGCATCTCCACCAGGTCCAGGTACTCGCCGACCCGCCCGGCCCACTGCTCCCAGGTCAGCTCGTGCCGCTCCTTGGCGGCCGAGGAGGCCCGGCGCTCGGCGTCCTTGCCGCGCAGCTCCAGGTGGCCCAACTCGGTGTTGGGCACCAGCGTGCCGTCCACGAAGAGCGCGCTGCCGATGCCGGTGCCGAAGGTGAGCACCAGCACCACGCCCGACTCGCCACGCCCGGCACCGTGGGTGAACTCCGCCAGGCCGGCCGCGTCCGCGTCGTTGAGGACGGTCGCCGGCAGGTCCAGTGCCTCGCGGAACAGACCTGCGGCGTCCAGGCCGATCCAGCCCTTGTCCACATTGGCGGCGGTCCTGGTGCGGCCGCCGACCACCACGCCGGGGAAGGTCAGCCCGACCGGCCCCTGGTGGTCGAAGTGCCGGACCACCTCGCACACGGCGGCGACCACGGCCTCGGGCTCGGACGGGTGCGGAGTGAGCACCTTGTGGCGCTCCTGGGCGAGCGCTCCCCGGGCGAGGTCGACCGGGGCCCCCTTGATGCCCGAGCCGCCGATGTCCACGCCGAATACCGCCGTCATCACTCCGCCCTCCACCGTTCGGCCGTGGACCGGCTTGTCCACAGCCTGTGCACAAACCTACGAGAGCCCAGGCGGCGCCGCACAGCAGAAAACCCGGCACCCCACCGGGGTGCCGGGTTCTCCACAACGGTCTACAGCTTGCCCGCCGCCTCGGCGCGCAGGTCGCGGCGCAGTTCCTTGGGCAGCGAGAAGGTCAGGTGCTCCTCGGCGGTCTTGACCGTCTCGACCGTGTCGTAACCGCGCGCGGCCAGGAACTCCAGCACGCCGTCGACCAGGATCTCCGGCACCGAGGCGCCGCTGGTCAGGCCGACCGTGGTGACGCCCTCCAGCCAGGACTCCTGGATCTCCTCGGCGAAGTCCACCAAATGGGCGGCCTTGGCGCCGTACTCCAGGCCGACCTCGACCAGGCGGACCGAGTTGGAGGAGTTCTTGGAGCCGACCACGATCAGCAGGTCGGTCTCCGGGGCCAGCTGCTTGACCGCGACCTGGCGGTTCTGGGTCGCGTAGCAGATGTCGTCGCTGGGCGGGCTGACCAGCGCCGGGAAACGCTTCTTCAGCTCGCCGACGGTGGCCATGGTCTCGTCCACCGACAGGGTGGTCTGGGACAGCCAGACGATCTTGGACTCGTCCCGCACCCGCACGTTGGCGACGTCCTCGGCACCGTCCACCAGGTGGATCCGGTCCGGGGCCTCGCCCATGGTGCCGACGACCTCCTCGTGGCCCTCGTGGCCCACCAGCAGGATGTCGAAGCCCTCGTCGGCGAAGCGGACGGCCTCCTTGTGCACCTTGGTGACCAGGGGGCAGGTGGCGTCGATGGTGGCCAGCTTGCCGGCCTTCGCCTCGTCGTGGACGGACGGAGCCACGCCGTGCGCCGAGAAGACCACGATCGAGCCCTCGGGCACCTCCTCCGTCTCGTCGACGAAGATCGCGCCCTTCTTCTCCAGGGTCTGCACCACGTACTTGTTGTGGACGATCTGCTTGCGGACGTAGATGGGCGCCCCGTACTGCTCCAGGGCCTTCTCCACGGCGATCACGGCGCGGTCGACACCCGCGCAGTAGCCCCGGGGGGCGGCGAGCAGGACACGGCGCTGCGCGGTGTTGGACATGGCTCCATCGTACGGGCGGCCGCGAGTCGCCCCGCCCCCGGCGGGCAGCCGCGCCGACGGCGGCCGATTTCGAGTCGGATCCGATCAGAAGTGCTCAAATGTGGCGTCTATGGGCGCTGTGAGCGAGCAGGCGACGCCAAGCGGCCTGCGCCGCAGTCCGGGCGTCCGCGATCTGATGGTCTACGGACTGCTGTTCATCGCCCCGATGGCCCCGGTCGGCGTGTTCGGCGTGCTGGACGCCAAGAGCCGCGGCGCCGTCGCCTCGGTCCACCTGGTCGCCACAGTGGCGATGGGGGCGCTCGCGGTGGTGGTCACCACCGCGCTCAACCTGATCGGGGTGCGCACGGCGGCCGTGGTCGGCTTCGCGGTGCCGGCGCCGGAGATCGCGGTGCTGGCGGTGTTCATGGCCGCGGCCGTGGTGGCGCTGGTCCAGGACGGCGCCCGGCGCGGCTGGGACACCCCGTTCACCGCCGTCGGGGACTTCTCGCTCACCGCGGTGATCTCCGCGGTGTCCGTCGCGGTGCTCTCCCACCTGGGCTTCGACGCGATCACCACCTTCGTCGAGGAGGCGGCCGGCGCCTCGGCGGCGGTGGCCAAGGCGGTGCTGTGGTGCCTGGCGCCGGCCGGGGTGCTGTTCGTCGCCCAGACCTATCTGGCGGCGCTGTTGGCGCCGATGACCCCGCGGCAGCCGGCCGCCGACCCGGCCGCGCAGGGCCCGGCCTTCTACGACACCGTCTGGTGGTGCTCGGGGTGCGGGGCAGTACCGCTTCGGGTGCCGGCGGGCACCGTTAGCGCCCGAGCTGTCGGCACGCGCCGCTAGCCTCGTACGCATGGCCAACACCAGCTCCCCCGAAGCCCCGCTCCCGGTCGGCAAGGTCTCCGCGCTGATCGGCGGCTGGATCGACCGGCTCGGCGCGGTGTGGGTCGAGGGGCAGATCACCCAGCTCAGCCGTCGGCCCGGGGCGGGCGTGGTGTTCCTGACCCTGCGCGACCCGCAGGCCGACGTCTCCCTCACGGTGACCTGCTTCCGCTCGGTCTTCGACCAGGTCGCGGACGTGGTGCAGGAGGGTGCGCGGGTCGTCGTGCACGCCAAGCCGGAGTGGTACGCGGCGCGCGGGCAGCTGTCGATGCGGGCCTCGGAGATCCGGCCGGTGGGCCTGGGCGAACTGCTGGCCCGGCTGGAGCAGCTGAAGCGGCGGCTGGCCGGGGAGGGCCTGTTCGCACTCGAACGCAAGCGCCCGCTGCCGTTCCTGCCGCAGTGCGTCGGACTGGTCACCGGGCGCGACTCGGCGGCCGAACGGGACGTGCTGGAGAACGCCCGGCGGCGCTGGCCGGCCGTGCGCTTCGAGGTGCGCAACGTCCCGGTGCAGGGGGTCAGCGCGGTGGAGCGGGTGAGCGCGGCCGTCCGGGAGCTGGACGAGCACCCCGAGGTGGACGTGATCATCGTGGCCCGGGGCGGCGGCAGCGTGGAGGACCTGCTGCCGTTCTCGGACGAGGGGCTGGTGCGGCTGGTGGCGGCCGCCCGTACGCCGGTGGTCAGCGCGATCGGGCACGAGCCGGACCAGCCGCTGCTGGACTTCGTCGCGGACCTGCGCGCCTCCACCCCGACCGATGCCGCCAAACGGGTGGTCCCGGACGTCGGCGAGGAGCTGGCCAAGGTCCGACAGCTGCGCGACCGGGCCCGCCGGCACGTGCTGGCCCGGGTCGAGCGCGAGCAGCACGGGCTGGACGGACTGCGCAGCCGCCCGTCGCTGGCCGCCCCGCACCGGATGCTGGACGGGCGCGGCCAGGAGGTGGAGGGCCTGCTGGAGCGGGCCCGGCGCACCCTGCGGCACCGGCTGGACCACGCGCAGAGCGACCTCGGGCACACCCTGGCCCGGGTGGTCGCGCTGTCCCCGGCGGCCACCCTGGAGCGCGGCTACGCGGTGCTGCAGCGGACCGACGGCACGGTGGTGACGGACCCGGCGCAGGTCGCGGCCGGGGAGGCACTGCACGCCCGGGTGGCGGGCGGCGGCTTCGACGTCACGGTGGCCGAGGCCGAGGCTCGGGACTAGTACGAGCGCTGCCGCGACGGCGCGGGCGCGTCGGCCGGGACGGCGGGTCGCACCTCGATCACGCGGCGGAGACCGGCGCCGCGGGTCGACCGGGCGCACCCGGGTTCCCGCCCCGCCGGAGCCGTCCCTGTCGGCGCCAGCCCCTACGCTGGCACACATGGCAGAGCAGCAGGAGCAGCAGGACGCGGCGGCGCCGACCCCGGACGACGCGCTGGGCTACGAGCACGCCCGGGACGCGCTGCTCGACGTGGTCCGACAGCTGGAGAACGGCGGCACCTCCCTCGAGGAGTCGCTGGCCCTGTGGGAGCGCGGCGAGCAGCTGGCGAAGGTCTGCCAGCGCTGGCTGGACGGCGCCCGGGCCCGGCTGGACGCCGCACTGGCCGCCGAGGAGGGCGGCGCCCCGGCCGGGGAGTGACGCGGGTCACAACCCCTTGGGGAATCGTTGAAACTTCACCTATGTTGGAGGAAGTGACCGGCCGCGCCGGTCACACCGACGAACCCCCTCCCGCATGAGGTGCAGAAGCATGACCACCGACGCCCTGGTACTCGACACCGCCGCCCAGGACCTGCTGTTCCGCGAGGCCCGCACCGCGAACACCTTCACCGACGAGCCGGTCACCGAGGAGCAGGTCCAGGCCATCTACGACCTGGTCAAGTACGGCCCGACCGCCTTCAACCAGCAGCCGCTGCGCGTCGTCCTGGTCCGCTCCGCCGAGGCCCGCGAGCGCCTCGTCCAGCACATGGCGGACGGCAACAAGGCCAAGACCTCCACCGCGCCGCTGGTCGCCATCCTGGCCGCGGACAACGAGTTCCACGAGGAGCTGCCGACCCAGCTCCCGCACTTCCCGCAGGCCAAGGACATGTTCTTCTCGGAGCGCTCCGTCCGTGAGCAGTCCGCCACGCTGAACGGCGCCCTGCAGGCCGCGTACTTCATCATCGGCGTGCGCGCCGCCGGCCTGGCCGCCGGCCCGATGACCGGCTACGACGCCGCGGGCCTCAACAAGGAGTTCTTCGGCGACGGCGAGCACTCGGTGCTGGCCGTGGTCAACATCGGCAAGCCGGGCGACGACGCCTGGTTCCCGCGCTCCCCGCGCCTGGCCTACGACGAGGTCGTCACCACCGTCTGATCCGCGACGGAACGGCGAAGGGCCCGCACCGGTTCACCCGGTGCGGGCCCTTCCGCGTACCCATGGAGCCCTGGCGCTACTTGAGCGCCTGGGCCAGCTCGGCCAGTTCCTCGTAGGAGGCGGTGCCGGTGATCAGGGTGGTCGCCGAGCCGGTCTGCGCGGCCAGCGCGCGACCCTTCTCGCCCTGCACCCGGTCCCAGGCGTGCCCGGCGGCGTCCGAGGTGCCGTCCGGCTGGCCGCCCGCGACCTTGTCGGCCAGCAGCTTGTCGCGCGGCACGTCGGCCTGCTCGACGGCCGCGTACTGGCCGGAGGGCGTCACGAAGCCCAGGTGCCAGGCGTTGCCCTTGCCGGAGTTCAGGTCGGCCGGGGTGTAGCTGACCGAGGTGGCCCGCCACTTGTCGGACAACCCCTCCGGGGAGAGCAGCGGATAGGGCGCGGCGCGCTTGGCGCTGGCCGCCGCCACCTTGTACTCGACCACGTGCACCGGGTCGCTGTTGGCGTCGTGCGGGAGGAACAGGTACCCGATCCAGACGACGAAACCGACCGCCAGCATCGACAGGACCATGTCCCGTACGGTCTGCCGACCTCTCATGCCCTTGCTCTCTGCAGCCACCCCCACATGGTGACTCATCCACATCCGGTCGGGGCCACCCGGGGTGTCCACGTACGGGTGAAGCCGGGCGAACCGGCGCTTTTCGCCACAGGGCGGCGACCTGCGCCACAGACAGTCATCTCGTGGGCAGATACGATCGCAGGACCCTCACCACGGCGTTCGACCAGGCAGTAGTCGGGCGCTCACTGGCCGTCGCGTACAGAGAGGTAACGACGATGACCACGCAGTACCCGCACCACCTCCCCCGTGCCCTGGAGGTCGCGCCCGAGGCTCCCGACCGGAACCTCGCGCTCGAGCTCGTCCGGGTCACCGAGGCGGCCGCCATGGCCGCCGGCCGATGGGTCGGCCGCGGCGACAAGAACGGCGCGGACGGTGCCGCCGTAAAGGCGATGCGCACCCTCGTCTCGACCGTCTCGATGAACGGCGTGGTCGTCATCGGCGAGGGCGAGAAGGACGAGGCCCCGATGCTCTACAACGGCGAGCGGGTCGGCGACGGCACCGGCGCCGAGTGCGACGTCGCGGTGGACCCGGTGGACGGCACCACGCTGACCGCCAAGGGCATGAACAACGCGGTGGCCGTGCTGGCCGTCGCCGACCGCGGCACCATGTTCGACCCCAGCGCCGTGTTCTACATGGACAAGCTGGTGGCCGGCCCCGAGGCCGCCGAGTTCGTCGACATCACCGCCCCGGCGGCCGTCAACATCCGCCGGGTCGCCAAGGCCAAGGGCAGCGCCGTCGAGGACGTCACCGTGGTCGTGCTCGACCGCCCGCGCCACGACGGCCTGGTCCGGGAGATCCGCGAGGCGGGCGCCCGGATCAAGTTCATCTCCGACGGCGACGTGGCCGGCGCCATCATGGCCGCCCGCGAGGGCACCGGCGTCGACCTGCTGATGGGCGTCGGCGGCACCCCCGAGGGCATCATCGCGGCCTGCGCGATGAAGTGCATGGGCGGCGTGATCCAGGGCCGGCTGTGGCCCAAGGACGAGGCCGAACGGCAGAAGGCCCTGGACGCCGGGCACGACCTGGACCGGGTGCTCACCACCAACGACCTGGTCAGCGGCGAGAACGTGTTCTTCGTCGCCACCGGCATCACCGACGGCGAGCTGCTGCGCGGCGTGCACTACCGCTCGGAGACCGCCACCACCAGCTCGCTGGTGATGCGCTCCAAGAGCGGCACGATCCGCGAGATCAACTCCGTCCACAAGCTGGCGAAGCTGCGGGCCTACAGCGCGATCGACTTCGACCGCGCCAACTGACCCGAGCGGAACGGCCTCGAAGACAGGACGTTCGGGCGGGGAATCCATGGAACACCCCCCCCCCACAAGCACGCCAAATATTCGCCCACACCTTGGGGAGACGCACCCCAACCCCCACCCCCATGTCCC
>NZ_JBHTTU010000022.1:44289-93075 GCF_042794375.1 Kitasatospora sp. NPDC056531 | reverse complement strand
AACACGACAGCCACCGCCAAGAGGGGGGTCTGCTCTTCCCCCCCCTCCCCCCCCCCCTCCCCCCCCACCCCCCCGCCGCGTTTCCGACCGCCTTCGGGGGATCCGCCTCCCGGCTCCCGTCTCCGGCCCGCCGTCAACCGGCTATCCGGCTCCGGGTCGTGGTCACCCGGGTGGCCTCGCGCAGCTCCGCGTCCCGGCGGCGGCGCCGGGCCAGCACCACCCGCCGCTCGGCGGCCGTCAGCCCGCCCCAGACCCCGTACGGCTCCGGCTGCGCCAACGCGTGCTCGCGGCATTCCAGCAGCACCGGGCAGCGGGCGCACACCTGCTTCGCCTGCTCCTCGCGCGACAGCCGGGCCGCCGTCGGCTCCTTCGAGGGCGCGAAGAACAGCCCCACCTCGTCCCGCCGACAGGCCGCACCGGTGTGCCAGGGGTTGTCCTCGCCCGCGGCGGGGCCCGCCGGGCCGCCCGGGGGCTGCGGCTGCGGGCGGACGGCCGGACGACGCTCCAGCATGTGGGCGGCGACGACTGGCGAGGTGGGGCGGGACTCGATCGGATGCAGCACGGCCGTACTCCTGACGAGGCTCTCGGACACGGGGAACCTCGCTCCGCTGCCCGGCTGCGAGCCCCCGCTGGTCCAACTCTCCGGACCGGCCGCTTGGCCGCCTCCGGTGCGCAGCCGTACAAGAAGCGATGTGCGGAATGACCTACCCCGCCCCGCCGGGATTCATGCACACTGCACGCAATCGACTACGGAGTGCACCCGCCACAACGCCGAGCGCCCGGCCGGGAGTTGATCCCCGGCCGGGCACTCAACAGGCCAATTCAAGTCAGTCGGCGTCGAGTTGCTTGCGCACCCACTCCTTGAGCTTCTTGCCCCGGCGCGGCTTGGCGTTGCAACCGCCGAACAGGGCAACGCCCTTGACCCGCACGACCGGAGCGTACGGGTCCGCGGCGGTCTGCTCGCGGACGTCGAACCCACCGAAGATGCCGACCCCGGAGCCGTGCAGGCTGACGTTCTCCGGCACCCGGATCTCGACCCCGCCGAAGATCGCCGTCACGGTGATCTCAACCTCGGGGGACTCGAACACGGCGTCGCTCAGGTCGATCTCCACCCCGCCGAACATGGTGAAGGCGGTCAGGTGCGAGCCGACCCGCCAGCGGCCCTTGCGGGCGGCGCCGCCGAAGATCGCCACCACCGACGGCGACTCCTGACGCGCGGGCGGCAGTTGCGTCGGGGCGGGGGCCTGCGCCGGGGCGTCCAGCGGCGGCTTCTCGAAGGAGAGCGGCCGGTGGGCGGGCAGGTCCCGGGTCAGCGGCACCAGGTCGCCGAAGGTCTTGGCGGCGTACGCGGCCCCGATCCGCTCGGCGTGCTCGTCCGCGTCCAGGCGGCCCTCGGCGTAGGCGTCCCGCAGCAGCTCCGCGACCCGCTCGCGGTCGGCGTCCGAGACGCGCAGCTCCGCCTCCGCCACCGGGGCGTGCGAGGGCTGCGGCTTGGCTGCGGGCTGTGGCTCAGGTTCGGGCTGTGGCTTGAGTTCGGGCTTGGTCATCGGTACGGGAGCCGGCACCGGCGGCTGCCCCGGGTCGTCCTGCGACGGCGAGTTGTCCACGGCGCAAGCGTAGTCGCCCGCACTCCTGCCCGATTGGCATCCTCCCCGCCCTAACGGGCGGGGACTCCTCCCGTGCCTGCGGCACGAACACCCGTGGTTCGCAGGTCGCCGAGGTGGGTTCCCCGTTCGACGGGCCGTGCCTGGCGTGGGATCGCCACGCCGGGTCTGACCGGCCCTCCAGGGGCGTTTAGCCTGTCCGCCTGCCCGGCGGCCAGGATGTTCCGAGCAGCGTTGAGGTCACGGTCATGGAGCACACCGCACGCACTACAGGCCCACGCGCGGACCGTGAGGGGCTTGGGGCCGTCACGGTGCCCGCACTCCGAGCACAGCTGGGAGGACGGGAACGCGCGGTGCACGATGCCGATGTTGCGCCCGTACCGGACTGCCTTCTCCTCAAGGAGTCGCCGGAAGGTGGACCATCCGGCGTCGTGGACGGACTTGGCCAGCCGGCCACGGCCGAGGCCGCGCACGTTCAGATCCTCCAGGTACACCGCTTGGGTTTCGCGAATGATCCTGGTGGTCTGCTTGTGCAGCCAGTCCATACGGGTATCGGCCACCTTGGCGTGCGCCCTGGCGACCTTGATGCGGGCCTTGGCTCGGTTCTTCGATCCCTTGGCCTTGCGGGACAGCTCCCGCTGCGCTGCCTTCAGCTTCTTCTCCGCCTTGCACAGAAAGCGCGGATTGTCGATCACGCTGCCGCCGGAGAGGACGGCGTAGGTGGTCAGCCCGAGGTCGATGCCGACCTCGGCATCGACCTCGGGCAGCACGTCCGATTCGACATCCACGACGAAACTGGCGTGGTACCGGCCAGCCGAGTCCAGCACGATCGTCACGGACGACGGATCGGCTGGCAGCGCCCGGGACCACTTCACCCGCACGTCACCGATCTTCGCCAGGTTCAGCTTCCCGTTACCCCGGACGCGGAAGCCGTTGCGGGTGAAACGCAGCGACTGGCGGGTGTCCCGCTTCGACTTGAACTGCGGCAAGCCGACCGGGCGTCCCTTCCTCTTGCCGGACACCGAGTCGAAGAAGTTCCGGTACGCGGTGTCCAGGTCCCGAAGGGACTGGATCAGCGGATCCACCCCAACCGAGGCGAGCCACGCCCGCTCGGCGGTCTTCTTCGCCTCCGTGATCACCAGCTTCTGCAAGTCCGCGGACTTCGGGTACGGCAGGCCGCCCTTACGGGCTTCCTTCCGCACCGCGAGAGCGTCGTTGTACACCACCCGAGCACACCCGAACGTTCGGGCCAGCGAAGCACGCTGACCCGCCGTCGGGTAGACGCGGTAGGAGTACCTGAGGTGCACGAGCTCAACCTACCGACAGGCACCGACAACGGCTCACGCCAGAACCGCCGGAGACCACTCCGCTGCTTCGCGACTCCGAGCCAAGGACCATTCCTCCCCGCCCTGAAGGCCGGGGCCTCCTGGGAGAGACCAGGTGAGCCCGGTCACGCAGGCTGACCTGTCCGCATGCGTGCCGAGGCAAGGTCCTACCCTGGATGGTGCTTCGCCGACGCAGCCGGATCACTGGACACCTAAGGACCGCCCCCATGGCTCCCACGCCAGACTTCGAGTACAGCGACCTGCTCCCCCTGGGCGCTGACCCGACCCCGTACCGCAAGCTGACCTCCGAGGGTGTCTCCACCTTCGAGGCCGGCGGTCGCAGCTTCCTCCAGGTCGAGCCCGAGGCCCTGCGACTGCTCACCGCCGAGGCGATGCACGACATCTCGCACTACCTGCGCCCCGCGCACCTCGCCCAGCTGCGCCGCATCCTGGACGACCCGGAGGCCAGCCCGAACGACCGCTTCGTGGCGCTCGACCTGCTGAAGAACGTCAACATCTCGGCCGGCGGCATCCTCCCGATGTGCCAGGACACCGGCACCGCGATCGTCATGGGCAAGCGCGGCCAGAACGTGCTGACCCAGGGCGGCGACGAGTCCGCCATCGCGCGCGGCGTGTTCGACGCGTACACCAAGCTCAACCTGCGCTACTCCCAGATGGCCCCGGTGACCATGTGGGACGAGAAGAACACCGGCAACAACCTGCCGGCCCAGATCGAGCTGTACGCCACCGACGGCGACGCGTACAAGTTCCTGTTCATGGCCAAGGGCGGCGGCTCCGCCAACAAGTCGTACCTGTACCAGGAGACCAAGGCCATCCTGAACGAGGCGAGCATGCTCTCGTTCCTGGAGCAGAAGATCCGCTCGCTCGGCACCGCCGCCTGCCCGCCGTACCACCTGGCCATCGTGATCGGCGGCACCAGCGCCGAGTTCGCGCTCAAGACCGCCAAGTACGCCTCGGCGCACTACCTGGACAACCTGCCGACCTCGGGCAACGCCAAGACCGGCCACGGCTTCCGGGACCTGGAGCTGGAGGCCAAGGTCACCGAGCTGACCCAGAAGATCGGCATCGGCGCCCAGTTCGGCGGCAAGTACTTCTGCCACGACGTGCGCGTGGTCCGACTGCCGCGCCACGGCGCCTCGCTGCCGGTCGCGATGGCCGTCTCCTGCTCCGCCGACCGCCAGGCGCTCGGCAAGATCACCGCCGAGGGCGTGTTCCTGGAGCAGCTGGAGACCGACCCGGCCAAGTACCTGCCGGACACCACCGACGAGCACCTGGACGACGACGTGGTGCGCGTCGACCTCAACCAGCCGATGGCCGCGATCCGCGCCGAGCTGTCCAAGTACCCGGTCAAGACCCGGCTCTCGCTCACCGGCACCCTGGTGGTCGCCCGCGACATCGCCCACGCCAAGATCAAGGAGCGCCTGGACGCCGGCGAGGGCATGCCCAAGTACCTCCAGGACCACCCGGTCTACTACGCCGGGCCGGCCAAGACCCCCGAGGGCTACGCCTCCGGCTCCTTCGGCCCGACCACGGCCGGCCGGATGGACTCCTACGTCGACCAGTTCCAGGCCGCCGGCGGCTCGATGGTCATGCTCGCCAAGGGCAACCGCAGCAAGCAGGTCACCGACGCCTGCGCCACGCACGGCGGCTTCTACCTCGGCTCGATCGGCGGCCCGGCCGCCCGCCTCGCCCAGGACTGCATCAAGAAGGTCGAGGTGCTGGAGTACGCCGAGCTCGGCATGGAGGCCGTCTGGCGCATCGAGGTCGAGGACTTCCCGGCCTTCATCGTCGTCGACGACAAGGGCAACGACTTCTTCCGCGAGACGACGGAAGGCCCGCTGATCACCAGCCTGCGGATCCGCTCCAAGGAGTAGCCCGGAGGCGTGACCCCACGCGCCCCCTAACCGCCCCGGCCGCCCCTCGCGGCCGGGGCGGTTTTGTGTGCCGGCGAGCTCCGGACGTGAATACCGTGCCTTCCATGGAGACGACGAAGGACATACCAGACGACGCTCCGGATAACGATGTTGTCCGCCGGAAGCGGCTGGAGGCCCTGGAGAAGCTGTCCCGGCGGGCCGCCGCAGGTCAGTTCGACGCGACCTTCCGGGTCTACGAGGCCCGCAAGCGGGCGTTGCGCGAAGCGGCTTCGGACCTCGCCTCCTGGCAGGAGACGAGCTACCTGCTGCGCTCGCCCGCCAACGCCGAACGGCTCATGGCCGCCGTCACCCGCGACCAGGCAGGCCACCCCGGCGTGGTCAGGACCGTGGAAGAGCTGGAAGCACTGGCGAATCCGAGCCTCTGACGACCCCGGCGCGTCTCACGCGTCGAAGTCGTACTCCAGGACGTAGGAGGCGGCGTCCAGGATCATCTCGTTGAGCTCGACGACCTGCCCCTCGTCGGCGAAGGCGGTGCGGCAGATCAGGATGACCGGGGTGCCGGCGGAGAGTTCGAGGCGGGTGGCCTCCTCGGCGCTGGGCATCCGGGAGCGGACCTCCTCGCGGAAGTGCACGGGCTTGGCGCCTATCTCGGCCAGCCGGGCGTAGGTGCCGCCCGGGCCGGTGTCCTCGCGGGTGATGGCGGTGCCGGCGACCAGGACGGCGGGCAGGTAGGAGGTGGAGAGCAGCACCGGCTTGCCGTCCAGGACGAAACGGCGGTGCCGTACGCACATCGACGCCCCCGGGTCGACCCCGAGCACCCGGGCCACGTGCTCCGGCGCGCCCCGCTCGGCGACGGAGACCTGGTCGACCACCAGGCTGCGGTTGTCGATGTCCGCCGACCATATCGACCGGCCGGAGCCCCACTGCCCCTGCGCCAGCCGCTGGATGCCGCGCCGGCGCAGCGGCCGGAAGTCCCGGACGAACACCCCGGCGCCCCGGCGGGCCTCCGCGATGCCCTCGCTCTGCAGCACGCCGAGCGCCTGACGGGCGGTCATCCGGGCCACGCCGTACTCGTCCATGAGGTCGTTCTCGCCGGGCAGCCGGTCGCCCGCGCGGTAGCGGCCGTCGTCGATCGCCGCTTTCAGGGAGTCCGCGATCCGCTGGTACTTGGGCTGTCTGTCGCCACTGCTGCCGGTCATCGCCGCTCCCTCTCCCTCGGACAAATCCTAGGCGCGCCTGCGGCCGCTAGTAAGGAGATACGACCGTTGACATCTCTAGAGATATTAGCTTCTCTAGAGATGCTGGCCAGTCGCGCACGAGAGCGAGGAGCAGCACGGTGAGCACTCGACAGCACGGCGCCCGGGCCTACCGGCCCCAGGTGGGCGAACTCGTCCTCGACCACAGAACCGGACGCACCGGCATCTACATGGGCACCATCGGCGGCGAGCACTACCTGCGCCCCGAGGGCGGCGGCCGCGAATGGACCGCCGAACCGAACCACGTCTCACCCGTCCCAGAGCCCCGCGATTCGGCTGATTGAGATCGACACCGGGAATTGCGGCAAAACCCACGCAAACTATGGCATTCGGGGCCCGGTAATCCCCCCGGTGAATCCGGAATTCCGGAACGCCGCGGGCCCACCGCCGGGCACGTTACGGATGACTCCGGTCACCATGCGTGCACCACGGACGGGAATCGGCCACCGCGATGCACCCGCACACGAATTGGCGCGCACATAACCAGCAGCGCCCCCGCGCCCGGACGGGGGCACGGGGGCTCTCAAGGCCGGCAACGGCTTACGGGTGGCCGCCGATGACGCTCTCGGGCCGGCGCGGGCTGTCCGGCTCACCGGTGGCCGGGTCGGGCTCCGCTACGTACTGGCCCTCGTCACCGAACGAGCCGTTCTCGAACGCGCTCTTGTCGGCGTCGGTCGGCTGGGTGTACTCGGTGGGGTTCGAGGAGGCGGTCACCGCACCCTCGACAGCCTTGCCCGCCTCCACAGCGGCGGCCGGGGCACCGGTCTGCGCCGCGTTCTCGGGCGTCGACGGCGCCGGGGTCTCGCTCTGGTCGTTGGCCATTGGGCGGCCGCCTTTCAGTCATCAATTGTGTCCCGCCCGACCTCCGTGGCGCGGGCGCGCGGACAGTATCGTAGGGTTGATTAAATGTCCGATAAACATCGTGCGGCTTGCGGCGCCGTCCGGCAGAGTCAGGCGCCCGCCTAAGCTGAAGCACCACGGCGGACCGCCGAGCGCCCTTCCACGGAATCGACACCACAGGCCATCGGGGGACTTCATGGAGTTTCGGGAGACGCCGCAGGCCCCTGCGCTGCGCTTCCAAGTCCTCGGTCCGGTCCAGGCCTGGCTCGACGACAAGCCCCTCTCCCTCGGTTCCCCGCAGCAGCAGGCCGTTCTGACCACCCTTCTGCTGCACTCCGGCCGCCTGGTCACCACTCAGGACCTGGTCGACGCACTCTGGGGTGACCGGCCCCCGACCCAGGCCGTGGCCGCCCTTCGCACCTACGTCTCCCGTCTACGCTCCGTCATCGAGCCCCGGCGCGAGGTGCGCCGGCCCGCCGAGCTGCTGATCTCGGTCGCCGACGGCTACGCCCTGCGCATCCCGGGCGAGGCCCTCGACCTGACGGTCTTCGAACGGCTCTCCGCGGAGGCCGCGGCCGCCCGCACTTCCGGCGACCGGCACGAGGCGCACCGGCTGCTGGTACAGGCACTGAACCTGTTCAGCGGCCGTCCGCTCACCGGCATCCCCGGCCCCTACGCCGACGCCCAGCGGCTGCGGCTGGCCGAACGCCAGGTGGCCGCCGCCGAGGAGCTGTGCGCCGCCGCCCTCGACATCGGCCTGCACGCCGAGATCGTCGGCGAGCTCAACAACCTGACCGCCGAACATCCGCTGCGCGAGCGGCTGCGCGAACTGCTGATGCTGGCGCTGTACCGCTGCGGACGCCAGGCCGAGGCGCTCGGCGTCTACACCGACACCCGCAAGTTGCTGATCGAGGAACTCGGGGTCGAACCGGGCGCGGGCCTGTCCGCGATGCACACTCGCATCCTCGCCGCCGATCCCGACCTCGTCCTCCCCGCCGCACCCGTCCTCGCGGCCCGCGAGGACGGTCCGGCCGCACCCCCGGCTCCGGCCCAACTCCCGGCCGACGTCTCGGACTTCAGTGGCCGCTCGAAGCTGGTCGGCGAGCTCTCGACAATCCTGATGAACGCCACCGGCCAGGCCGTGGTGGTCACTTCGCTGGCCGGCATCGGAGGGGTCGGCAAGACCACCCTCGCAGTGCA
Organism: Kitasatospora sp. NPDC056531; assembly: GCF_042794375.1. Classification (NCBI taxonomy): domain Bacteria; kingdom Bacillati; phylum Actinomycetota; class Actinomycetes; order Kitasatosporales; family Streptomycetaceae; genus Kitasatospora; species Kitasatospora sp. NPDC056531. The sequence continues at coordinate 84,955 of NZ_JBHTTU010000022.1, read as the reverse complement.
CGTCGCCCATCGCGTCCGCGCCGAGTTCCCGGACGGGCAGCTCTACGTCGACCTACGCGGAGCCGGCGCCTCACCGGCCGACCCGGTGGTCGTCCTGGGTGACTTCCTACACGCGCTCGGCGTCACCGAGAACCCCGACTCACTGGAACAGCGGGCCGCCCTCTACCGCTCGCTGCTGGCCAACCGCCGGATGCTGATCCTGCTCGACAACGCGCGCGACGCGGACCAGATCCAGCCGCTCATCCCCGGGGTGTCCGGCTGCGCGGTGCTCGCCACCAGCCGCTCCCGGCTGGCCGGCATCCCCGGCGCCCAGCTGTTCGACGTCGAGGAACTGACCCCTACCGAGGCGCTGGCGCTGTTCTCGGCCATCGTCGGTGAGCAGCGGGTCGCCGCTGAGCCGGAGGCTGCCATGAAGGTGGTCACCGCCTGCGGCTTCCTCCCGCTGGCCGTCCGCATCGCCGCCGCCCGGCTGGCCAGCCGCCCGCGCTGGAGCGTCTCGGACCTGGCCAGTCGGTTAGCCGATCAGCGCCGGAGGCTGGACGAACTCCAGCTCGGCAACCTCGCCGTGGAGACCACCATCGGGCTCGGCTACGGACAGCTGTCCGCGGCCGAGGCCCGCGCCTTTCGGCTGCTCGCCCTGATCGACTCGCCCGACATCCCGCTGGCGGCCGCCACGGCGCTGCTCGGCGTGGACGAGTACACCGCCGAGGACCTCGCCGAGGCGCTGGTCGAGGCGAACATGTTGGAGTGCTTCACTCCCGGCCGCTACCGCTACCACGACCTGCTCCGGCTCTACGCCCAGCGGCAGAACGAGCGGATCGGGGACATCGAGGAGCAGGAGCGGGCGGTCATGCGGCTACTCGACCTGCTGATCCCGACCGTCCGCAACGCCGCCCAGGTCATCGAGCCGGACGACCCGCTGCCCGAACTGCTGACCACGCTCACCTCGCCGGGACTCAGCCTGCCGACGGGCCCCGCCGCACAGGACTGGCTCCGGACCGAGGGCGCCCTGCTGCTCAGCGCCGTCGAGGCCGCCGCGAGCGGCCCCGGTGCCCTGCAGCGCGCGGCCGTCGACCTGCTGAACTACCTGTTCAGCATCGACCCCGATCCGACCCGGGGCCCACGCGTACTCCCGGTCCTGGAGGCCATCGGTGCGGACGCGCAGCGCCGTGTCGACTCGCCCGGGATCGCCCGGGTGTACTTCGCGCTCGGCACCCTGCAGTCCATCACCAGCGACTTCCACGGCTCCGAGCAGTCCTTCCGCCGGAGCCTGGACCACCAGACTGCGGACGAGCCGACCGTCCTGCTCCTGGCCACGGCCAACATGCTGGGCGTGATCCTGAGCGTCGGTAACCGCCCTGCCGAAGCGTTGCCGTTCCTGGAACAGGCCCGCGCCATCAACCGACAGGTCGGTACGTCGATCGGAGAGGCTCGGATCGTCGGCAACATCGCCCGGGTGCAGCACCGGCTCGGTATGGCCGAGACGGCGATCCAGTCCGCCGGCGACGGTGTCGCCGCCGCCCGGACGTCCAACAACGGCCCGCTGCTCGCCCAGACGCTCTACCAGCTCGGCGTGGTGCTCTCCACCGCCGAGGCCGTCCCGCACCTGCGGGAGGCCCACCAACTGTTCCAGTCCCAGCAGAACGCGCTCTGGGAGGGCTACGCCCTGGCCCGTCTTGCCTCCGCCCTGCTCGCCGCCGAGCAGCACGCCGAGGCGGCCGAAGCGGCCGGCGAGTCACTCGCGATCGGCCAGGAGATGGACTCGGCCTACTGCCAGGGCCTGGCCAACGCCGCTCTAGGCGAAGCGCTGCTCGCCCTGGCCCAGCCGGCCCGCGGCCTCGCGTGCCTCCAGGAGGCGCACGCGATCTTCACGCGGCTCGGTGTGCCAGAGGCCTCCCCCGTGGCGGACCTCATCTCCCAACAGCACACCGAGCCTCTTACCTCTCCCCCCGCGCCGTAAGGCCTCCGCCCCCCAGCGGAGCACCTCCCCCGATCCGCGCGTCGGCGCTCCCGCAGCCCCCCGGCTGCGGGAGCGCCCTCAACGCTTCCCCGGCGCTGGACTCCACTCTGCACCCCGCCGATTGACGTTCGATAAACGTCCGATTGTCAGCCTGCGGACTGGCGAAACCGCAGGTCAGCGCCGCCACCCCGGCGCGTCGTCCGGCGTGCGGGGCTCGGCGCACCACCCCGCCCGCACCGTCGTGCTTCCGAGAACCTAGTCCACATCGGCCCAAGCATGACGAGTTGGCCGGAAACGGACCCCATGGCGCAGAGATCACGCATATTCTCAGATGCCAGTACGCACACGAGTGTCCACCGGCAACGTGTCGGGGTGCAGTGCGTCTGTGTGATGCGGGGAGCGTGACGTACCGCCACCGGCAGCGGCCCGCGAGGCCGCGGAGGAGCCGACCGGAGGCCACGGGTGGAAGGGTGCCTCTCAACGTGACGACCGGACAGATATCCGATTCGTTCCCCGTCGGCGAGGAAGCCGACGACGACGAACCCGACGTACGGCGGCGCCGTGCGGCGCGGGCCCTGCAGGCGGTCGCCTTCGACACCATCGGCGCCGGGTACGGCGAGGCCTTCCCCGCCAAGGACGGGCAGCTGGAGTGCGGGAAACAGCTGCTCACGGCGCTCGAACCCGGGGCCCGGGTGCTGGACGTGGGCTGCGGCACCGGCGAGCCGACCGTCCGCCAGCTGACCGCCGGCGGGCTGCGGGTGACCGGGACGGACCTCTCGGACGTGATGCTCGCGCTGGCCCGTCAGGCGAACCACCCCGGCCCGTACCCGCCCGATTTCCATCGGATCGACCTGTACGATCTGGCCACCGAGCGCGCCGACCGGGTCTGGGGCGTCCCCGGGCTCGGCCCGGAGGGCCACGGCACCTTCGCCGCCGTCACCGCGTTCTTCTCCCTGATCCTGCTGCCGCAGGACGAGGTCCCGACCGTGCTCGGGCGGCTGCGCGAACTCCTGCGGCCGGGCGGACTGCTGGCGCTCGGTATGGTCGAGGCGGACCTGGATCACGTTCCGCTTCCGTTCCTTGGCAGAGAGCTGCGGATCAGTGGGTATCTGCGGGAGGATCTGGAACGGGTTCTGGTCGCGGCCGGTTTCGCCGTCGAGGAGTGCTCGGGGCATCCGTACGCGCCGGCCAGCACCACGCTGCCGCCGGAGGAACAGCTGTTCCTGTGCTGTCGACGCGTCGGCTGATCGACCGCCCGACCGCCCGACCAGCACAGCCACCAACCGGCACAGCCACCAACCAGCACACCCACCGCCCAGCCCACCCACCGCCCACACCGAATCCAGGACAGGCAGCCGTGCGCGACCAGCTCAAGACCGAGGCGGAGCAGCCGCCCGCCGTCCCGGGCCAGCGCCGCCGGGTCCCGGCCCGGGCACAGGCCCCGGCGAAGCCGCCGACGGCACGGCCGGACCGCGCCGGGGCGGCGGAAGGGCTGGCCGACCGCCTCGCCTACCTCGACGCGGCGACCCGACGGATCAACAGCGCCCTCGACCTGTCCGCGACCCTGCGCAACATCGGCCGGGTGCTGGTCCCGACCCTCGCCGACGCGGCCGTCGTCCACCTGCGCGACCCGCTGCCCAACGTCGAGCGCGAGCCCGGCTTCCCGGACGAGCTGCGGATCCACCACAGCACCGGCACCCGGATCGGCCGGCGCGGCCGCAAGGGCGGCGTGGACGACCGGCACCGCTCCCGGTTCGGCTCCCGCTCCACCGCTGACCCGGGCCCGGCCGTCCCGGTCACCCGCGGCGGGGCGCTCGCGCACGTCCTGCTGAGCCGCCGTCCGGCCGAGTCGGCCGTCCTGGGCACGCCCGCGGCCGAGCGCACCGAGACGCTGCTGCGCGAGCTGTACGGCCCTCGCGGGCTGGCCCGGCTGGCCGCCGGCACCTCCGTCCTCGCTCTGCCGCTGCGCGGCCGCAAGGCCGTCCTCGGACTGCTGGTGCTGATCCGGCGGCCCCCTGAACGCACCGGCCGCCCGGCCTTCGACCCCGCCGACACCGCGACCGCCGCGCATCTGGCCACCCAGGCCGGGCTGGCGGTGGACACCGCGCTGCGGTACGCCCGCGAGTGGGAGATAGCCAACGAACTCCAGCGCAGCATGCTGCCGTTGCGGCTGCCGCAGCCGCACGGCGTCCGGCTCGCCCAGCGCTACCTGCCCGGCGAGCGCGGCGCGCAGGTCGGCGGCGACTGGTACGACGCGGTGCCGCTGCCCGGCAACCGGGTCGCCCTGATCGTCGGCGACGTGATGGGCCACTCGCTCACCTCGGCCGCCATCATGGGCCAACTGCGCACCAGCGCCCAGACCTTGGCCGCCCTCGACCTGCCGCCGCACGAGGTGCTCTACCACCTGGACGAGCAGGCCCAGCGGCTCGGCCGCGAACAGCACCTGGCCACCTGCGTGTACGCGGTGTACGACCCGATCGCCAACCGGGTGGTGCTGGCCAACGCCGGGCACGTCCCACCGGTGCTGGTCCGCCCGGACGGCACGGCCGAGTTGGTGGAGCTGGACTCCGGGGCGCCGATCGGGGTCGGCGGGGTGGACTTCAACTCCGTCGAACTGCCCGCGCCGCCCGGCTCGGCGCTGCTGCTGTTCACCGACGGCCTGGTGGAGACCCGCAGCCGTCCGATCAGCGACGGCCTGGAGGTGCTCCGCGCCAGGATCGCCGCCGCCCGCTGGCAGTCCCCCGAGCAGCTGTGCCAGGAGGCGCTGCGGATCCTGCCGCCCGGGGACCGCGGTGACGACATCGCCCTGCTCGGCGCCTGCTTCGACGGCATCCCGGCCGGGGACGTCGCGCACTGGTACCTGCAGCCGCGCAACGAGACGCCGGGCCGGGCGCGCCGACTGGCCGCGCACACCCTGCGCCGCTGGGGGCTGGACGAGCTGAGCGAGGCGACCGAGCTGATGGTCAGCGAGCTGGTGACCAACGCCGTCCAGCACGCGACCCGGCCGGTCACCCTGAGCCTGGTGCGCACCACCCGGCTGCGCTGCGAGGTCGGCGACGACAGCCCGCTGCTGCCGCGGCCGCGCCGCACGGGCCCGGAGGACGAACGCGGGCGCGGGCTGCAGATAGTGGCCCGGTGCGCGGACCGTTGGGGCGCCACCCGGCTGGGCACCGGCAAGGTGGTCTGGTTCGAACAGCGGCTGCCCCAGTAGCCGCCGGCTCCGTCACAGCCCCGGATCAGCCGGGCGCCCGGCGGGAGACCGCTCCCACCGGGCGCGTCGAAGGGGTCGTCACACCCCGGCGGGCTCCTTCACCGGCTTCTCCTCCAACCGGGCGATCAGCTGCTCGCCCTCCATGTCGACCTTCGGCACGACCTTCTCCAGCCGCTTCGGGAACCACCAGGCCGCCTTGCCGAACAGCGCCATCGCGGCCGGTACCAGCGCCATCCGCACCACGAAGGCGTCCACCAGCACGCCCACCGCGAGGGCGAAGCCGATCGGCTGGACGATCGGGTCGTGGCCGAAGACGAAGGCCCCGAACACCGAGATCATGATCAGCGCGGCCGCGGTCACCACCCGGGCGCCGCCCTTCACCCCGCCGACGACCGCCTCGCGCGGCTCCTTTCCGTGGACGTACTGCTCCTTCATCCCGGAGACCAGGAACAGCTCGTAGTCCATCGCCAGCCCGAACAGCACGCCGATCAGCAGGATCGGCACGAAGCTGACCACCGGGCCGACCTTGGGCACGTCGATCAGGCCGTCCAGCCAGCCCCACTGGTAGACCGCGACCACCGCGCCGAGCGAGGCCACGATGCTGAGCAGGAAGCCGAGCACCGCCTTGAGCGGCACCAGCACCGAGCGGAAGGCCAGCGCCAGCAGCAGCAGGGCGATGCCGACGATCACCGCGACGAACGGCGGCAGGGCCTGGCCGAGCTTGGTGGAGACGTCGATGTTGGCGGCCGTGGTGCCGGTGACGGCGATGCTCGCGCCGGTCGCGGACTTGAGCCCGGCGCGCTGGTCGCGGATCTCGTTGACTAGCGCCTTGGTGTCCGCGTGGTCCGGGCCGGTCTGCGGGATGACGGGCACCAGGGCGGTCCGGCTGGCCTGGTCGACGGTCGGCGGCAGCAGCGTCCTGACGCCCTTCAGGGTCTGCAGCCTGCCCGCCACGGCCTGCACCGCCTGCTCGGGCCGCGGCGCGTCATGGGCGTCCACGACGACCACCAGCGGCGCGTTGAAGCCGGGCCCGAAGCTCTCGCTGACCAGGTCGTACGCCTTGCGGCCGTCCGTCCCGACGGCCTGCGATCCGCCGCCCGGCAGGCCGAGCTCAAGGCTCGCGGCGGGCACCGCGAGGGCGCCCAGCCCGGCCAGGCCGACCAGCAGCACCGGCAGCGGGCGGCGGACCACGAAGCGGGCCCAGCGCTCGCCCACGGTGGTCCGGCCGTGCGTGGTCAGCGCCCGCTTCCAGACCGGCAGCCGGTCGATCGCGCGGCCGGCGAAGCCGAGCACCGCGGGCAGCAGGGTGATCGCGACCAGGACGGCGACCACGACGGCGCCGGAGGCGGCCAGCCCCATCACGGTGAGGAACGGGACGCCGGCCACGGCCAGCCCGGCGAGCGCGACCACGACGGTCAGGCCGGCGAAGACCACCGCGCTGCCGGCGGTCGCGGTGGCGCGGGCGGCGGCCTCCTCGGGCTCCAGACCCTCGTCCAGGTTGCGGCGGTGCCGGAAGAGGATGAACAGCGCGTAGTCGATGCCGACGGCGAGGCCGACCATCAGCGCCAGCACCGGCGCGGTGGTGATGATCTCGAACGAGCCGGTGAGCGCCAGCAGGGCGCCCATGGCCACGCCGACGCCGATCAGGGCGGTCAGCAGCGGCAGTCCGGCGGCGACCAGGGTGCCCAGGGTGACCACCAGCACCACCCCGGCCACCACCAGGCCGATCGACTCGGTGCCGCCCTCGATCTGGGCGAACCGGTTGTACGCGTCACCGCCGAAGGCGACGTCCAGCCCGGCCGCGCGGGCCGGTTCGGCGGCGGCCTTCACGGCCTCGCGCTGCTGGTCGGTGACGTCGGCGAGCTTGTGGTCGAAGGAGACCAGCGCGATCGCGACCTTCCCGTCCGGGGAGACGGCGCCGGTGGCGTACGGGTCGGGCACCGCGGCCACGCCGGGGACGTGGGCGATCCGGTCGACGGCCTCGCCGACCGCCTTGCCCGCCCCGGGCGCCTTGATGCCGCCGGAGTCCTCGGCGGCGAAGACGATCTGCGCGGAGCCGTGGCCCTGTGCCGGGAAGGTGCCCTTGATCTTGTCCAGGGTGCTCTGGGCCTCGGTGCCGGGGACCTTGAACTCGTCGCTGGTCTTGCCGGCGAAGGCCCCCGCGGCGCCGCCGATCGCGATCAACAGGGCGATCCAGACGGCCAGCACGGCCCGCCTTCTCCGGAAGCAGTAGCGGCCCAGCCGATACAGGTACGTGGCCATGGGTTCCCTCGGTCGGATCGTCGGACAGGCGGCTGCCTGATCGGACCCGTCCCACGGTAGACCCAAGTTTGTCGGGTGACAAAGTTGGGCGACAAAATCATCCGACACGGTTGCCTGACCATGGCGCTACTCTGGCTGGATGGCTCATGTCCCCGCCTCCGAACGCCGACCACAGCTGGTCCGGGCCGCGATCGACCTGATGACCCGGGAAGGGGTCGCCGCCGGCAGCACCCGCGCGATCGCGGCCGAGCTGGGCGTGGCACAGGCGACGGTGCACTACACCTTCGGTACCAAGAAGGACCTCTACCGGTCCGTCGTCGAGGAGGTGGCCGCCCAGTTCATCGGCCAGGTGCGCGCCGCGTCCCCGGGCGACGGCCCGTTCGGCGAGCAGGTTCGCACCCTGGTGCACGCGCTCTGGGCCGCCGCCACCGGCGAGGAGGGGCGCTGCGTGCTGCTGAGCGAGTTCTCGGCGCTGGCGATGCGCGATCCCGACGTGCGGGAGATCATGCTCGGACTGGACCGCGCGATCGAGGGCACCGCCACCGAGATGCTCACCGCCCTCGCGGAGGCCCACCGACTGACCCTGGCCGTGCCCGCCCGCGAGATCGCCGTCCACTTCCTCAGCGGCTTCGACGGCCTGACGGCCCGCCACCTCACCGGGCACTCCCCCGGCGAGCCCGCCGACCCGGACACCCTGCGGGCGCTGGACCTGCTCGTGGCCACGACGGTCGGGCTCTGCCTGGGCACCCCCGCCGTGGTCGGCCGGGGCGCCTGAAGCCGCCCACCGAAGACGGGCCCTCAGGGCCCGTCCGGCGGATCCCTGCCGGGTCCGCCGGACAGGTCCTAGGAGACGATCCGGACCGGCAGTTCGGCCAGCACCTCGCGCAGCGCGGCCGCGAAACGCTCGTACTCCGCGCTGCGGGCCGAGCCCGGGCGGGTGGCCAGCCCGATCCGGCGACCGGGCGCCGGATCGGTGAAGCGGACGGCGGCCAGCCGGTCGGTGCGGCCGGCCTCGACGGCCAGCGCGGTGGCGGGCAGCAGGGTCACCCCGAGGCCCCCGGCGACCAGCTGGACCAGGGTGGACAGCCCGGCCGCGCGGGTGGCGGAGCCGGCCGGGTCGGCGCCGACCTCGCGGCAGATGTCCAGCGCCTGGTCGCGCAGGCAGTGCCCCTCCTCCAGCAGCAGCACGTCCAGGTCGAGCAGCACGTCGCGCGGGACGTCGATCCGCCCGGCGAGCGGGTGCCCGGGCGGGGTGACCAGGACGAAGTCCTCGTCGAACAGCGGGATGTCCAGGGTCGGCGAGGCCCCGCCGGCCGGTAGCGCGAGCAGCAGCACGTCCAGGCGCCCGGTGGCCAGACCCTCCAGCAGCGAGGGGGTGCGCTCCTCGTGGACGTGCGGCTCCAACTCCGGGAACCGGTCGCGGACCAGCTTCAGCACCAGGGGCAGGAGATACGGCGCGACGGTCGGGATCACGCCCAGGTGCAGCGGCCCGGTGAACGGTCGGCGGGCGGCCTCGACCTCCTCGGTCAGCTCCTGCAACGAGGCCAGCACCCGACGGGCGTGCCGGTGCACCCGCTCCCCCAGCGGCGTGACGATCACCTTGCGCGTCGTACGCTCGACCAGCTGGGCGCCCAGCGACTCCTCCAGCGCCGCCACCGCCCCGGACAGCGCCGGCTGACTGGTCCCGGTCGCGGCGGCGGCCTCCCGGAAGTGCCGGTGCTCGGCCACCGCGACGAAGGCCCTGAGCTGGGCGACCGTCGGCGTCCGGGGGCTGCGGGCTGTGCCGCTCGCCACAGCGTGCTCGGCCTTGGCGGAGGCGGACCTGCGGGCGGCGGGCCGGGGTGCGGGCGGTTCAGTACTGATAGCAATCTCCGATCAGACACATCCAGTGTAGCTATTTCCCTGATCAGTCCACGATGTGGAATGGTGGGTCGTGTCCGGAATCCGGACAAAGCTCCCCACAGTCTCACTTCAGGAGAAGCGAACGTGCTCACGATCGGTGACAAGTTCCCCGAGTTCGACCTCAAGGCCTGTGTCGACCTCGACGCCGCGAACGCCTTCGCCGACATCAACCACAAGTCCTACGAGGGCAAGTGGAAGATCGTCTTCTTCTGGCCGATGGACTTCACCTTCGTCTGCCCCACCGAGATCGCCGCGTTCGGCAAGCTGAACGACGAGTTCGCCGACCGCGACGCCCAGATCCTCGGCGTCTCCGGCGACTCCGAGTTCGTGCACCACGCCTGGCGCAAGGACCACAAGGACCTGCGCGACCTGCCCTTCCCGATGCTGGCCGACATCAAGCACGACCTGATGCGCGCCTGCGGCGTCGAGGGCGAGGACGGCACCGCCCAGCGCGCCGTGTTCATCGTCGACCCGAACAACGAGATCCAGTTCGTCATGGTGACCGCCGGCTCCGTCGGCCGTAACCCCAAGGAGGTCCTGCGGGTGCTGGACGCCCTGCAGACCGACGAGCTGTGCCCGTGCAACTGGAACAAGGGCGAGGACACCCTCGACGCCCAGGCCCTCCTGGCGGGCTGACCCATGGCCCTCGACGACCTGAAGGCCGCCCTCCCGGACTACGCCAAGGACCTCAAGCTCAACCTGGGCTCGGTCATCGGCAACTCCGACCTCCCGACCCAGCAGCTCTGGGGCACCGTGCTCTCCTGCGCGATGGCCACCCGCAGCCCCGGCCTGCTGCGTGAGCTGGAGCCCGAGGCCAAGGCCAACCTCTCCCCGGAGGCGTACACCGCCGCCAAGGGCGCGGCCGCGATCATGGGGATGAATAACGTCTACTACCGGACGCTGCATCTGCTCTCCGACAAGGAGTACAGCACGATGCGCGCCGGCCTGCGGATGAACATCATCGGCACCCCCGGCGTCGAGAAGATCGACTTCGAGCTCTGGTGCTTCGCGGTCTCCGCCATCAACGGCTGCGGCCAGTGCCTCGACTCGCACGAGGCCGTCCTGCGCAAGGCCGGCGTCGAGCGCGAGGTCATCCAGGCCTCGATGAAGATCGCCGCCGTCCTGCAGGCCGTGGCCGGCGTCCTCGACTCCGAGGCCGCCCTCGCCGCCGTCAACTCCTGACGCACCCGGCACAACGCCTACGGGCCCCTCCGCTCCAGGAGGGGCCCGTAGGCGTTTCCGCACCCTGGGCCCTCCCAACTCCGCTACAGTGCATGGCGATCCGTGCACGACATTCGGTCCGAGGGGGCCCGAGGTGTCCGACCACCCTTCGAATGGCGGCGGCTTCCAAGTCACCCCGGACGAACTCCACCGGACCGGGAGCACAGCCGTAGAAACGGCGGGCCAGGTCCCCGGCGACCTCATGGCGCTGCTCGAAACCTCGCACCAGTCCACGGCGGGACTCGCCCGGCTCCAGTGCGGCACTGCGCTCGGCACCTGCACCGGCGCCTGGAACACCCTGCTGAGCGACCTCCGCACCACGATGGCACGACAGGGCCAGGGCCTCATCGACGCGAGCCTCGGGTACGGGAGCACCGACCAGCAGATCAGCACGGCCTTCGGCCCGGACACCCGCACCAACGGCCCGACCCCACGGCAGAAGCAGAACTTCGTCCTGCACTTCGGCTAGGGGGCCGACCACATGGACCTCGCGACACTGCGCGACACCGACCTCAACAACCTGTACGCCGCTGCCGACGCCTACGACAAGACGCACCGCGCACTGGGGCGACACCTGGAGAAGTGGCGCGACGGCGTCGACGGCCGCATCGCGAACTCCGGCTGGTCCGGGCCCTCCGCCGACCTGGCCCGCCCGGCGCTGCACCGCAGCACCGGGGAGCTGAAGGCTGCCCAGAGCGAGATCCGGCAGATCGGCCGATCGATCCGGGTCGGCGCCGACGCGCTGGCCCTCACCCAGTCCGCGCTGCGCAAGGCGCTGGCCGATGTCCAGAGCGCCGGGATGTCGGTCGACGACCGCGGCTCCGTCTCCTGGCCGGTCGGCAGCTACGCCGACCAGCACGATCCCGAGTACCAGAAGAGCTGCGAGCGCACCGCCAAGGAGTTGGCCGCCCGCATCTCGACGGCGCTGGCCGAGGCCGACGCCGTCGACCAGGCCATCTCCGCCCGGCTCCAGCACTTCACCCGGCGGGCCCAGGACGGCAGCGGCCTCGACCCGGTCACGGCCACCGCCGACCGACTCGACACCAACCTCATCCCGGACAACCTGCTGCTCAGCGGCGTACCAAAGGAGAACGCGTCACCCACCGAGGTCAACGCCTGGTGGAACGGGCTGCCCGCCGACAAGCAGCAGTGGCTGATCAAGGAACACCCTGACCTGGTGGGCAACCGCGACGGGGTCCCCGCCGAAGCCCGCAACCAGGCCAACCGAATCACCCTTCCTCGGCTCATCGCCGAGTACGAGCGGGGCGACCACAAGTCCGACCCCGACGAGGACCTCAAGCTGGCCGGCTTCCGCAGCATCGCCAAGCGGCTGCGCGCGACGGACGGAACCGAGCCCCCCGTCCTCCTGCTCGGCATCGGGGACGAGGGGCAGGGCCGCGGCATCATCTCCTTCGGCAACCCCGACACCGCGGACAACGTCACCTCACTGGTCGGTGGCCTCGGGACCGAGCTGCAGCGCATCGGCGGCGGCGACGCGGACCGGGCGAAGGCCGTGTACGACGCCGCCAATCGCGCCGACCACAGCCGGTCGACGGCCTCGATCGCCTGGCTGGGCTACGACGCACCGCTCCACTTTCAGGGCACCCTCGACTTCAGCCGCGCCCAGACCGGAGTCGACGCCTACCGCACGTTCCTCGAAGGGCAGCGCGTCACGCACCAGGGACCTCCGGCCCACGTCACGGCACAGGGCCACAGCTTCGGCTCGCTCCTGGTCGGCCTCGCCGCGAAGAAGCCGGCCGGGCTGGCGGCCGACGACATCATCCTGGTCGGCAGCCCCGGCACCGACGCCTTCCACGCCTCGGACTTCTCCGTGGGAGCCGCCCACGCCTACGTCGGCGCGGCCGGCTGGGACTACGTCTCGCACGCCGGCTGGTACACCCGGGACCCGGCGAGCGCCGACTTCGGCGCCGAGAGATTCGCCGTGGACATCGGGTCGGCCAACGGCACCGCGCACTCGTCCTACTGGGACGACGGGCCCGACGACGACCACACCTCGATCGACAACATCGGAGAGATCGTCAGCGGTCACGGCGACCGGATCACGAAGGTGGTCGGCCGCCGTGACTGACAGCACGCCGGAACCCCGTCCGCCCCGACCGTCGCTCGCCGAGGCCGCCCGACGGCGCCGGCCCGGGCAGCCCCGGACGAGGCACCCGCACCTCCGGCGGCCCCACCCGGCACCGCCTCCGGCATGGTGGCCACTTCTGACCTGGATTTCCTGGAGCCTGACCGTCATCTCCGCGCTGGGGTGGCCGGCCATCGCCGTTCTCAAGAACTCGTACCAGTCGATGGACGAGGGCTGGTCGAGCGCCGAGGGCGACCGACTGATCTACCTGCCGATGCTCGCGCCGGTGGCCGGTGCCGTGCTGGCGCCGGCCCTGGTCCTGACCACGTCGGCCCGGCGGTGGGGCTTCCGGGCGATGGTCGCCCTGGCCGGGGTCGGGTCGGTGGTCGGGTGGCTGGGCGCGCTCGGCTACGGCATCGTGACGACCGCCCGATGAGCGGCCGGCGGGTGCCGCAGGGCGACGGCCGCGGGTGGCGGGTGGTCGTCGCGGTCTACCGGGTGCTGATCGGCCTCTTCGTGGCCCTCTCGATGCTGGGCGAGCTGAGGCTGATGTCGTTCGAGCACCCACCACCGGTCGGTTTCCACAAGCTGCTGCGGGTCGTGGTCCTGCCCTTGGGCGGGCCGGGGCTGGGAGGGGTGCTGACCCGGCTGGTGCTGGCGCGGACCTCCCTGCGGCGGGCGCCCGCGGTGGAGCGGAAGGCCCTCGTCCTGACCGGCGCGATGCTGGGTCTGCTGGTCACGGCGTTCCTCCCGGACCTGCCCTAGTCCACCGCCGGGGCCGGCTCCGCCGCCTGGGTCGGTTGCGCCGGTTGGGCCGCAGCCTTGTGTTCGGCGGCTTCGCGGGCGGCTTCGAGGGCGGTGAAGACGGCCTGGCCGGCCTCGTTGCGGCGGCGCAGGTGGGTGATCACGGTGTTGGTGACGGCGATCAGCGGGACGGCGACCACCGCGCCACCGATGCCGCCGATGATGCCGCCGGCCGCGACGCCGAGGACCACGCCGAGCGGGTGGACCCGGACGGCGCGGCCGAGGATCAGCGGCTGGAGGATGTGGCTCTCGACCTGCATCACCACGATCAGGATCACCAGCACCATGAGCGCCGTCCACGGCCCCTGGGTGACCAGGGCGATCAGGACCGCGACGGTGCCGGTGACCAGGGCGCCGACCAGCGGGACGAAGGCGCCCAGGAAGATGATCACGGCGAGCGGCACGGCCAGCGGCACGCCCAGCAGCTCGATGCCGGTGCCGATGCAGACCGCGTCGATGAAGGCCACGCCGACCGTGCCGCGCACGTACGCGGTGAGGGTGATCCAGGCCTTGGGGCCGGCGCCGGCCATCGCGAAGCGGGAGTGCCGGGGCAGGCCGCGCAGGGCCCAGTTCCAGATCTTCGCCCCGTCGTACAGGAAGAAGAAGGTGGTGAAGAAGGTCATCAGCAGCGCGGTCAGGGTCTCGACGGCGATCTGCGCGCCGGTGATCGAGGCCGAGGTGAGCTGGTCCGTGTTGGTGGTGATGGCCTTGGTGATCTGGTTGGCGAAGTCGGTGATCTGCTGCTGGGTCAGGTGCAGCGGTCCGGTGACCAGCCAGTCCCGCAGCTGGTTGACGCCGGTCTTCACCTGGGTGGTGACGTCGGACAGATTGGTGGTCACCTGCCACACCACGAACCAGCCGACCAGCCCGATCCCGGCCAGGCCGCTCAGGAACACCCCGCCCGCCGCGAGCGAGCGCGGCACCCCGTGCCGGCGCAGCCAGGAGACGGAGGGTTCCAGCAGCGCGGAGATCAGCAGCGAGGCCAGCACCGAGAAGGCCACCAGCCGCAGCATGTCGACGACGTAGAAGACGACGTACAGCGCGGCGCCGAGCAGCAGCAGCCGCCAGGTCGACTCGGCGGCCACCCGGAGTCCCCAGGGCACCGCCTCGGCGGGGGTGGCGGGCCGGCCCGGGTGGTACTCCCGTCCGAGCCCGGCGTTCGCGGCCGGTACGGGCGGGGCGGCCGGGGCCGCCGCGGGCACGGGGGCCGTAGCCGTAGCCGTCGTCACAGCCGTCGCTGCCGCGGCGGGCTCGACGGCCACGGCCGCCGAGTCGACGCGCGGCACCGGGACGGGCCCGGGCGCCTCGGTGAGGGCCGGAACGGCGGGAAGCTCGTGCGGGTCGGCCGCCATCGCGGCGCGTCGGCGCCGTTCGATCACGGCGGCCGCGCTCGCCACCACGGCCATGCCCTTGGCCACGGCCTTGAAGGCCTTTCCGCCCCGCGCCATCCTCGCTACCGCCGCTTCCCCGCTGTACCCGCCGAGTCGGCGGTACGCCGTGGGTCCTGCCACGGCCGTCAGGGATGACGCTACCCGGCGGGGGCCGGACGAGTCCGCCCACCGGCGGGTTCGACTCGATCGCCTCATCCCGCAAACCCGGACAAATCGCCGGATTGCAGATGGTTTCGTCCACACGCCGCTGGGGAGGAGTTCGAACGAGACCTCAGGGTCATCCCACTCAAGCCAACCGTCGGCGGACCGGCCGGTGGCGGGAAGCAACCAGGACCCCTTCCCGCGCCCCACGTCCGCATCCAGGACCGCACCGCCCGCGGGCGCACTGGTCAGCGCAGCCCGGGCGGCGCGGCCCGCCCCTTCCCAGCCGATGGAGGCCGACGGAGGGGGCCCGCCCGGTCGGAGAACGCCACCCGGCGGGAGAACGCGACGGCCCCCGGTCGCTCGTCGAACGGGACGAGCGACCGGGGGCCGTGCGGAGTGCGCCGCCCGGGGGCGGCGGCCACCTTCGGAGCGAGGGGCGGCCTAGTACCAGCTGTGCGCCTGCCAGAACGACCAGGCACCGCAGGGGCTGCCGTAGCGGTCGTTCATGTAGCCCAGGCCCCACTTGATCTGGGTGGCCGGGTTGGTGCGCCAGTCGGCGCCGGCCGAGGCCATCTTGGAGCCGGGCAGCGCCTGGACCAGGCCGTACGCGCCGGAGCCGCTGTTGGTCGCGGTGTAGTCCCAGCCGCTCTCGCGCTTCACGATGTTGCTGAAGCACTGGAACTGGCTGTCGTTGCCGACGATCTGCCGGGCCATGTCCTGGACGGAGCCGGGAGTGACCGAGACGGGCGGCGTGCTGCTGTCCACCGCGGTCATCGCCGAACGCGCCTTGGAGCGGTTGGCGGCGGCGTCGGCGGCGGCGCGCTGGTCGGCGGCGGCCTTGGCTGCCTTGTCCGCGTCGGCCTTGGCCTGGGCGTCGGCCTTGGCCTGGGCGTCCGCGGCGGCCTTCTGGCGCGCGGCCTCCTCGGCGGCCTTCTGCTCGGCAGCAGCCTTGGCGGCAGCGTCGGCGGAGGCCTGCTGGGCGGACGCCTGCTGGCCGATGTTGTCACTGATCGCCTGCGCCTGGGCGCCAGAGGGGACTTCGGCAAGCAGGGTCGCACCGGCGACGTCGACCGTCTGCGTCGTCTTGCCCTCGCTGCCCGAGGCCATACCCACGACGGCACCGACAGCGGTGACGGCGGTGGCGGAGGCCACAGCAACTCCCCGGACCGAGATCCGAGTCACATGGATTCCTTCCAGCATCGCCCATGCGTGACCGTACGGGCGCAACATGCCCCTTGGCACGGACCTCCGTTGGGTGCTCTGGTCACGGGAGGTGCTGGCCCGGCGTCCGGCCGAGGTGAGGCGACCAGGCGTTGGAATCGGGCGGCGTACGGCTCGTCGGTCTTCAATTGTGCGCCCACCGACCGGAGTTGGCGGGCTTTCCGGGGCCTGACTTCCGGAGTCCGGAAGCCCTGCCGCGCCGTACGCGGGGCCTGACAGAACCCTCACCATGCCGCACCGGACACTGTCGACGCAATTCCCGTCCGCGTGGCGCATGTCACATTCACCGCATGGGAGTTCCCCGGACAGAAAGCACTCGATGTGATGAAACGGGCGGGGCCCGCTCCGTCAGGAGCGGGCCCCTCAGCGCGAGCTGACCTTATTGTCCGACTATGTCCCGATCAGGGATGGTTCACGGGTTGATGTCCTCCAGCATCTCCGTGACCAGCGCCGCGATCGGCGAACGCTCCGAGCGCGTGAGCGTGATGTGGGCGAAGAGTGGATGGCCCTTCAGCTTCTCCACCACCGCCACCACACCGTCGTACCGGCCGACCCGGAGGTTGTCCCGCTGGGCCACGTCGTGGGTGAGCACCACCCGCGAACCCTGGCCGATCCGGGACAGCACCGTCAGCAGGACGTTCCGCTCCAGCGACTGGGCCTCGTCCACGATCACGAAGGCGTCGTGCAGCGAGCGCCCCCGGATGTGGGTCAGCGGCAGGACCTCCAGCATCCCCCGGGCGATGACCTCCTCGATCACGTCCGGGGTGGTGACGGCGGAGAGGGTGTCGAAGACCGCCTGCGCCCAGGGGCCCATCTTCTCCGCCTCGGTGCCCGGCAGGTAGCCGAGCTCCTGGCCGCCGACCGCGTACAGCGGCCGGAAGACCATCACCTTGCGGTGCTGCCTCCGCTCCAGCACCGCCTCCAGCCCCGCGCACAGCGCCAGCGCCGACTTGCCGGTGCCGGCCCGGCCGCCCATCGAGACGATGCCGATGTCCGGGTCGAGCAGCAGGTCCAGCGCCACCCGCTGCTCGGCGCTGCGACCGCGCAGCCCGAACGCCTCGCGCTCTCCGCGCACCAACCGGACCCGCCCGTCGCCGGTGACCCGGCCGAGCGCCCGGCCGCGCTCCGAGGTGAGCACCAGTCCGGTGTGGACCGGCAGCTCGGCGGCGCCCTCGACGTCCACCGCGGCGTCGTGGCCGGCCGCGAACAGCGCGTCCACCTCGTCGGCCGCGACGTGCAGCTCGGACATCCCGGTCCAGCCGGAGGTGATCGCGAGCTCGGCCCGGTACTCCTCGGCGAGCAGGCCCACCGAGCTGGCCTTGATCCGCAGCGGGAGGTCCTTGGAGACGACGGTGACGTCGTAGCCCTCGGCCTGCAGGTTGCGGGCGACCGCCAGGATCCGGGTGTCGGCCTCGCCGCCGCCGGCCCGGTAGCCGACCGGCAGTATCGAGACGTCCGAGTGGTTGAGCTCGACCCGGATCGTCCCCCCGAGTTCGCCGACCGGGATCGGCTCGTCGAGCCGCCCGTAGCGGATGCGGTAGTCGTCGAGCAGTCGCAGCGCCTGGCGGGCGAAGTAGCCCAGCTCCGGGTGGTGCCGCTTGGCCTCCAACTCGGTGACGACCACCACCGGGAGGACGACCTCGTGCTCCTCGAAGCGGGTCATGGCGAGCGGGTCCGCCAGGAGCACGCTGGTGTCGAGAACGTACGTGCGCCGGTCTGGTGTCCGGCGGCTCTTGGAACTGACCACTAGGCCTCCAGAGCGGATGACCCTGCGTCATCCGCGGCATGCCGGCCCCCGCTGCCCCGGTGGCCTCGGGGCCGGACTGACTGGAGTATTCCCAGGCGAGGAGCGGTGCATTCGCGTCCCCGGCGAACTGACGGATCATTGCCGGTGAACGTTTGGCCTCACGCGGAGCCCGGGTAGGCAAGCCCTACGGCGGTCACTTCACCGCGTCACAGACCCAGTCGCCGGTGCCGTTGCTCGAACGCGCGCAGGGCGCGCAGGAAGTCGACCTTGCGGAAGGCCGGCCAGTAGGCCTCGCAGAAGTAGAACTCGCTGTGGGCGCTCTGCCAGAGCAGGAAGCCGGACAGGCGCTGCTCGCCCGACGTGCGGATGATCAGGTCCGGGTCGGGCTGGTTGCGGGTGTAGAGGTGCTCGGCGATGTGCTCGACGGTCAGGATCTCGGCCAGTTCCTCGATCGAGGTGCCGCGTCCGGCGTGCTCCTGGAGCAGCGAACGGACGGCGTCGGCGATCTCGTGCCGGCCGCCGTAGCCGACCGCGACGTTGACGGTGATGCCGTCGATCGCGGCGGTCTGCTCGGCGGCGCGCTTGAGCACGTCGGCGGTGTGCTGCGGGAGCAGGTCCAGCGCGCCGACCGGGTTGACCCGCCAGCGGCGGGCGGCGGCCAGGCCGGTGACGGCGTCCTCGATGATGCCGAGCAGCGGGACCAGTTCGTCGGCCGGGCGGTCCAGGTTGTCGGTGGAGAGCATCCACAGGGTGACGACCTTGACGTGGGTCTCGTCGCACCAGCCGAGGAACTCGCTGATCTTGTCGGCGCCGCGCTGGTGGCCGTACGCGGTGGAGCCGCCGGCGGCCTTGGCCCAGCGGCGGTTGCCGTCCAGGATCACGCCGATGTGGTGCGGGGTGCGGCCGAGGTGGACCTCGACCCGGCGGCCGTAGAGCCGGTACATCCCGCCCAGCAGGGTGCGCAGCCCCGGCGTCCGTTCGGCGACATCGCGCAGACCCATGTTTCCCGGCCCCTCCGTGCTCGTTCAGCTGGTGCGTCACCGCACCGGCGCAGCCTACTCCCGCGCGCTGGCGCACGGGAAAGCCCCAGGTAGCGGTCTGGTCACGGTCCTGTACGAAGTCTGTCGCGGCGCGCGTGTCCCGGGCTCCGCCGGGCCCGACCCGGCGTGGACACGGAACGGTCTCCGAATCCTTAAAGAATCCGTAAGCCGACGGTCCGATGCTTGACGACCGGCAATGGTCTAGTCCAGCTTTTGACCCGGGACGACAGCGAACTCCCGCGTCCCACAAGGCTCACACCGAACCTGCCCTCCCCCACACGCGGCCGCCGCGCCCCCCACCGCGGCGGCCGCTCCTCCACCAGGAGCGTCACCCCATGGCCCGTACGCTGAACCAGCACGCCCACAAGCGCCGGCGCAGTCCCCTCCCGGCCGTCGCGGCCGGTGCCACCGCCCTCGCCCTGGCCGGCGGGGGGCTCGCCCTCTTCGCCGGGGGCGCCGGCGCGGCGGTCGGCAACCTGGTCACCAACGGCGGCTTCGAGAACGGGCTGGGCGGCTGGTCCTGCGCCGGCGCCGCGACCGCCGTGTCCTCGCCGGTCCACTCCGGCACCGGCGCGCTGCAGGCCACCCCGGGCGCGGGCGACACGGCCGAGTGCACCCAGACCATCAGCGTGCTGCCCAACACCAGCTACACACTGAGCGCCTGGGTGCAGGGCCCGTACGTCTACCTCGGCGCGCGCGGCACCGGCGGCACCGACCCGTCCACCTGGTCGAACCAGAACAGCTGGAACCAGCTGTCCACCACCTTCACCACCGGGGCGAACGCCACCAGCGTCACGGTCTACCTGCACGGCTGGTACGGGCAGGGCGCCTACCTCGCGGACGACGTCGCGCTGGTCGGCCCGGGCGGCACCTCCACCCCGTCGCCGACGGCCACCCCCACCCAGACGCCGACCGCCACCCCCACCGCGACACCCACCCAGACGGCGACCCCGACGCCCACGGCCACCCCGACCGCCACCGCCACGCCGACCACCCCGCCGGCCACCGGCCTGCCCGCCCACGTGGTCACCGGCTACTGGCAGAACTTCGACAACGGCTCGACCCCGCAGCGGCTGGGCGACGTGCAGAACGCGTACGACATCATCGCGGTCTCCTTCGCCGACGCCGTGCCGACCCGGACCGGCGCGATCAGCTTCACCCTGGACCCGGGCCTGTCCAAGGCGCTCGGCGGCTACACCGATGCCCAGTTCCGCGCCGACATCAAGGCCAAGCAGGCTGCGGGCAAGAAGGTCGTCCTCTCCATCGGCGGCCAGAACGGCGCGATCACCGTCGGCGACGCCACCGCCGGGGCCGACTTCGCCGACAGCGCGTACGCGATCATCAAGGACTACGGCTTCGACGGCATCGACGTCGACCTGGAGAACGGCGTCCAGGCCGGCCCGCTCGGCGACGCGCTGCACGCCCTGCAGGCCAAGGTCGGCCCCGGCTTCGTGCTGACCATGGCCCCCGAGACCATCGGGATGTACAGCACCTCCGGCGCCTACTTCCAGCTGGCGCTGAACACCAAGGACATCCTGACCGTCGTCAACACCCAGTTCTACAACTCGGGCGGCATGAACGGCTGCGACGGCAAGGTCTACAACCAGGGCACGATCGACTTCATCACCTCCCAGGTCTGCACCCACATCCAGGGCGGCCTGCGGCCCGACCAGGTCGGCATCGGCGTCCCCGCCTCCGGCAAGGCCGCCGGCGGCGGCTACGTCGACCCGTCGGTGGTGAACAACGCGCTCAACTGCCTGGCCACCGGCAACAACTGCGGCAGCTTCGTGCCGCCGGCCAAGTGGCCCACCATCCGGGGCGCGATGACCTGGTCCACCAACTGGGACGCCAACAACGGGAACGCCTTCTCCAACACGGTCGGCCCGTTCGTCCACAAGATGCCGTGAGGCGATCGGGGACGAGGCCTTCAGGGACGTAACCCCTCTCGGCGCGCCGCTCCTTGAGGGTGGGGCTCGCGCGCCGACGGCGGGGTCCGCCGTACCGACTCCGGCACGGCGGGCCCCGTCCGCCATCAGGCCGGTACCGCCGTCCCACCAGGACCGCTATCTCGCCAGCACCGCGACGAGGGCGCCGAGCAGCAGGAACGGTCCCACCGGGACGTCGAGCCCGCGCACCGTTCGACGGCGGGCCAGCGCGGCGGCGGCCCGCAGGGTGGCCCAGAGCCCGGCGAGCACCACCGCGACGACCAGCCCGCCGAGCGCGACCCACCAGCCGTACCAGCCGAGCAGCCCGCCCAGGGTGAACCCGAGCGGGGAGTCACCGTGGCCCAACCCACCCGCCCAGACGGCGAGTTCGAGCAGTGCCCCGACGGTCAGCGCGACCAGCAGGCAGCGCAGCAGCACCCCGGGGCGCCCCTCGACCAGGGCCGCCGTCGCCAACAGCACGGCCACCCCGGCGAGCAGCGCCAGGTTCAGCCGGTGCGGCAGTCGGTGCACCCGCCCGTCCACGAAGCCGAGCGCCACGCCGAGCGCGCCCGCCCAGCCCAGGGCCATCGCCTGCGGGCCGTCCGCCGCGTACGCCACCGCGACCGCGACCGCCGCCGCGACCGCCTCCACGACCCCGGCACCGGCGCCCAGCCGGCCCCGGCAGCCCGGGCAGCGCCCGGTCGGCGGCAGCAGCCGCACCGCTCGCCCGCACAACGGGCAGACCCCGCACCAGGGTTCGCCCTCCGGCACGGCGAAGTAGGCGATCAGCCCGCGCAGCGGCGGGGCCGCCAGGAGACCGACCAGCACCGCCGCGACCACGACCGGTACCACCGGCACACCCCCTCCTCGATCCGACGCACCGGCCACATCCTCCCCCGTCCGGGGTGTGCCGTCCGTCTCGTTCCGAACAGGATCGAGCCCACCTTCCTCGCATACGTGAGCATTCCGGACATTCGACCACCGGTTTGGAAGGCGGCCGGACGCCCCTGCCTGTCGATCCAAGGGGGCTACTCCGGACGTTCTCACCCGTCCTCGGGACACCCGGCACGGGGCCCCGGCATGCCCCTAAAGTAAGCAGTCATGCAGGTCATCCAGTCCACGAAGCTCGCCAATGTCTGTTACGACATCCGCGGCCCGGTGCTCGACGAGGCGATGCGGCTGGAGGAACAGGGCCACCGCATCCTCAAGCTCAACACCGGCAACCCGGCCACCTTCGGCTTCGAGGCGCCCCCGGAGATCCTCCAGGACATCCTGCGCAACCTCTCCAACGCGCACGGGTACGGCGATTCCAAGGGCCTGCTCTCGGCCCGCCGCGCGGTGGTCATGCACTACGAGGACCGCGGCCTGCACGGGCTCTCGGTGGACGACGTCTTCCTCGGCAACGGCGTCTCCGAGCTGATCCAGCTGGCCATGACCGCGCTGCTGGACGACGGCGACGAGGTGCTCGTCCCGGCGCCGGACTACCCGCTGTGGACCGCCTCGGTCTCGCTGGCCGGCGGTACCGCCGTGCACTACCGCTGCGACGAGCAGGCCGAGTGGTACCCGGACCTCGCCGACATCGAGGCCAAGGTCACCGACCGGACCCGGGCCATCGTGGTGATCAACCCGAACAACCCGACCGGCGCGGTCTACCCGCGCGAGGTGCTGGAGGGCATCGTCGAGATCGCCCGCCGGCACCAGCTGGTGGTCTACGCGGACGAGATCTACGACAAGATCCTCTACGACGACGCCGAGCACGTCCCGCTGGCCACCCTGGCCCCGGACCTCTTCTGCGTCACCTTCAACGGGCTGTCCAAGGCCTACCGGGTCGCGGGCTTCCGCTCCGGCTGGATGGTGCTCTCCGGCGACCGCAACCGCGCCCACAGCTACGTCGAGGGCCTGACCGTACTGGCCTCGATGCGGCTGTGCGCCAACATGCCCGCCCAGCACGCGGTGGCCGCCGCGCTCGGCGGCCGGCAGTCGATCCGCGACCTGGTGCTGCCCGGCGGCCGGCTGCTGGCCTCCCGCGACGCCGCGTACGAGCTGCTGAACCAGATCCCGGGCGTCAGCTGCGTCAAGCCCAAGGGCGCGCTGTACGCCTTCCCCCGGCTGGACCCGAAGGTCTACAAGATCAAGGACGACGCCCAGATGGTGCTGGACCTGCTGCGCTCCCAGCGGATCCTGCTGGTCCAGGGCACCGGCTTCAACTGGCCCGAGCCGGACCACTTCCGGCTGGTCACGCTGCCCCGGGCGGAGGAGATCACCGACGCGGTGACCAGGATCGGGGACTTCCTCAGCGGCTACACCCAGCCGTAGGCCCCACGGCCGGGGAAAAACACTACGGCCGGAGTCCCGGCCCGGGCGGTCTCCTTGGTCGGGGAAAGACCGCCCGGCGGAACTCCGGCCGTCCTGTCACTCGGCGGGCGCGCGGTTCGTGCCGCGCGCCCACCTCTCGCTCGGTTGAGGCTCAGGCTCAGCCGAGGCGCGCGACCAGGCTCCGGTACTCGTCCCACAGCTCCTTCGGGGTGTGGTCGCCGAACAGCTCCAGGTGGGCCGGCACCAGCGCGGCCTCCTGGCGCCAGATGTCGGCGTCCACGGTGAAGAGCAGGTCGAGGTCCTCCTCGGACAGCTTCAGGTCACCGAGGTCGAAGCCGTCGACCGTCGGCAGCACGCCGATCGGGGTCTCGACGCCCTCGGCCGTGCCCTCCAGCCGCTCGACGATCCACTTGAGCACGCGGCTGTTCTCGCCGTAGCCGGGCCAGACGAACTTGCCCTCGGCGTTCTTGCGGAACCAGTTCACGTAGTAGATCTTCGGCAGCTTGGCGGCGTCCGCCTGGGCGCCGACCTTCAGCCAGTGGGCGAAGTAGTCGCCCATGTTGTAGCCGCAGAACGGCAGCATCGCGAACGGGTCGCGGCGCAGCTCGCCGACGGTGCCCTCGGCGGCGGCGGTCTTCTCGGAGGCGATGTTGGCGCCGAGGAAGACGCCGTGCTGCCAGTCGAAGGACTCGGTCACCAGCGGGACGGCGGTGGCGCGGCGGCCGCCGAACAGGATCGCCGAGATCGGCACGCCCGCCTGGTCCTCCCACTCCGGGGCGATGGTCGGGCACTGGGCGGCCGGGACGGCGAAGCGGGCGTTCGGGTGGGCGGCGGGGGTGCCGGACTCGGGGGTCCAGTCGTTGCCGCGCCAGTCGATCAGGTGCGCCGGGGGCTCCTCGGTCAGGCCCTCCCACCACACGTCGCCGTCGTCGGTGAGGGCGACGTTGGTGAAGACGGTGTTGCCCCAGAGGGTGTCGATGGCGTTGGCGTTGGTGTCCACGCCGGTGCCGGGGGCGACGCCGAAGAAGCCGGCCTCGGGGTTGATGGCGTACAGGCGGCCGTCCTCGCCGAAGCGCATCCAGGCGATGTCGTCGCCGATCGTCTCGACCTTCCAGCCCGGGACGGTCGGCTGGAGCATGGCCAGGTTGGTCTTGCCGCAGGCCGACGGGAAGGCGGCCGCGACGTACTTCGGCTCCGCCTCGCCCGTGGAGCCGGCCGGCGGGGTGAGCTTCAGGATCAGCATGTGCTCGGCCAGCCAGCCCTCGTCGCGGGCCATGGTCGAGGCGATGCGCAGCGCGTAGCACTTCTTGCCGAGCAGGGCGTTGCCGCCGTAGCCGGAGCCGAAGGACCAGATCTCCTTGGTCTCCGGGAAGTGCGAGATGTACTTGGTGCTGTTGCACGGCCACGGCACGTCCGCCTGGCCCTCGGTCAGCGGGGCGCCGACGGTGTGCACGGCCTTGACGAAGTCCCCGTCCTCGCCGAGCTGGTCGAGCACGGCCTGACCCATGCGGGTCATCACGCGCATCGACACCGCGACGTAGGCCGAGTCGGTGATCTCGACGCCGTACGCGGCCAGCGGGGAGCCGACCGGGCCCATCGAGAAGGGCACGACGTACATCGTGCGGCCCTTCATCGCACCGCGGAACAGGCCCTGCTCGCCCTGGAAGACCTCACGCATCTCGGCGGGGGCCTTCCAGTGGTTGGTCGGCCCGGCGTCCTTCTCCTGCTCGGAGCAGATGAAGGTGCGGTCCTCCACACGCGCCACGTCGGACGGGTCCGAGGCGGCGTAGTAGGAGTTGGGGCGCTTCTCCTCGTTGAGCTTCTTGAAGGTGCCCTGAGCCACCAGCAGGTCCGCGAGGCGCTGGTACTCCTCGTCGGAGCCGTCGCACCACTCGATGCGGGCCGGCTGGGTGAGCTCGGCGATCTCGCTCACCCAAGCGAGCAGCTGCTTGTGGCGGGTGGGCGCGGATGCGCTGAGAGCAGAGATCTCGTACGACACGATCGCTCCGTTTCACGCCGACTCGGCGAGGAGGCGGCGTTGCGGGGGTCTGAGGGTGTTTGCAGCGTAGCCCCGGCCTTCGGGCCTGAATGCGGCGCAGCGGCGAAATTGACGCATCTTTTACTACAGTAAGTACGATTACCGGCCAGTAGCAGGTCGTTCACACCCGGGCCGGAGTGCGCGGCGCCACACTCCAAATACTCCAAAACGTCTAAGAGTGATGATCGCCACTTCATTACGCGCCAGTAACCTACGGATGCGTAGGTAGCGGGTAGCATGCTGCGCATGACTGCTGCCGCGCTCGCCGAGCGCCTCCCGGAGGGCCCTGACGAGAACAGGGAGGGCAAGCCGAAGTGGCGCGGCTGGCTGCACGCCGGGATGTTCCCCGCCACGGTCGCCGCCGGGATCGTGCTGATCTGCCTGGCCGGCTCCACACCCGCCAAGATCGCCTGCGCGATCTACTCGGTCAGCGCCTGGATGCTGTTCGGAGTCAGCGCGGTCTACCACCGCTTCAACTGGGGCCCGCGCGGGGACGCCGTCCTCCGCCGGCTGGACCACGCGAACATCTTCCTGATCATCGCGGGCACCTACACGCCGTTCACGATCCTGCTGCTCAAGGGCAACAGCCAGCAGGTGCTGCTCTGGGCGGTCTGGGGCGGGGCGCTCGCCGGGGTCGCCTTCCGGGTGTTCTGGGTCGGCGCGCCGCGCTGGCTGTACACGCCGGTGTACATAGCGCTGGGCTGGGCCGCCGCGTTCTTCCTGCCGGACTTCCTGCGCACCGGCGGGGTCGCCGTCCTGGTGCTGATGATCGTCGGCGGGGTGCTCTACAGCATCGGCGGCGTGGTGTACGGGCTCAAGCGGCCCGACCCCTCACCGCGCTGGTTCGGCTTCCACGAGGTGTTCCACGCCTTCACCCTCGGAGCCTTCATCGTGCAGTACGTCGGCGTCTCACTGGTGGCGTACAGCACGGCCGGCTGAACCCGGCGCGTTCCGACGGGCGGTCGCACGGTCCACGGACCGGGCGGCCGCCCGTTCCGCCGTCCAGGGCCGCTCGTACGGGGCCCGGCCCTGCGGGCGGTGCGGGTACGGCGACTGGTCGGCGGCGCCGGACTCCGGCTGCCGGGACTGCGCGGGCTCGACCGACTGCGGCGCGGACTCCCGGCGCGCGGCGCGGGCGGCCTTCGCGCCCCGCCCGCGCGCCTCCCGCGCGTCCAGCGCCTCGCGCGCCCGGCGGCAGCGCTCGCAGTGCGCCGCGTCCGGGGTGCCGCGCCGCGGGCGGTGTCCGGCCGGGGAGGCCTGCTGGTGCAGGGCGCGCCAGCGGCTCGCGACGTACACCATGAGCAGCAGCACCTCGGCCCCGGCGACCCCGAGGACCAGCGCAGCGCCGTTGATCAGATAGGCCGCGACCACGGCCAGCGCGGAGCCCACCACCACGGCCGCGCCCCACACCTGGGCACTCGCCTGCCTGTCGTCACTGTCGGCCACTTCGGCTTCCCCTTTCCCGGCGCCGGGCTCGTGGTCGGCTCCTGCCGCCCCACCCCTTCTCCGCTTCTCGGCACGCCTCGGTCAGCACTGACCGATTGCCACATGATATCTACCGACAGTCACCCGGTGCCGCCTCCGGGCGGCGAACGACAGATCAACGTTGCGTCAATTCCTTGTGCGGAAGCAGCACTTCCAGGACACGTCACTCACCGCGCCCATACGACTACCTGACTGCGGTGCGGAATCATGTTGACGGTCGACCTCTTTTGAGAGTTACTGTCATTTGAAAGTGACTCCCCTTCTGATGGCTCTGGAGGTCACCGTGCCCGCCGCTCCGCCCGCTTCCGCCACCACCGCCGGGGTCGCCGACCCCCGCCGCTGGCTCGCCCTGGTCGCCGTCGCCCTCAGCGTCCTGGTGATCAGCTTCGACATGACGATCCTCAACGTCGCCCTGCCCACCCTGGCCTCGCAGTTACAGGCCGGCACCGGGCAGCAGCAGTGGATCGTCGACGCCTACACCGTGGTGTTCGCCGCCGCGATGCTCCCGGCCGGACTGCTCGGCGACAGGTACGGCCGCCGCCGCGCCCTCACCACCGGCCTCGCCCTGTTCGCACTCGCCTCCGTCGTCGGCATGCTCGCCGACTCCCCCGGCGCCCTGACCGCCGCCCGCGCCGGAATGGGACTGGCCGGCGCACTCGTCATGCCGATGTCGATGGCGGTCATCCCCGGGCTCTTCCCCGCCGCCGAACAGCGCCGGGCCACCGCCGTCCTGGCCGCCTCGCTCGCCGCCGGCGCCCCGCTCGGACCGCTCATCGGCGGCTTCCTGCTGCAGCACTTCTGGTGGGGCTCGGTCTTCGCGATCAACGTCCCGCTGACCGCGATCGGCATCGTCGCCTGCGTCCTGCTGCTGCCCGAGAGCCGCAACCCCGCCGCGCCCCGGATGGACCTGCCCGGCGCCGCGCTCGCCGCCGCCGGACTGAGCACGCTCACCTACGGCATCATCCAGGGCGCCGACGCCGGCTGGGGCGACCCCGTAGTGGTCACCACCCTGGTCGGCGCGGTGTTCCTGCTCACCGCGCTGGTGCTGCGCAGCCGCCGCCGGCGCGACCCGATGCTCGACCTCGCCCTGCTCGCCGACCGCACCTTCCGCTGGTCCGCCGTCGCGGCGACCCTGATCTCGCTCGTCCTGTTCGGCGCCTTCTTCGTGCTGCCCCTCTACTTCCAGAGCGTGCTCGGCACGGACGCCCTCGGCTCCGGACTGCGGCTGATGCCGATGATGCTCGGCCTGCTGGTCGCCGCCAGGCTCACCGACCGGCTGGTCAGCCGGATCGGCGCCCGTACCGTGATCACCCTCGGCCTGGCCCTGCTCGGCGGCGCGCTGCTGTTCGGCAGCCGGACCGGCCCCACCGACGGGTACGGACGGGCAGCGGTCTGGCTCACCGTCCTGGGCCTCGGCATGGGCCTGTCGCTGATCACCGCCCAGGCCTCCGCCCTGGTCACCCTGCCGCCCGCCAAGGCCGGGGTCGGCTCCGGACTGCTCCAGACCCTGCGGCAGGTCGGCGGCGCGATCGGCATCGCCGCCTTCGGAAGCCTGCTCACCGGGGCCTACCGGGGCGCGCTGGACACCGGTGGACTGCCGGCCGAGGCCGCGCACCGGGCCGGGAAGTCGGTGGTCGCCGCCGACGCCGTCGCCCGGGCCTCCGGACATCCTTCGCTCAGCGTCTCCGCGCACGCGGCGTACGTGCACGGGATGACGGTGGTGCTGCTGGTCTCCGGGCTGGTCGCGGTGGTCTCAGCGGTGCTGGTCGCGGCCCGGATGCCTGCCGACGGGGATGCCGACGCGGCCACGGACGCGCCCGAACACGTCGCCGCCGGAGATCGCCGATAATCGTCGCCATGACTCCCAAGCAGCCGACCGCGGCCCTCCCGGACGCCCCGACCAACCCGGTCCAGGCCCTGTTGGAGGCGCCGCTGTCGCTGCGCGAGCGCAAGAAGCTGAAGACCCGGCAGACCATCCGGCGCGAGGCCTACCGGCTGATCTCCGAGCAGGGCTACGAGAACACCACGGTTGAGCAGATCGCCGCCGCCGCCGAGATCTCGCCGTCCACCTTCTTCCGCTACTTCGCCACCAAGGAGGATCTCGTCCTCTCCGACGAGTACGACCCGGCGATGGTCTCCGCCCTGCTGGCCCGCCCCGCCGAAGAGCCCTTCCTCACCTCCTGCCGGGAGGCGATCATCGACCTGATCCGGGCCCTGCTCCAGCACGAACGCCAGGAGCTGCTGACCCGGATGCGGCTGGTCACCGAGGTCCCCGCGCTGCGCGCCGGACTCGACCGCTCCGGCAACAGCCCGCGGGACCTCTACCTCTCCGTCCTCACCCGGCGGGCCGGCGTCGAGGAACCCACCTACGACATGCGGGTCACGGCCGCCGCCATCGGCGCCGCCACCACCGAGGCCGTGCTGCAGTGGGCCGCGGCCGACGGCCGGGAGGACATCGCGGACCTGGTCGACCACACCTTCGCGCTGCTCGGGAGCGGCTTCGCGGGGGTGTGAGGTGTGAGCCCTGCGCCGGGGTGTGAGGAGTCGACCCCGCCCGGGGAAGGGGCGGAGCCCGGCCCGACCGGCCGGACCCCGCCCGGTGTCAGCGGCCGCTCCGCCTCCGCCGCAGCACGGCGCCCGCGCCCACCAGCGCGGTGGCGCCCAGCGCCGCGGCCGCCGTCACGGCCGACAGCTCCGAGCCGCTGCCCGCCGCCTCCCGCCGCGACGCGGCGTCCACCCGGTAGCCGCCGCCCTCGCCCGCCCGGTCGTACGCCGAACCGGGCAGCTTGTCCCCGTACCGCTGGTGCACCAGCTGCTGGTACGCGGCCAACGACACCCCGCCCGCGCCCACCGAGCGCGTCGCCTCCTCGTCCAGCGGCAGCACCCGGCCGTCGCGCAGCACGTACCAGGCGTTGACCTGCGGCTCGCGGAAGGCCGTGCCACCGCCGCTGTTCGCCGCCTTCGCCGCGTAGTCGCTCTCGTCGCCGCCGGAGGCGATGTTGACCACCCGCCAGGCGTCGCCCTGACGGGCCGTCCAGACCGAGGCGGTCTGCCCGTCCGCCGCGACCACCTTGCTCGCCGTATACGCGGCCTTCGCCACCGGCGCGCCCGGGGTGCCGGCCACGAAACCGGCGTCCAGGGTGTAGACCGCCACGGTGTCCCCGGCCAGCCGGGGCGCGGAATCGCTCGCCGCCCTCGCCTCCTCGGCGGCGCCGATGGTCAGCTGCCGGGTCGGCGGGACGCCCTTACGAGCGAAGAAGTGGCCCACCTTGTCCAGCACCGCGGGGTCCTGGACCGCGCCGCGCGCCCGGGCCAGGTCGACGGCGGGCACCGGTTCGGGGGCGTCGTCCCTCGGGGTGTCGGCCTGCGCGGCCGGGGCCGGCGCCAGCGCGAGGCCGGCGGCGAACAGGGCGGTGACGGCGGCCCGACGGGCCTTGCTGAGCTCGGTCATGGTCGCCCCTCACGCGCCGATCCGGTACAGGGAGTGGGTCCACGAGAACGTGTCATTGTTCACGTAGTACCAGTAATCCGCCCAGTTGTAGCGGTAGTTGGACGGCCACGGGTCGCCCCAGTAGACCCAGTTGTTGCCGGTGTCGTAGCCGTACAGGACGTGCATGTGCCCGCCGCCCGAACTCCACTGGATCCGGGTCTCGATCGGCCGGTTGGCGTCCACCTCCGACTGCACCGTGCTGTAGCGCAGGTAGCCGGTGACGTACGAGCCAGGGGTGATGCCCACCCAGTCCAGCCCGTTCTGCACATCGGCCAGCGTGGCCTGGCTGTTGGGGCAGCTGGAGTCGATCGAGCGGCCGAACGCGGCGTTGCAGAACTGGTTCTGGCTGTAGCTGTAGCCGAACCAGGTGGCGATGGTGTTCCCGCTCGCCGCCCAGCACCAGTTGGTCTGCTGTTGCTGCTGCATGGAGATGTTGAGCTTCTTGAACGTGCCGGCCAGATCGGCCGTGCTGCCGGGCTCGGCCGCCCGGCGGACCTGCGACGGAGCCCGGTCCTGAGTGGGGGCGGCGGCCGCGGGGGTGCTCACCGCGGCGGTCAGTGCCGGGCCCAGCACGCCGAGGGCGAGCAGGGAGACCGCGCGGCGCAGTCGTATCCGTGGAACTGGCATGGGGGTGGTGCCTCCTTGCGAGCGGAGCGAAGTGCAGTGTGGGGGCGCGGTCCGGATCGCGCCATGAGCATCGGGCCGTTGTCCGAGGCTGGTCAACGGGGTTCGCTCCGGCCCGAGTTCAGGTGTGAACGGGCCTGCTCGGCTGTGAACACCGCCCGGGAAACCGCAGCGCCACCTGCCCGGACCGGTGACAAAGCGGCGTACAGATGTGAATATTCACGGTCAAAACCCGGTTCCGCGACCGCCCCTCAGGAGGCCGAAATCCATCGGAGCGACCCCGCCGACCTCGCCGCCGCCCTGCGCACCGGCCCCTTCCACCTCGCCCTGCGCACCGCCATCGCCGCCCGCGGCCTCGCCCTCCACCGCATCCGCCGCCACCTCGAACTACGCGGCGTCCACGTCGGAGTCACCAGCCTCAGCTACTGGCAGCAGGGCCGCCGCCGCCCGGAACGCCCCGAATCACTGCGCGCCATCGCCGCCCTGGAAGAAGTCCTCGACCTGCCCGACCACTCCCTCACCCGACTGCTCGGTCCCCGCCGCGCGACCGTCCCCGCCCCGACCGGGCCGCCCGTACGCCCGTACCGCGACCTGATCTCCCCACCCACCGCCGTCGACGACCTGCTCACCACCCTGGCCAGCCCCCGCGACACCGGCCTGCACACCATCACCCACATCGAACGCATCCGCATCGGCCCCGACCGCCAACTCGCCCGCCGCGACTCCCAACACGTCCTACGCGCCCACCGCGACGGCATCGACCGCTACCTCGCCCTCTACCAAGGCGACCCCGGCAGCGACATCACCCGCGTCGGCGTCCGCGCCGAGGAGAACTGCCGCCCCGGCCGCATCCGCCGCGACCAAGCCCACCACCTGCTCGCCACCGAACTCCTCCTCGACCGCCGCCTACGCGCCGGCGACACCCACCTGCTCGGCTACGGCTTCGACGACGCGCCCTCCCCGGAGCCCAGCTGCGAATACGTCCGCGGCTTCAACTCCGGCGCCGGCCAGTACGTCCTCCAGGTCACCTTCCACCCCGCCGCGTTACCCGTGCGCTGCCACCGCTTCGCGCTGCACTCCCCGGGCGAAGCACCGTACGAGACGGAGGAGCTGACGCTCGACGGGCACCGGTGCGTGCACCTGGTGGCGACGGCGGTGCGGCCGTGCATCCTGGGGATCAGGTGGGACTGGGAGTGACGGGCGCGGTCAGTGCGACCAGTACGGGTCGTCGACGTCGGGGGCAAGCTCGTGCCCGGTCGGCCGCTCGCCGATCGGAGGGGCACCGTAGTCCTTCTCGGGCTGGTAGCGCACCGAGAAGGCCTCCGCGATCAGGTCCACCACCACGGTCGAGTCGGCCGAGGAACTGGCCACCGACAGCGTGAACAGGGTGTCGCCGCGCCCGGAGCAGTGCAATTCGGTGTAGTGCGTCGCCAGGCTGCCTACGGTGGTGTCGGACTGCCGACAATCGCCGCCCCAAAGCAGCGTCATCCGGTTCAGCAGCACCGAAACTTTCGCGGGGGCCACCTTCGTCCGAACCGAGACCACTTCCCTGACCCCGGACAGCAGACTCGGCTCACCGTCGGCGTGCTCCGGCCCGCGGTCCACGGCGTAGAACCCGCCGAAGTACACCAATGGCGGGGCGATCGCCCCCATGGCCGCCTGCAAGGTGTCGTCGAGCTGCGCCTTCGCCCCACCCGGGCTCAGTCGGGTGTTGTCCCGGTCCTTCAGAGCCATCGGACCGTAGCCGTTGTAGAACAGCCCTACCCCGGCGGCCAGCACGACCACCGCCGCCACGAAACAGCCCAGCGCACGTCGTGGCCGCTTCACCCGCGTCGGCCCTGCAGTTTGACGCCTCCGCTGCCGGTGACGACGGCCGCAATGTTGTCCAGTGAGGGCCCGCCGCGCCCGTTCAGGTACTTGGTGTGCGCGTCGATGGGGTTGCCACGGCTCCAGTCGTCGACGGTGAAGCGGTTCGCGCCGAAGTGCTTGCTCGACGGGTCCCGCCCGTACCAGCGCTCGTCCGGGTCGAGGCTGAACTTCGACGGGGCGTGCGTCACGACGTCGTTGTCGGCGGCACCGACCCAGACGTGACCGGAGGGCAACTTGAGGTCGGAGGCCCTGTCCACGCCGACGCCCGGGCTGCCGATGAAGACCACGTCGTCCGGGGGCGCGTAGTGCGACCCCGGCTGGGTGGCGAGCTTGGTGGCCTGGCCGACCAGGTACGAACCGTAGCTGTGCCCGACCGAGGTGATGTGCGGAGGCTGGGTGCCTTCGTGGCTCGCCCTCACACCGCTCAGGAACTTCGCGTAGGCCGGGGCGCCGTCCTTGCCCGCCTTCGTCGACGCGGCCCCAAGGTCCATCCCCGGCGAGTCGTACCCGAGCCAGACGATGGAGGCGACGGAGTGGCCGTCCGGTGCCTTGCTGCTCGCGGCGCGGTAGAGGTTCAGCGCGTTCTCCGCTTCGTTGGTACCGTCGTTCTCCCCCGGCCCGAGGCTTGCCATCGTGGTGGTGATCCCCGGCACGTAGGCGGAGATGTCGGTGGCGGTGTCCGGGTTTCCGTACGAGAGGACCGCCCGGCCCTGTCCCTCACTGTCGAGACCGAGCAGGTAGACCGGCGGGTCACCCTTGCTGTCCGAGAGGCGCACGTCGATGGGCCCGTAGAGGGCGAGGACCGACTTCTCATTGGACTCCAGCGGCCGGCCCGGCTTCTGCTTGGCCCTGATAGGCCCCATCAGGTCCTCCAGGTGCTTGCGGTTCACCTGGTCCCGCACCTCCGCCGGAATGCCGTCGAGGTTGCCGAGCACCTCCGGGTGGTGGCTGAGGCACCACTGCTGGCCCCGC
The DNA here is from genome assembly GCF_042794375.1 of Kitasatospora sp. NPDC056531. NCBI lineage: Bacteria > Bacillati > Actinomycetota > Actinomycetes > Kitasatosporales > Streptomycetaceae > Kitasatospora > Kitasatospora sp. NPDC056531. The sequence continues at coordinate 51,247 of NZ_JBHTTU010000022.1, read as the reverse complement.
GGCCCGAGCCCCTTCCACCAGGAGTTGACCTCCGTCGGACTGGCGTCCTTGTCCGGGGTGAATTTCTTCCACCACGGGTTGGCCGCGTCGGCCCAGGTCTCCATGTACGCGTCGGCCTCGGCCGTCTTCTCGTCCAGGCCCGACTTGTCCTTGGCATGGCCCGCGTACCGGTTGAGCGCGTCGGTCAGGCTGGTGTCGGCCTCGGTGGCGTCGGACAGCGCCTTGCCGATCTGCTTGCTGATCTCGTCGGCGGCCGCCTTCTGCTTGGCCTGCCAGTCGGTGGCCTGGTACGGGTTGGTCGACGCCGGCCAGCTCACCGCACCGGTGTCGCTGACCGTGAAGCCCTTCGTCTGCGCGTCGGACAGTGCCTGGGTGAGCCTGCCCTGGGCGAGCGTCATGGTGTCGGCGCAGTCGCGGATGTCCTTGCCGATGCAACTGAGTTCGGTCATCGCCGAGCGCATCTTGGTGGTGAGACCGTCCAGCACGGGAATCGCGGCGTCGGCCGACGGGCCGGTCCACTGGGAGCCGTGGACCCGGTCCGTGGTTCCGCTCGTCCAGTCGTTGACGTGCTGGTGGAACGCCTTGCACAGCGCGTCGTACGCGTCCGCCGCCGTGTAGAGGTCCGCCGGTTTGGCGTTCCGCAGGCTCGCGATATCCATCCCCAGGCCCCCTGTGCGCTCTGCGTCCACCGCGACACTCACAGCTACCATAACGTCCGCAACCGACACGGACAGCAGGGGGGATTCGGTGGGGCAGGATCCGGGATTCACGGTCAAGCCGGGCGAGTTGACCGCCGCCGGGAACAACGCGGTGACGGCGGCCGGAAAGCTCCCCGAGGAGACCGCGAAGCTGGCGGAGCCGAGCAGCAAGGCGGCCGGGAGCCTGGCCGGTTGGCAGAGCGGGGCGGCGCTGCAGGGGTGCGGCACCGCCTGGAAGACGCTGCTGGACGGGCTCTCCAATGACATGAAGTCGGCCGGGGGCAACCTCATCAGCTGCGCGCAGACGTACCTGAACGCCGACCACCTGCCGCCGCCCACCGCGACGGCGGCCTCCGATCCCTTTGGCACGAAGGTGGTCGGCGTGACCGGTGGACACCTGACCGAGGACGCGCAACTCCCCTACCGCGCCTCGAAGTCCAGCACCATGGCGTCCTCCACCGCCCGGTACCCGATCTGCTGGTAGATGGAGTTGCTGGTCGGGTTGGACAGGTCCGTGTACAGCAGCACCTCCTCCGCCCCCAGCCCGAGCACGTGTGCGGACGCGGCCGCCGTGACGGCGCTGGCGTAGCCCCGGCCGCGGCGGTCGGCGGGGGTGTAGACCGGGCCGATGCGGGACATGCCGGCGAGGATCGGGCTGGTGCCGGCGACGGAGACGGGTTGGCCGTCGTCCTCCCAGAGGTGGAGGCCGCCGTTCGCGATCTTCTCGTCGACCGCCTTGGGCACGTCGGGGAGGCGGACCTTGGCCTCGGACAGGAACTCGCAGTGCCAGCGGATCACCAGCTCGCGGTCGGCCGGTTCGGCGAGCCGGTGGCGGCCGGCCGGCGGGCGCGGCGGGTCGGTCAACTCGTCGAGGCGGTAGAGGCGTTCGCTGACCCTGACGGACTGACCAGTGCCGGTGGCCGCCGTCCAGGCCTCGCCGAAGGCGCGGACGGCGTCGGCTCCGCCGCCGATCCCGGTCACTTCGGTGAACCCGCTTCCGGCGGCGGCCAGCCGCACCGCCAGCTCGGCGGCCGCAGCCGACGGCATGAAGGAGAGCCGGGGCGGGAAGGGCGGCGTCTGCAGGAAGGCGCCCTCGACGGGGCCGCCTTCCTCGCCGCGCCACCATCCGAAGACCGGCGGGCGTTCCCCGAACACGTCGAGTCCGGCCTCGGCCAGTCGGTGGGCGATGGTGAGCAGGACGGTGTTCTCGGCCGGGCGGGCGGCCAGGAACTCACCGGCCTGCTCACGGAAGTCGTCGAGCGAAGTGCTGAGGGTCCAGGTCATGGCCCATGCTCGCCCCGGTCGGCCCTTTCCCGCCAACGATTATCCGCCCGCCAACCGCGCCGACCGGGTCTACTCGACCGCCGTCCCGAGCCGCTCTCCCAGCACCGCCGGATCCGTGGTCGGCGCCTCGCAGGCGAAGTGCCGGCACACGTACGCGGCGGGCGCCCCGCCGACCAGCGGCCGGTCCGCGAGCAGCGGGACGTCGGTGTCCCCGGGTTCCCCCACCGCGACGACGGCGCCCGGCGCCGTCCCGAGCAGCGCGGCCCGCCGCAGCGCCGCGGTGGCCGGATCCCCGGCGGGGCCGACGACGGCGATCTCGCGCGGCCCGTCCAGCAGGGCTTCGGCGACGGCCAGGCCCCAGCCGATGAACCGGGGGGCCCGCCCGGCCAGCGCGCCGACGATGCCGAGGGCGCGTTCGGCGGCGGTGCGGTGCCGGTCGGAGCCGGTGTACGCGGCGTAGGTCAGCAGGGCGCCGGCGGCGGCGGTCCAGCCGGAGGGGGTGGCGTTGTCGGTCGGGTCCTGCGGGCGGCGGATGAGTTCCTCGGCGTCGTCGGCGGTGTCGTACAGCGCGCCGGAGGTCTCGTCGGTGAAGTGCTTGAGCACGGTGTCGAGCAGCCCGCCGGCCAGCTGCAGCCAGGAGGTCTCGCCGGTGACGGCGTACAGCGCGAGGAAGCCCTCGGCGGTGTCGGCGTAGTCCTCCAGGACGCCCGCGTTGGCGCCGGCCCGGCCGTCCCGGGAGGTGCGCAGCAGTCGCCCGTCGGGGGTGAGGTGGACGGCGAGCAGCAGGTCGGCGGCGCGTTCGGCGGCGTCGACGAGGTCGGGACGCTCCAGCAGGGCGCCGGTCTCGGCGAGCGCGGCGATGGCGAGGCCGTTCCAGGCGGCGACCACCTTGTCGTCGCGGGCCGGGGCGGGGCGGGCGGCCCGGGCCTCGGACATCCGGGCGCGGATCGTCTCGTACTCGGTGAAGTCCTCGGGGTCGGCGAGGAGTTGGAGCACGGAGGTGCCGTGCTCGAAGGTGCCGTCGGCGGTGACGGTGAACAGCCGGGCGGCGGTGGCGGCGTCGGCGGGGCCGAGCAGGTCGACCAACTGGCCGGGCTCCCACACGTAGTAGACGCCCTCGGCGGTGGCGCCGGTCTCCTCGTCCAGGCTGTCGGCGTCCAGCGCGGAGGCGAACGCACCTTCGGGGGTGCGGAGTTCACGCAGCAGGAAGTCGGCGGTGGAGAGCGCGACCCGGCGGGCGAGTGCGGAGCCGGTGACCCGCCACAGGTGCAGGTAGGTGCGCAGCAGCAGGGCGTTGTCGTACAACATCTTCTCGAAGTGCGGCACCACCCAGCCGGCGTCCACCGCGTACCGGGCGAAGCCGCCGCCGAGCTGGTCGTGGATGCCGCCGCGGGCCATCGCCTCCGCGGTGCGGACGGCCATCTCCAGTGCCGCCGTCGAGCCGGTCCGGGCGTGGTGGCGGAGCAGGAACTCGATCACCATGGCCGGCGGGAACTTGGGCGCCCCGCCGAAGCCGCCGCGGTTCTGGTCGAACTCCCGGCTGAGGGCGACCAGCGCCTGGTGCAGGTCGGCTTCGCCCGGCGGGTGGTGGGCGCCGGCCGAGTAGACGGCGGCCCGCTCGGCCAGGTCGGCGCGGATCCGCCCGGCGACCTCGCCGACCTCCTGCCGCCGGTCCCGCCAGGCGGCGTCCACGCCTTCCAGCACCTGCCGGAAGGACGGCATCCCGTGCCGGGGCTCGGGCGGGAAGTACGTGCCGAAGTAGAACGGCTCCTTCTCGGGCGTGAGGAACACCGTCATGGGCCAGCCACCCTGCCCGGTCGCCGCCTGGACGGCCTCCATGTACACGGCGTCGACGTCGGGCCGCTCCTCCCGGTCCACCTTGACCGCGACGAACCGCTCGTTCAGGTATCCGGCGAGCCCGGCGTCCTCGAAGCTCTCATGGGCCATCACATGGCACCAGTGGCAGGCGGCGTAGCCGACGGACAGCAGCACGGGCACGCCGCGCCGCTCCGCCTCCGCGAAGGCCTCGGGGCCCCAGGGCCACCAGTCGACCGGGTTCTCGGCGTGCTGCAGCAGGTAGGGCGAGGTCGCGTCCGCGAGACGGTTCGGCATGCCCCCATCCTCCCGCATCGGGGCCCTGACGCGTGTCAGCCGGGACACGCGTCAGTCCGGGCCCCGCTCGCGCCGATCCCACCGCCGGCTACCCACCGCCGGGCGCCGGACACCCGCTACCGGATGCCCGCCGGACCGGCCTCGCCGAAGCCGGTCCGCGGCGGGGGTCACTCCTTGGGAGCCTCCGGCTCCTCCACGAAGTCGACCTTCTTGAACTGCCGGTTCATCGACTTGGCCAGGAACCACGTCGCCACGCCGAGCGCGGCGAAGACGACGAAGCCGAGGAGACCGGGGGTGACCTTGGCGTCGTCGACGGCGAGGTCAGCGGCGAAGTGGACGAGGTTCACGGGGGCACTCATATCTCTATGGTGGCCCGGCTCACGGCGAGCCGGGCCGTCGGGGGTGGGTCAGTCGCGCGTGTCGGCGGCCTCGGCCACCAGGGTGGGGGTGCGCAGGCCGGCGAACAGGTCGTCCTCCGGCAGGTCCACATCGATCAGGGTACGGGCGAGCTCGTAGTCCTCGGTGGGCCAGACCTCGCGCTGGACCTCCAGCGGGACGCGGAACCACGGCCCGTCCGGGTCGATCTGGGTGGCGTGGGCGATCAGCGCGCGGTCGCGGGTCTCGAACCAGTCGTCGCAGCGCACCCGCGTGGTGATCTCGCGCTCCTTGCGGCCGCTCTTCTCCCAGCCCGCGATCCACTCGCCGTACGGGGAGTCGAGGCCGTGCTCGGTGAGGTACTGGTGCAGCGCGCGGATGCGGCCCATCGGGAAGCCGTGGTTGTAGTACAGCTTCAGCGGCTGCCAGGGCTCGCCGGCCTCGGGGTACGCGTCCGGGTCCCCGGCTGCGTCGAAGGCCACCATGGTGATCTTGTGGGTCATGATGTGGTCCGGGTGCGGGTAGCCGCCGTTCTCGTCGTAGGTCGTGATGACCTGCGGCTTGAACTCGCGGATCAGCCGGACCAGCGGCTCGGCCGCCTCCTTGACGTCCTCCAGGGCGAAGCAGCCCTCGGGCAGCGGGGGCAGTGGGTCCCCCTCCGGCAGGCCGGAGTCGACGAAGCCCAGCCAGGCCTGCCTGATGCCCAGGATCGCCCGCGCCTCGTCCATCTCCTTGCGCCGGACCTCGTGGATGTTCTCCTCGATGTACGGGTCCCCCTGGAGCTTGGGGTTGAGAACCGACCCGCGCTCGCCCCCCGTGCAGGTGGCCACGAGCACGTCCACGCCCTGCTCGACGTACATGGCCATGGTGGCCGCGCCCTTACTGGACTCGTCGTCCGGGTGGGCGTGCACCGCCATCAGTCGCAACTGCTCAGTCAACGCCTTGCGTTCCTTCCACATGTTCGGGCGTTCCGCGAAGTCCGGTCTGCCCACCGTACGAACCGCTCACTTCGGGACCGCGTCACCGCAAGGCCGGCCACCGGCCGGTGGTCGGCCCTGCCGAGCCCCGCCCCCGCCGGACCGGCCGCGGGCGTGTCCCTCCTATAGTGACGGACTGGAGGAGCGTCGCATTCCCCCGCACCGCCCGCGCGACCCCTCCCCGGAAAGGACGTAGTCCGATGACTGCACAGAGCACCGACGCCCAGCTGCCCGAGGGACGCTACGGCCGGAGCGGCAACAGCGAGTCGGACCGCCGCCTGAAGGTGGTCGGCGCGGTCTGCGGCGTGCTCGCCCTGGGCGTGATCGCCTGGCTGGGCGGCTCGTACGTGCTGCGCGAGTCGAAGATCAACGGCTCGGTGCCGACCTTCCAGGTGCTCTCCGACTCCGAGGTCCAGCTGCGCCTGACCGTGAGCAAGAGCGACGGGACGGCGGGCACCTGTACGGTCCGCTCGCAGAGCGACGACCACGCGGTGGTCGGGGTGGCGGACTTCCCCGTCCCGGCGGCCGGGTCGAGCTACGACGCCACCGTCACCCTGCGCACCACGGCCCGCGGCACCACCGCCGAGCTGCTGGGCTGCACTCCGGCGAAGTAGGCGGAACGGCACGCGGACGCATATTCGTTCTGGAGAACGGGCATCCGTAGGAAGTCCCGTACCCCGTTCCTGTACACCGTGGCGTAACACCGTCGTCAATGACCCACTAACGTCTCTCCCGCTTGTCGGCAGGACTTGTTAGGCTCGTGGTTTCGCCCCTTCCGCACCGGATGGTACGGGAGCGGGCGTTGCTTTGTAGTTACGACCGATATCACCGACAACCCTGCTGACGACTCACACCCTCAGCACAGCCCCAGCACCTACGAGGAGCACCCGTGACCCAGACCAGCGAGAACGTGACCTGGCTCACTCAGGCCGGCTACGACCAGCTCAAGGCCGAGCTGGATCATCTGACCGGGACCTGGCGCATCGAGATCGCCCAGAAGATCGAGGCGGCGCGCGAGGAGGGCGACCTCAAGGAGAACGCCGGCTACCACGCGGCGAAGGAGGAGCAGGGCAAGACCGAGCTTCGCATCCGCCAGCTGACCCAGCTGCTGGAGCGCGCCAAGGTCGGCGAGGCCCCGGCCGACTCGGGTGTGGTGGCCCCGGGCATGGTCGTCACGGTCGCCTTCGACGGCGACGAGGACGACCTGATGGAGTTCCTGCTCGCCTCCCGCGAGGTCGCGGGCTCCGACGACCGGGACGTCTACTCGCCGCAGTCCCCGCTGGGCCGCGCGATCGACGGCAAGAAGATCGGCGACGAGGCCACCTACGAGCTGCCGAACGGCAAGCCGGCCATGGTGAAGATCGTCAAGGTCGTGCCGCACGCCGGCTGATCCGGCCCCTGAACACCGCCGAGGGCGGGGGGGGGGGGGGAAGGGGAGAGGGGGGGGAGGGGGGAGAGGAGGGAAAGAGGGGGGGGGGGGGGAGGAGAAGGGGAAAAAAAGAAGAGGGGGAC
>NZ_JBHTTU010000022.1:28101-44279 GCF_042794375.1 Kitasatospora sp. NPDC056531 | reverse complement strand
CGATGTTAACACTCTCCAGTTCCTCCCCCCCCTCTTCCTGCCCCTCCCCCTACCCCCCCTCGAGTACCTCCCCCGCTCCCCGACACTCGCCCACCGCCCTCGGGCGTTCCGCGTCGGAAGGGCACGGGTGGAAACGATTCACCCCACGGCCGAGCGGTACTTGCGCACCGACAGCCAGGAGAACACCGCCGTGATCACCAGCGACCACAGCACCGACACCAGCGCCGCGTGCTGCATCGGCCAGGCGGTGTCCACCGGCCCGACCTGGTTGCCGAAGAGGTCCCGGCAGCCCTGCACGGTGGCGCTGAACGGGTTCCAGTACGCGACCTGCTGCAGCCAGCCCGGCATCGAGCTGACCGGCACGAAGGCGTTGGACACGAAGGTCAGCGGGAACAGCCAGATCAGCCCGGCCGAGGTGGCCGCCTCGGGGCTGCGCACCGACAGGCCGATCAGCGCGCCGATCCAGGAGAAGGCGTAGCCGAGCAGGAGCAGCAGGCCGAAGGCGCCGAGCGCCTTGAGCGCCCCTTCGTAGATCCGCCAGCCGACCAGCAGCGCGACCAGCGCCAGCACAACCACGGTGAACGCGGTCTGGCACAGGTCCGCGAGGGTGCGGCCGACCAGCACCGCCGAGCGGGCCATCGGCAGCGAGCGGAAGCGGTCCACCAGGCCCTTGGTCATGTCCTCCGCGATGCCGGCCGAGGCACCGGCGACGGCGAAGGTGACGGTCTGGGCGAAGATGCCGGCCATCAGGAACTGGATGTACGTGTCGGAGCTGGAGTTCGTCCCGGGGATCTTGATCGCCCCGCCCATGACGTACGAGAACAGCAGCACGAACATGACCGGTTGCATGAGCCCGAACACCACGATCTCGGGGATCCGGGACATCCGGCGCAGGTTGCGCTTGGCGACCACCCAGGAGTCGTGCAGGGTGGCGTTCAGACCCCGGCGCCGCGTGGGCATCGCCGCGCCTATGGCGTGCTCGGTGGCGGCGCTCATCTCAGCACTCCGTTCCGGCCGTGACGGCCTGCTGCTGGTCCGGCCCGTTGTCATCGGTGCCGTCGGCGCCGTCGGCGCCGTCGGTGCCGTCGGTGCCGTCCGCGCCGCGGGCCCCACGGCGGCCCCGGCCGCCCCGGCCGCGGCCCTTGGTGCCGTCGCCGCCGTCCTCGGCCGTCCCGGTGACGCGGCCGGTGAGGGTGAGGAAGACGTCGTCCAGGGTCGGGCGGCGCAGGCCGATGTCGTCGATCTCTATGCCGCGCCCGTCCAGTTCGCGGATGGCGTCGGCGAGCACCCGGGCGCCACCGCTGACCGGCACGGTGATCTTCCGGGTGTTCTTCTCCACGGCGGGCTCGCCGAGCGCGTAGCCGGACAGCGCCGCGACCGCGTCCGCGACCAAACCCGGGTCGTGCACCACGACCTCGATCCGCTCGCCGCCGATCTGCGCCTTCAGCTGGTCGGCGGTGCCCCGGGCGATCACCCGGCCGTTGTCGACCACCGCGATGTCGTGGGCGAGCCGGTCGGCCTCCTCCAGGTACTGGGTGGTGAGCAGCAGCGTGGTGCCCTGCTCGACCAGGGTCTCGATGACCTCCCAGAGCGCGAGCCGGTTGCGCGGGTCGAGGCCGGTGGTCGGCTCGTCCAGGAACATCACCGGCGGCCGGACCACCAGCGCGGCGGCGAGGTCCAGGCGGCGGCGCATGCCGCCGGAGTACGTCTTGGCGGTGCGGTCCTTGGCCTCGGTGAGGTTGAACCACTCCAGCAGCTCCAGCGCGCGGGCCTTCGCGGCGCGGGTGCTCATCTGGTAGAGCTCGCCGACCATCGTGAGGTTCTCGAAGCCGGTCAGGTACTCGTCGACCGCCGCGTACTGGCCGGACAGCCCGATCAGGCTGCGGACCCTGTTCGGGTGCTTGAGCACGTCGACTCCGGCCACCACCGCGCGGCCGGAGTCGGGGCGGAGCAGGGTGGTCAGGACGCGCACGGTGGTGGTCTTGCCGGCGCCGTTCGGGCCGAGCAGCCCGAGCACAGCGCCGTCGGGGACGTCGAGGCTGACGCCGTCCAGGGCCCGGACGTCGCCGAAGGTCTTCACCAGGTTCTCGGCTTGGATGGCTGGCGCCATGGCCTGCCTCATCTCCTCGGACGAATATGAGCGATCTGTCCCGATCTGCCTGGATTCCAGGCATGCGGACAACTCGGTTCCCGGCCATCGACACAGAACGCGATGCATCGCGAGTGTGACAACTCGCGATACATCGCGTCAAGGGGGCTTCGAACGGGCACCCAGCCGGACAGCCCCGTCCCGGCCACCTCAGCCGGACAGCCTCAGCTGGAAACCACGTACCCCGCGTCCCGCAGCTCGCCGACCACCAGCGCGCAGTGCTCCGGCCCCTTGGTCTCCAGGTGCAGGTCCACCTCGACCTCGGTCAGCCCCAGCCGGGGGTCGATCCGCACGTGGGCGACGTCCAGCACATTGGCGTCCACCCTGGTCAGCACACCCAGCAGGTCCGCCAGCGAACCCGGCTTGTCCGCCAGGCGCACCCGCAGCGACAGGTAGCGCCCGGCCGCCGCCAGCCCGTGCCGCAGCACCCGCTGCATCAACTGCGGGTCGATGTTGCCGCCGGACAGCACCGCCACCACCGGGCCCTCGAAGGAGTCCGGCTGCTCCAGCAACGCCGCGATCGGGGCCGCCCCGGCCGGCTCGACCACCAGCTTCAGCCGCTCCAGGCCGAGCAGCAGGGCCCGCGACAGCGCGTCCTCGGAGACCGTGCGGATGCCGTCCGCCAGCGTGTTGACCACCTCGAACGGGATGTCCCCCGGGCGCCCGACCATGATCCCGTCGGCCATGGTGCTGAAGTGCTCCAGCGACACCGGCCGCCCGGCCGCCAGCGAGGGCGGGTACGCGGCCGCGCCGGCCGCCTGTACCCCGACCACCTGGACGTCCGGCCGCAGCGGCTTGACCGCCGCCGCGATCCCGGCCAGCAGCCCACCGCCGCCCACCCCGACCAGGATGGTGCGCACCTCGGGGCACTGCTCCAGGATCTCCAGGCCGACGGTCGCCTGGCCGGTGACGATGTCCCAGTGGTCGAAGGGGTGGATGAACACCGCGCCGGTCGCCTCCGAGTACCGCTGCGCGGCCAGCAGCGCCTCGTCCACGGTGGCGCCGTGCAGCCGCACCTCGGCGCCGTACTCGCGGGTGGCCGCGACCTTCGGCAGCGGCGCCGCGACCGGCATGAAGACGGTGGAGCGCACCCCCAGCAGCGAGGCCGCCAACGCCACCCCCTGGGCGTGGTTCCCGGCGCTCGCCGCCACCACCCCGCCGGCCCGCTGCACCGGCGAGAGCCCCGCGATCCGCACGTACGCCCCGCGCAACTTGAAGGAGCCGGTGCGCTGCAGGTTCTCGCACTTCAGGTGGACCGGCGAACCGATCAGCCCGGACAGGTGCCGGCTGCCCTCCATCGGGGTCACCCGGGCGACTCCGGCGAGCATCTTCTGGGCCCCGCGGACGTCGTCGAGGGTGATCGGCCAGTTGTGCATGATCCCAGAGTAGGGCTCGCGACACCACCAATCGGGGACGTCGGGGCTGTTCCCGGGTCCGCCCCGCCCGCGTACGCTGCTGCTTCTGAGCCTCTCTCACCGCACGACGATCGTGAGCCGCGATGACGACGACCTCGCCCCAGGCCACCGACCGAACCGAGCCCGTGCACACCCAACTCCAGTACCAGCTGGCGGTGTTCGCCCGCCGGATGGAACAGGTCCGAACCTCCGGCGGCGGCCTCGCCGCGCTGGACCGGGCCGCCTACCTACTGCTCGACCGCCTGGAGCGGCACGGGCCCGCGAACGTCAAGGCGCTGGCCGAGGCGCTCGGAGTGGACTCCTCCACGGTGACCCGCCAGGTCGCCCCGCTGGTCGCGGCCGGACTGGTCGGCCGGGTCCAGGACCCGGCCGACCGCCGCGCGGTACGCCTCGCGCTGACCCCGGGCGGCACCGGCCGGCTCGCCGAAGTCCGGGACGGCCGGGCCGAGTTGGCCCGCCGCCTGACGGCCGACTGGCCGCCCGAGGAGCAGCAGGCGTTCTGCGCCCTGCTGGCCCGCTTCAACCACGCGATGGAGTCGTACACGGCGGACCAGCAGGGGCAGTAACCCGCTCAGCCCAGCGCCTGCTTGAGGTCGGCCAGCAGGTCGTCGACCGACTCGATGCCGACCGAGACGCGCACCAGGTCGGCCGGCACCTCCAGCGGCGAACCGGCCGCCGAGGCGTGGGTCATCCGGCCCGGGTGCTCGATCAGCGACTCCACGCCGCCCAGCGACTCGCCCAGGGTGAACAGCTGCGCGCGGTTGCAGACCTCGACGGCCGCCTCCTCGCCGCCGGCGACCCGGAACGAGACCATGCCGCCGAAGGCCTTCATCTGCTTGGCGGCGATGTCGTGGCCGGGGTGCTCGGGCAGGCCCGGGTAGAGCACCTGGCTGACCTTGGGGTGGCTCGCCAGCAGCTCGGCGACCTTCTCCGCGTTGGAGCTGTGCCGGTCCATCCGGACGCCCAGCGTCTTGATGCCGCGCAGCACCAGCCAGGCGTCGAACGGGCCGGAGACGGCGCCCATCGCGTTCTGGTGGTACGCGACCTCCTCGCCCAGGCCCGCCTCGGCCAGCACCAGCGCACCGCCGACCACGTCCGAGTGGCCGCCCATGTACTTGGTGGTGGAGTGCACGACCGCGTCCGCGCCGAGCGCGATCGGCTGCTGCAGGTACGGGCTGGCGAAGGTGTTGTCGACCACCAGCAGCGCCCCGGCACCGTGCGCGACCTCGGCCAGCGCGGCCAGGTCGGTGATGCCCAGCAGCGGGTTGGACGGGGTCTCCACCCACACCGCGCGGGTGTTGGGGCGCAGCGCGGCCCGGACGTCGTCCAGGTTCTGGGTGTTGGCGACGGAGAACTCGACGCCCCAGCGGGTCAGCACCTTGGCGAACAGCCGGAAGGTGCCGCCGTAGGCGTCGTTGGGGATCACGATGTGGTCGCCCGGCTTGAGGATGGTGCGCAGCAGGGTGTCCTCGGCGGCCAGGCCGGAGGCGAAGGCGAGGCCGCGGGCGCCGCCCTCCAGCGCCGCGAGGCACTCCTCCAGCGCGGTGCGGGTCGGGTTGGCGCTGCGGCTGTACTCGTAGCCGCCCCGCAGGCCGCCCACCCCGTCCTGCTTGTAGGTGGACACCTGGTAGATCGGCGTGACGACGGCCCCGGTCTGGGGGTCTGCTTCCTGACCCGCGTGGATGGCGAGGGTCTCGAAGCCCTGGGGAAGCTGGTGCTCGGTCATGGCTCCGAGCCTAGTGGCCGTACGCCGACGCGCCCGCCGGAATCCGCGGACCGCCCGGTGCGTTGAATCCTGGGCAACCCTCCCTACCCCGCTGGAGCAGGCCGTGATGTTCAGCCGCCACAAGTCCTCGCTCGTCCCCGCCGACCAGGCGCTGCCCGGCCGCCAGGCGGCGGCCTTCACCCTGACCGCGCCGCACACCGTGCTCGGCCACCCGCTCACCGGGCCGTATCCGGAGGAACTGGAGGTGGCCGACTTCGGGATGGGCTGCTTCTGGGGCGCCGAGCGCACCTTCTGGCAGCTGCCCGGCGTCTGGACGACGCTGGTCGGCTACCAGGGCGGCTACACCCCGAACCCGACGTACGAGGAGGTGTGCAGCGGGCTGACCGGGCACACCGAGGCGGTCCGGGTGGTGTTCGATCCGGCCGTGGTCTCGTACGAGCAACTGCTGAAGGCCTTCTGGGAGGCGCACGACCCGACCCAGGGCAACCGCCAGGGCAACGACGTGGGCACCCAGTACCGCTCCGCGCTCTACACCCACTCCCCCGCCCAGGCCGCCGCCGCGACCGCCACCCGGGACACCTTCCAGCCCGCGCTGACCGCGCTCGGTTACGGCCCGATCACCACCGAGATCGCCCCGGCCGGCCCGTTCTACCCGGCCGAGCCGTACCACCAGCAGTACCTGTCCGAGGCCAAGAACCCCAACGGCTACTGCGGTCTCGGCGGCACGGGTGCCTCCTGCCCGATCGGCGTCGCCAAGGCAGGCAGCTGAGACACGAAGCACCGACAGGAGCGGCCCGTCCACCACCGGCCCGGGGCCCGTTCAGCCGGCGGTGTGACTCGTGCGGTGTGAGTCACTGCGGCCTCCATGCAACCCTCAACGGCACCGGCACCTCGTGCCCGATCGGCGTGACCCGCAAGGGGGCCGAGCCCCCGCACCCGGGCCCGACCGGGGCCGGCCACTCAAGGCGACCGCTCCCGGTCCCGGCCGCAGACTGGAATGGCCAGCAGGGCCGGCCCGGCCACTCGCTGGTGGCCGGGCCGCCCTCGTGGAGAGGAGTACGCCATGTCCGGTCTGGTCCGCAGGAACTTCGACGATCCCGAGGAAGTCCGACTGTTCGAGGAGGGCATGGGGGAGCTGCGCCTGGTCAACCTGGACGCCGGCCCGGTCGGCAGGGCCGTGTTCCAGCCGGGGTGGCAGTGGTCCAAGCACGTGAAACCGCTCGCCAGGACCGACAGCTGCCAGGCCGCCCACCTGGGATACGTGATCTCCGGCCGGATGCGGATAGTCATGGACGACGGCCAGCAGACCGATTTCGGCCCCGGTGACTTCATGGTCTGCCCGCCCGGCCACGACGCCTGGATCCTGGGCGACGAGCCGTGCGTGATCGTCGACTGGCAGGGCTTCGCGGACTACGCGAAGCGGTGATCGGTACGGCTCAGAGCGTGGCCGGGGCCCGGTCGTGGGTGCCGTCCGTCCGGTAGGCGGGGTTCTCCGCCACCAGTTTGCCGTCGGCGTCGTAGCCGGCGACGGTGGTGCCGATCTGTTCGTGCCCCTTCGGCTCGGGGGCCTTGTGGGGCAGGACGACGTAGTACGCCGCCCAGTCCTTCATCCCGGGCACGGTGACCAGGGTGGCCAGATAGGGCTTGCCGTCCCGGAAGGCGACCAGTCGGGCCGGGGTCACGGGGCCGAGGAACATGCCGAACAGCACGTCGTGGTCGGCGTTCTCGGAGCCCTGGGTGTAGATGTTCGGCTTGCTGTGGTCGAGGTTGTCGCTGGTGACGTCCCGGCAGTCGAAGTTGCTGCGCCAGACGCCGTCGGGCCCGCGGGACTCGTCGCAGCGCTGGGTCGGCGTGACCCAGATCCGGGTGCCGTCGATCACGTCGATCTTCTCCCCGACCCCGGCCCGCCGCACCGGCGAGAGCGGCAGCGCGGACACCGTCGGGGCTGGGGTCGTGGTCGGGGTCGGAGCGGCCTCCGGCACCAGGGCGGTCGCCGCCGCTGAGGGCGTCATCGCCGCCCCCGCCTCGGCCGCGAGGTCCCCGCCGTGCCGGGCGCCGCCCGCCGTCACCGCCGTGACCCCGCAGACCAGCGCCACCGCCAGGGCGGCCGCCCCGGCCCCCACCCGGCGCCGGGCCCGGCGACGCCGGGCGCCGGCGATGACCTCCGCCGGCTGCGGCCCGGGCGCCAACGGGTCCTCGTCCTTGAGCAGTTCTCCGAGTCTGTCCTCGAAGCTCATACCGTCACCTCGATGTCCGTCGTGGGACCCGCCGCTCCGCCGGTGCGGTCGGCGAGTTCGGGGAGTGCGCGCAGCTTCGACAGCGCCCGGTTCAGGGTGCTCTTCACCGTGCCGGGGGCGATGCCCAGTTCGGCCGCGATGGCGGCCTCGGTGAGGTCCCCGTAGTACCGCAGCACGACGACGGTCCGCTCCCGGCGGGTGAGCGCGCCCAACGCCTGGTGCACCAGCGCCCGTTGGGCCTGCAGCTCGGCGAGGTCCTCCGCCAGCGGCCGGTCCGGGGTGTGGTCGGTGGGCAGCTCTCGGTTGCGCAGCCGGCGCCACCAGTCGCGGTGCTGGTTGACCACGATCCGGCGGACGTACGCGGTGGGGTCGTCACCGGTGATCCGGTGCCAGTGCAGGTAGGCACGTTCCAGCGCGGACTGCACGATGTCCTTGGCCCGCTCGGGGTCGCCGGTCAGCAGTTCCGCCAGCCTCAGCAGTTGGCGGCCGCTCCCGGCGACGAACGCGCTGAACTCGGCGTCCTGTCGCTGTCTCTGCTCGCGTTTCACACCCACCTGACTCCTCGGGCGGGCCGCGAGGTTCGGTCCGCCCGAGGAGGAGTTTCAGGTGACGGTCAGGCCGCGCTGCCGGCCTTCCACTCGGCCCAGCTCAGGTTCCAGCCGTTCAGGCCGTTGTCCGGGGCGACGGTCTTGTCGCCGGAGTTCACGACCTCGACCACGTCACCGACCATCGAGGACTTGTAGAACTTGAAGCCGTCCGTGCTGCTGTCCTGCGCGCCCTTGGCGTCCTGCAGGCCGACGCAGCCGTGGCTGGTGTTCTGGCCGCCGAAGATCGACGGCGAGGACCAGTAGTTGCCGTGGATGAAGGTGCCCGAGGTGGTGAGGCGCTGGGCGTGCGGCACGTCGGCGATGTCGTACTCGCTGCCCAGGTTGACGGTCTGCGAGTTCATCCGGGTCTGGGTGAACTGCTCGGAGATGACCATCTTGCCGCCCCAGGTGGTGTGCTCGGGGGCGCCGCCGGAGATCTTGTAGACGGCGCTGACCTGGCCGTCCGTGGTGACGGTGAGCTTCTTGGTGGCGAGGTCGGCGACGCTGGTCTGGGCGCGGCCGATGGTGAAGCTCACGTCCTTGGACTGGGTGCCGAACACGCCCTTCGCACCCTCGACGTCCTTGAGCCGGAGCTTGAGGGTGACCTTGGTGCCCTTGGTTCAGTACTCCTGCGGCCGGAAGTCGAGCCGGGTGCTGGAGAACCAGTGCCCGACGATCTCGACGCCCGGCTCGGCTATCACGGTGATCGCCTGCTGGACGGCCTTGCGGTCCGTGATCGGCTTGCTGAAGTTGATCGAGACCGGCATGCCGACGCCGACGGTCGAACCGTCCTCGGGGGTGAAGTAGCCGACGAAGGTGTTGGCCGGGGTCGCCGTGGTGAAGGTCGCGTTGGCGTCCGCCTCCAGCTTGTCCTTGTCGAGGGCGGTGGCGGTGACGGAGTACTTGGTACCGCTGGCCGGGGCCGCGGCCGAGGTCCAGCCGGTGTTGTCCGAGGAGAGCTGGCCGGCCAGCTCCTTGCCGGTGGAGTCGGTGACCTTGACGGTGCTCAGGGTGCCGTTGGCGACGGTCACCTTGACCGGGTCGCTGAAGCTGGCGCCGGTGGCGCCGTCCGCCGGGCTGACGGTGATGACGGCGGCCGAGGTCTTGGGGGTGCCGCTCCCGCCGCCCGAGCCCGGGGTGCCGCCGGCTCCGGCACCGCCGGACCCGCCGCTGCCACCGGATCCCCCGCTGCCGCCGCTGTTGTCGTTGCAGGCCGCCAGCAGCAGCACCGGAGCCCCGATCAGGCCCGCGAGCACTCCGCGTCGACTCCAGTTCCCGCCGGCCACCCGCCCCTGACCGTCCTGTGCCGTCACGTCGCGTCTCCCTGCTGATCATCCCGGGCATTTACGGATACAGAAACGCAATCCACCCGTTCACGGTTCCATCACCGAAGGGTAGGTGATCGTATGAGCTGACCCAACTTCCCGACCAACATGGACAAAACGCCCAGCCCGCCGAAGCGGACCGGGCGTTCACGAGCGGCCACGGTGCGAGCGGCCACGGTACGGACGGCCGTTACTCGGCCGACTCGGCCACGGTGTACTCGTCCCACTCCTCGCTCTCGGGGTCGAACTCGGTCTGCGCCGACTCCCAGGTCGCCGAGGCGAGCTCGACGCCCGGAACGTCCCCGAGCAGCGCGACGGGGTCGATGAAGTGGGCGAGCGAACCCGACGGGTCCACCTCGATGGCCTCGACGGACTGGGCCCGCTCCTCGTCGTCGAGGTACTCGTCCTCGGCGACCTGCTTCAGGGCGGCCGCCTTGAGCGCGCCCTCGTCGGTGATCTCCGCGATCAGCTCGATCTTGAGCTTGACGTAGCGCGGGGCGTCCTGGCCGGTCGTTTCAGTGCTGGTCATGCGTGCGAGCGTACGGGACGACGGGCCGCCGGGGCGCACGGAAGGCCGGGGCGCACGGGAAGGGCCGGCCCCTCGGAGAAGGACCGGCCCCACCGTCTCTCCGCATCGGCTCCCCCACCCGGGAGCCGCGGAGACGCGCCGTACGGCGCGGTGTGCACCGCGGGAGCCGCCGCACCCTGTCGACCGGCCGGAGCCGGACAGGGGCGGGACGACGGCGCCTCCCGCGGGGCCCCTCCCTCCGATGCCGGTCGGGGAGGGCGGACACGGCGGGCCGGGTCAGGACCGTCCGACGTGTCCGGAGTCGACCGCGTCCACCGGGGAGCCGCTCCCGGTGGACCGCCGCCGTCTCGCTCGGCGTCTTGCCGTTGACCACCACGATGCCGGAGCGTTGTTAACCACGTGCTGCGGGCAGGTGACGCCGGTGTACCACTTCGCCCGTGGACGAACCCATCGGATCCGTGCACGGGCGAAGCGGGGTGACCGAGCGTCAGTGGGCGGCGCCGCGGGTGGTCAGGAAGCCCAGCAGGTCCTGGCGGGTGACGATGCCCTGCGGCTTGCCCTCCACCAGCACGACCGCCGCGTCGGCCTTCTCCAGCACGGTCATCAGGTTGGTGACGGTCTCACCGGAGCCGACCACCGGCAGCGGCTTGGACATCACCTTGTCCAGCGTGTCGGTGAGCTCGATCTCCTTCGCGAAGATGCCCTCCAGCAGCAGCTTCTCCACCACCGAGCCGATCACCTCGCCGGCCATGATGTCCGGGTGCCCGGCGCCCGGGGAGACCACCGGCATCTGCGAGACGCCGTACTCGCGCAGCACCCGGACCGCCTCGGCGACCGTCTCGTTCGGGTGCATGTGGACGAACTGCGGGATGCCGCCCTGCTCGATGGCCTCCTTGCGGCCCAGCACCTCGCCGATGTGGGCCTCGTCGGTGGACGAGGGCAGGAAGCCGTAGTCGGCCATCCAGTCGTCGTTGAAGATCTTCGACAGGTAGCCGCGGCCACCGTCCGGCAGCAGCACCACCACGACGTCGTCCGGCCCGAGCCCGCTGGCCACCTCCAGCGCGGCCACCACGGCCATCCCGCAGGAGCCGCCGACCAGCAGGCCCTCCTCCTTGGCCAGGCGGCGGGTCATCTGGAACGAGTCCTTGTCGGAGACGGCGACGATCTCGTCCGCGACGTCGCGGTCGTAGGCGGTCGGCCAGAAGTCCTCACCGACGCCCTCGACCAGGTACGGACGGCCGGTGCCGCCCGAGTAGACCGAGCCCTCCGGGTCGGCGCCGACGACCTTGACCTTCCCGCCGGAGACCTCCTTCAGGTAGTTGCCGGTGCCGGAGATGGTGCCGCCGGTGCCGACGCCCGCCACGAAGTGGGTGATCTTCCCCTCGGTCTGCTCCCACAGCTCCGGGCCGGTGGAGTGGTAGTGCGAGGCCGGGTTCTCCGGGTTGGAGTACTGGTCCGGCTTCCAGGCGTTCGGGGTCTCGCGGACGAGACGGTCGGAGACGTTGTAGTACGAGTCCGGGTGCTCCGGGGCGACGGCGGTCGGGCAGACGACCACCTCGGCGCCGTACGCGCGCAGGGTGTTGATCTTGTCGGTGGACACCTTGTCAGGACAGACGAAGATGCACTTGTAGCCCTTCTGCTGGGCCACGATCGCCAGACCGACACCGGTGTTGCCCGAGGTCGGCTCCACGATCGTGCCGCCCGGCTTGAGGGCGCCCGAGGCCTCGGCGGCCTCGATCATGCGCATCGCGATGCGGTCCTTCACCGAGCCGCCGGGGTTGAAGTACTCGACCTTCGCCAGCACTGTCGCGCTGATGCCCTCGGTGACCTTGTTCAGCTTGACCAGCGGCGTGTTGCCGACCAGGTCGATGATCGAGTTGTGGTACCGCACGGGGGTCCTCCCGGTCTATGGGCATGCGAGTGCTTTCGGTACTGCAAAGCCTAGGGCGTGGGCGCCGCCCCGGGGTTCCCCTCCGGCACACCTCCCCCAATGGCCCACCCCCGCCGCCGCCTCCGGTACTGCCACCCCCCATCCGGGTAAGACCGCTGTGCAGGCGATGCGCGTCCCCCGAGGGGCGGCACGAGGACGCGAAGGGGGCACCGGATGCCAGGCGCACGGGACTCGCGGGCTCGGGTGGCCCGCCGGATCGCCACCGCGGCGGCGTACGGCGGCGGCGGGCTCGGCCTGCTGGGGGTGGGCCTGGTCGGCCTGCTGCTGACCGAGAGCAAACTCGCCATCCAGGCCATCGGCGTCCTGGAGACCGTCCCGCCCAAGGCCGACGGCGTCTACGGCGAGGCCTTCGCCGACCGCTCCGCCGCCCCGCAGCCGCCGCTGGTGCTGGCCGTCCTCGGCGACTCCACCGGCGCCGGCCTGGGCGTGGCCCGCGCCCGCGAGACCCCGGGCGCGCTGCTGGCGGCGGGCCTGGCCTCGGTGGCCGAGCGCCCGGTGCGGCTGGTCAACGTGGCCCGCTCCGGCGGCCGCTCCGCCGACCTCTCCGGCCAGCTGGAACAGGTGCTGCCGCACCGCCCCGACGTCGCCGTGATCATGATCGGCGCCAATGACGTGACCCGGCACAGCCCGGCCCAGGTGGCCGTCCGCCAGCTCGGCGAGGCCGTCGCCGCCCTGCGCGCCAACGGCTGCGAGGTGGTGGTGGGCACCTGCCCGGACCTCGGGACGATCAAGCCGGTGCGCCCGCCGCTGCGCTGGGTGGCGCGGCGGCTGAGCCGCCAGCTGGCCGCCGCGCAGACCATCGCGGTGGTGGAGGCCGGCGGCCGCACCGTCTCGCTCGGCTCGCTGCTGGGCCCGGAGTTCGCCGCCCGCCCGGAGATGTTCGCCGCCGACCGCTACCACCCCTCCGCCCAGGGTTACGCCACCGCCTCGATGGCCGTCCTGCCCTCGGTCTGCGCGACGCTCGGCCTGTGGCCGGAGGAGGAGCGCCCGAGCGCCCCGGTCCCGGGCGGGACGGTGCTGCCGGTCGCGGTGGCCGCCGCGACGGCCGCCGGACGGGCGGGCACCGAGGTGGCGGCCGTGGAGGCGGAGGGCGCGGGCCGGCGCTGGGCCTTGTTGAGG
This sequence comes from Kitasatospora sp. NPDC056531, assembly GCF_042794375.1. Classification (NCBI taxonomy): domain Bacteria; kingdom Bacillati; phylum Actinomycetota; class Actinomycetes; order Kitasatosporales; family Streptomycetaceae; genus Kitasatospora; species Kitasatospora sp. NPDC056531. Next base: position 31,241 of record NZ_JBHTTU010000022.1, on the reverse strand, counting down.
CATCGGCTGCGGATCGGCCTGCCGGGCCAGGAGGGCGGGAAAGAAGCTGGTGGGGATCCCGACACGGATCCCGACGCGGACCCCGGGAACACGTCGGCCAGCTCACACGCTGGAGCCGGTGACGCCTGAATGACTAAGCGGTAGCTTACCTCCCGGACCGCCAGTCCGTCGTCACTCAGCGAGGAGCCCGCCATGCCCGAAGCCGTCATCGTCAGCGCCGCCCGTTCGCCGATCGGCCGGGCCTTCAAGGGCTCGCTCAAGGACGTCCGCCCGGACGACCTGACCGCCCACATCATCCAGGCCGCCCTGGCCAAGGTCCCGCAGCTCGACCCGCGCGAGATCGACGACCTGATGCTCGGCTGCGGCCTGCCGGGCGGCGAGCAGGGCCACAACCTGGCCCGCATCGTGGCCGTGCAGATGGGCATGGACTACCTGCCCGGCGCCACCATCACCCGGTACTGCTCCTCCTCGCTGCAGACCACGCGGATGGCACTGCACGCGATCAAGGCCGGCGAGGGCGACGTCTTCATCTCGGCCGGCGTCGAGACCGTCTCACGCAGCGTCAAGGGCACCTCGGACGGCCTGCCGGGCACCATGAACCCGATCTTCGACGAGGCCCAGGCCCGCACCAAGAAGCGCGCCGAGGAGGGCGGCGGGGAGTGGCACGACCCGCGCGAGGACGGCCTGGTGCCGGACGCCTACATCGCGATGGGCCAGACCGCCGAGAACCTGGCCGCGCTCAAGGGCATCACCCGCGCCGAGCAGGACGAGTTCGGCGTCCGCTCGCAGAACCTCGCCGAGGCGGCGATCAAGGCCGGCTTCTGGGAGCGCGAGATCACCCCGGTCACGCTCCCGGACGGCACCGTGGTGAGCACGGACGACGGCCCGCGCGCCGGCGTCACCCTGGAGGGCGTGTCCGGCCTGAAGCCGGTGTTCCGCCCCGACGGCACCGTCACCGCCGGCAACTGCTGCCCGCTCAACGACGGCGCCGCCGCGCTGGTCATCATGTCCGACACCAAGGCCCGCGAGCTCGGCATCACCCCGCTCGCCCGGGTGGTCTCCACCGGCGTCAGCGGACTCTCCCCCGAGATCATGGGCTACGGCCCGGTCGAGGCCTCCAAGCAGGCGCTCAAGCGGGCCGGCCTGACCATCGGTGACATCGACCTGGTCGAGATCAACGAGGCCTTCGCCGCCCAGGTGATCCCCTCCTACCGCGACCTCGGCATCGACCTGGACAAGCTGAACGTCAACGGTGGCGCCATCGCGGTCGGCCACCCCTTCGGCATGACCGGCGCCCGGATCACCACCACGCTGATCAACTCCCTGCAGTGGCACGACAAGCAGTTCGGCCTGGAGACCATGTGCGTCGGCGGCGGCCAGGGCATGGCCATGGTCATCGAGCGCCTCAGCTGACCCCGCCGAACCGCTCCGAAGGGTCTGGAGCACCCGTTTGGAGTGACGTAGCGTAATTGAGGGCCGGATCACACCGCGAGGTCGATCCGGCCCTCCTCCCGTTCGTTTCCGACCCGGAGATCGACACTGCGGAGTGGATCAACTTCACTGCGTAGAACGGTGTTACCTAACAATTTGGGGACAAGGCCGAAAGTCTTGGACGAATTAGACATTCGCCACTGCGGTAACAGCACCGAATGCGGCAGTGTGGACACGTAACCCCGTTCCGCTCCTCGCTAGGAGTACGTTCCGTGAGCGCCGTCTACACCATCCTGCTGCTGGTCCTGATCGCCGTGTCGACCGCCGCGCTGCTCCACCTCCGAGGACTCTCCCGCCGACTGGACGCGCAGGCCGCGCCCGCACCGGTCGACGAGGCCGCGATACGCCGGGCCGTCGCCGAGGCGCTCGCCGCCGACCGCGAGCGGGAGATCACCGAGGCCCGGGCGTTCTGGGCCGAGCAGGAGGCCCGCGCGGCCGAGGACGCGCCACTGTTCGACTCCCCCTTCACCGGGGTATTGGCCGGCACCGACGAGTGGCCGCTGTTCTTCCCCCGCCCCACCGGCCCGCAGGACGCCGCCGACAACGTCGGGACGATGGACCCGGAGTTCGGTGAGGCACTGCGCTCCGCGCTGGAGGACCTGATCAACGAGGGCGGCACCGGTCCGGCCGAGCCCGGCACCGAGGGCGGCGCGCCGCTGCGCCCCGGCCACCCGGTCGGCGAGACCGCCAAGGACGCCCGGGCCCGCCGCGAGGCCGACCTGCTGGCGACCGGCCTGGAGGCCGGACTGCTGGACACCGAGCCGACCGTGGCGGACGCCCCGGTCGCCGCGCCCGATCCGCGCCGCCACCCCTCGCACCCCGACTTCGTGCCGAGCCAGGCGCCGTCCCGCGAGTGGACCGACACCCGGCTGGCCACCCTCGCCGAGGAGGCCGTCGCCCTGGTCGACGTCCGCCCGGGCCCGCTGGGCACCCTGGACGTGTACGCCTTCGCCGACGGCACCACGCTGTGCGTGGCCCCGGGCGACCGGGAGGCCGCCTACCGGCTGATCGACGCGGTCCGCGCCGGTGAGCACGTCCGACTGCTCGGCGGATCGCGCTTCTCCGGCTCGTACTCGCTGACCTTCTCCACCGACGAGGAGGCCGTCTACGTGCTCGCCGACCGGGTGGTCGCCAGCATCTGACGCCACCTCAACCGCACGGCGCGCCCGTACCGGCTCAGGCGCAGAGCTCGGCGGTCTCCCGCACCGCGGCCACCGCCCCGGCCAGTACCTCGTCCACGGTGGCCGACCCCTCCGGCAGCGCCACCACGGTGCCCCCGGGCAGCACCGCGAGAGCGGCCGCCAGGTCGTGCCCGGCGACGGCCAACTGGTCCCCCACCGCGAAGGCCCCGGCGTCCGGGAACTCCCGCTGCGGCCCGCCCTCCGCCGCCAGCGCCAGCGCGGCCAGCCGCCGGGCCAGCCCCAGCACGGCCGCCGCCCGCGAGGCGTGCCCTGGCACGGCGCCCAGCAGCTTGCTCTGCGGCAGCGAGCGGAAACGATCCGCCAGGGAGTCGACGGCTTCGACCAAGGGCTGTACGTCATGCATGGGAAGGAGCCTAGGTGGTGGTCGCCGAGCAGACCGCGCCCGAGGCCTCGCTCGTCCCCGGGGTGACGGTGATCGGCGTCCGCAGTCTGCGCCAGCTGGTCGCC
>NZ_JBHTTU010000022.1:0-28091 GCF_042794375.1 Kitasatospora sp. NPDC056531 | reverse complement strand
CTTTCCCGGGGGAAGGGAGTAGAGACAGCCCGCCAGGGGTTAGACGGCTGCGCCCGGGGCCTGCACGTCCTCCTGGGAAGCACCCCGAGCCCCCTCGGGCCCCCGGAGTGTTCCCCCGGGGCCCCGGCGGCAGTGGTACGGCGCAGAGGGTGTGTCAGTCGTCGCCGCGCAGGATCGCGATCAGCCGCAGCATCTCGATGTAGATCCAGACCAGCGACAGGGTCAGCCCGAAGGCGGCCCGCCAGGACTCGCGCTGCGGGGCGCCCTGCGCGATGGCCGTCTCGATCTCCGCGAAGTCCAGCGACAGGAAGAACGCGCCGAGGCCGATGCCGACCAGGCCGACCACGATGCCCAGCGGGCCGGAGCGCAGGCCCATGTCGGCACCGAAGGCCATCGCGACCATGTTGATCAGCGTCAGCAGCACGAAGCCCATGGCGACCGCGATGCCGATCCGGGTGTAGCGCGGGGTGACCCGGATCCTGCCGCTCTTGTAGGCGAACAGCATCGCCGCGAAGACCGCCGCCGTGCCCAGCACCGCCTGGATCGCGATGCCCGGCAGCATGGTGTTGAGGGCGTGGGTGATGGCGCCGAGCGCGAAGCCCTCCAGGGCCGCGTACAGCAGGATCAGCGGCGGGCTGACGCTGCGCTTGAACGAGACCACCAGGCCGACCACCATGGCCACCAGGCTGGCGCCGATCGCGAAGCCGAAGTTCTCGAACGGCAGCGCGAACCAGGCCACCGCGCCCGCGGCGACCAGGGTGAGCAGCGTCATGGCGGTGCGGGCGACCACGTCGTCGAGCGTCATCCGCCCGGTGGCCACCGGGCCGGCCGACGGCCCGTTGTACATCTGGTACAGCTGCTCGTCCGTCAGCGGGCCCTGCCCCTGCGGCTGGGCGTAGGGGGTGCCCGCGTAGGGGTTGCCGTACTGGCCCCCAGCCTGCGCGGTGGTACCGAACCCCGCGTAGCCGGGCTCGCGGGTGAAGGACCCCTCCCGCGAGAAGACCGGGTTGCTGCTTCTCATTGCTCATTCCCTCCGTGGCGGCACTGCACCGCCCGTGCACCAGGGTAATGGCTTGGCAAAGAATTCGGGATACGCCGCGAGGAGGATACGGTGAACGACTCCCGGCGGGGACGCCGACGGCGCCCCCGCGGGTCGAGTGGTGCCCGGAGCCGGACTCGAACCGGCACGGCCTCGCGGCCAAGCAGTTTTAAGCTGCCCGTGTCTGCGTTCCACCATCCGGGCGTCCCGCGAAAGCACCCCTGAGCCTAGTCGCCCGGCTCGCCCTTTCGCATGTTCCCAGCCCGGGAAGTTGTCATGTTTCCTTGCCATCTGACGAACTGTTCGGGATTTCGGCCACGAAGCGCGGTGATTCCGGCCACCGGGCCTCTCTCAGGGTCGCCCTCATACCGCAGGAGGAGGCCCCGCCCCGCCCGTACGCCCGGCGGTGGTAGGGCCAACCCTTCGACAGGGCGACGCCAGACCATGATCACGTCGCGGAGCATGGAGGTACACGTCAGCCAGCCAGCAAGGAGCACCCCCGTGACCACGTCGACCGCAACCGCCGTCCGCACCGCGGCCGCCCGCGCCACCGACCTGAACAAGGTCTACGGGGAGGGGGAGACCCGCGTCGTCGCCCTCGACAACGTCAGCGTCGTGTTCCCCCAGGGCGAGTTCACCGCCATCATGGGCCCCTCCGGCTCCGGCAAGTCCACCCTGATGCACTGCATGGCCGGCCTCGACACCGTCTCCTCCGGCTCCACCACCATCGGCGACACCGAACTCGTCGGCCTCAAGGACAAGCAGCTCACCCAGCTGCGCCGCGACCACATCGGCTTCATCTTCCAGGCCTTCAACCTCCTCCCCACCCTGACCGCCCTGGAGAACATCACCCTCCCGATGGACATCGCCGGCCGCAAGGTCGACAAGCCCTGGCTCGACCGCGTCGTCGACACCGTCGGCCTGTCCGGCCGCCTCAGCCACCGCCCCTCCCAGCTCTCCGGCGGCCAGCAGCAGCGCGTCGCCTGCGCCCGCGCCCTCGCCGGAAAGCCCGACATCATCTTCGCCGACGAACCCACCGGCAACCTCGACTCCCGCTCCGGCGCCGAGATCCTCTCCTTCCTGCGCAACTCCGTACGCGAACTCGGCCAGACCGTCGTCATGGTCACCCACGACCCGGTCGCCGCCTCCTACGCCGACCGCGTCGTCTTCCTCGCCGACGGCCGGATCGTCGACGAACTGCACGCCCCCACCGCCGACACCGTCCTGGACCGCATGCGCCGCTTCGAGGCCAAGGGCCGAACCAGCTAAGGCGACACCCAGTCAGGGCCCCACAGCCCGCCGGCCCGCTTCACCGAACCTTCCCAGGACACCTCATGTATCGCACCGCTCTGCGCAACGTGCTGGCCCACAAGGGCCGCCTACTGATGACGGCGCTGGCCGTCATGCTCGGCACCGCCTTCGTCGCGGGCACCATGGTCTTCTCCGACACCTTCGGCAAGGCCCTGCGGGACAGCAACTCCAAGAGCTACTCGGACGTCTCGGTCCAGGTCGTGGACAACGCGGCCGGCTCCGACGCCTCCGCCAAGCAGAGGAGCGAGAGCAGCCCCACCGTCCTCGACGACGCCACCGTCCAGCAGCTGGCCGCCCTGCCCGGCACCGCCACCGCCCGCGGCGTGGTCAGCGGCTTCACCGGGGTCGCCGACCACAAGGGCGACCTGATCGGCCAGGTCTGGGCCGCCAAGGGCGCCAACTTCGCCCCGGGCCAGGACGGCAGGGACCCGCGCTACCCGATGGCCGAGGGCCAGGGCCCGGAGAACGCCAAGGAGATCGCCCTCGACCGCAAGACCGCCGACCGGGCGGGCTACAAGGTCGGCGACACCGTCCGGGTCGCCGTCAACGGGCCGGTGATCGAGGCGAAGCTCACCGGGGTCTTCACCACCGACGACCCGGTGGTCAGCACCGGCGGCACGCTCACCCTGTTCGACAAGGCCACGGCCCAGCAGACCCTGCTGGAGCCGGGCCGCTACAGCAGCATCGTGCTCACCGCCAAGCCCGGCACCTCCGAGGACGCGCTGCTCGCCCAGGCCCTGCCCAAGATCCCGTCCGACCACCAGTTCGTCATCAAGACCGGTGCCACGCTCAACGCCGAGGAGCAGGAGCAGATCACCAAGGGCACCGACAGCATGCGCACCATGCTGCTGGTCTTCGCCTTCATCTCGCTCTTCGTCGGCATCTTCATCATCGCCAACACCTTCACCATGCTGGTCGCCCAGCGCACCAAGGAGCTCGCGCTGCTGCGGGCGATCGGCGCCAGCCGCAAGCAGGTCACCCGTTCCGTGCTGATCGAGGCCCTGCTGATCGGCACCGTCTCCGCGGTGGCCGGCCTGCTGGCCGGTGTCGGGATCGGTGCCGGGATGCAGTCCCTGATCGGCTCGCTGAACGAGAACATGCCGAACGGCCCGCTGGTGATCAAGCCGCTCACCGTCGCGGTGACCATCGTGGTCGGCGTCCTGGTGACGGTCCTGTCCGCCCTGCTGCCGGCCCTGCGAGCCGCCCGGATCGCGCCGGTGGCCGCGATGAGCAGCGGCGACCAGCCGACCAGCCAGAAGAGCCTGGTGGTGCGCAACACCATCGGCTCGGTGCTCGCCGGCGGCGGTCTCGCGCTGATCGGTTACGGCGCCTCCACCGGCGACGACAGCGGTCGGATGCCGGTCGGCGCGGGTGCCTTCCTGGCCCTGATCGGCGTGTTCGTCCTGCTGCCGCTGCTCTCCCGTCCCGTGGTCGCGCTGGTCGGCCCGCTGCTGCGGGGGCTGGGCGGCACCCCGGGCAAGCTCGCCCAGCAGAACGCGGTGCGCAACCCGCGCCGCACCGCGGCCACCGCGGCCGCGCTCACCATCGGGCTGACCCTGGTCACCGGCCTCACCGTGATCGGCACCTCGGTCGGCGACACCATCGACCGGGCCGTCACCAAGTCGATGAAGTCCGACTACATCGTCTCGGCCGCCAACGGCATGAACCTGTCCGGCCAGGTGCCCGCCCAGATCGCCAAGGCCCCCGGCGTGGCGGCCTCCTCGCCGATGACCGCCGCCTACTGGAAGCTCAACGGCACCTCCAAGGCGATCACCGGCCTGGACGCGGACACCTTCGACCAGATCGCCGAAATCAAGCTGACCAGCGGTTCCAGCGCCGCGCTCGGCAAGGGCCAGCTGCTGGTGAACCAGGACGTCGCCGCGAAGTTCAACGTCACCACCGGCTCGACGATGACCGCGTCCTTCCCGGACGGCTCCAGCGGTCAGCTCACCGTCGGCGGCGTGTACGAGAGGGGCGGCATGCTCGGCCCGGTCCTGCTGGCCAACAGCGAGATCGCCAAGCACGAGTCGAAGCCGTACGTCGCCGACGTCCTGGTCAAGGGCAAGGACGGCGCCACGGCCGAGCTCAAGCAGTCGCTCAAGGACGCCACCGGCGCCAACCCGGTGATCGAGGTCAAGTCCAAGCAGGACGTCCGGGACGACTTCAGCCAGGTCATCACCTTCGCGCTGAACCTGATGTACGGCCTGCTGGGGATGGCGGTCCTGATCGCGGTCCTGGGCGTGATCAACACGCTGGCCATGTCGGTCTTCGAGCGCAAGCGCGAGATCGGGATGCTGCGGGCGATCGGCCTGGACCGCCGGGGCATCAAGCGGATGGTCCGACTGGAGTCGGTGGTGATCTCCCTGTTCGGCGCCGGGATCGGCCTGCTGCTCGGCTGCTTCATCGCCTGGGCGATCAACGGGACGCTGAAGTCCAGCCTCGCCGGGCTGACCACCGTCCTGCCGTACGGCCAGCTGGCACTGTTCCTGGCGCTGGCCGGGGTGGTCGGCCTGGTGGCCGCGATCTGGCCGGCCCGCCGGGCGTCCAAGCTGGACATCCTGTCGAGCATCAAGACCGACTGACGGTCCGACGGACACAGCGAGAGCCCCTGCCGGAGGGTTTCGGCAGGGGCTCTTCTACTGCTGTACTCCGCCCGGTCGCACGGCCGGCTGAGCACCACGGAGGTCGTGGTCCGGCGTCACTGCCGGGCGGAGGGCCTCCGACTCATACCCCGGCGCTCCCACACCGGGGTCCAGTCGCTTACTTGCTGGCGAGCTCCTTGTCGGCGGCCGGCTTGGCGGCCTCGACGGGCTTGGTGGGCGGCGTGACCTCCTGGATCGGCAGCTGCGGCCGCTCCATCTGGGAGAGGCCGACCATCTCGCGCTTCAGGAACATCGCGAGGGTCCAGTCGGTGAAGACGCGGACCTTGCGGTTGAAGGTCGGGACCATCGCACCGTGGTAGGCGCGGTGGAACCACCAGGCCAGGCGGCCCTTCAGCTTGACCTTGCCGAAGAGGATCGCGACACCCTTGTGCAGGCCGAGACCGGCGACCGCGCCCAGGTTCTTGTGCTTGTACTCCTTCTGCGGGAAGCCCCGCATGCCGGAGATCACGTTGTCGCCCAGGACGACGGCCTGACGGCAGGCGTGCTGCGCGTTCGGCGGGCACCAGGCACCCTCGCCGGAGGCGAGGTCCGGCACCTGGGCGTTGTCGCCGGCGGACCAGACGTAGTCGAAGCCCTGGACCTGCAGGGTGGCCGCGGTGTCGACGTGGCCGCGCGGGCCCAGCGGCAGGCCGAAGTCGGCCAGCACCGGGTTCGGCTTGACGCCCGCCGTCCACACGATGGTGGAGGCGTCCATCTCCATGCCGTTCTTCAGCATGACGTGGCCGTCGATGCAGGAGTCCATCGAGGTCTCGATGTAGACCTCGATCTTCCGCTCCTCGAGCTTCTCCTTGGTCCACAGACCCAGGTCCGGGCCGACCTCGGGGAGGATGCGGTTGGCCGCCTCGACCATGACGAAGCGCATGTCGTCACGGCTGACGGTCTTGTACAGCTTCGACGCGTCGCGCGCCATGTCCTCGATCTCGGCGATCGTCTCGACGCCGGCGAAGCCACCGCCGATGACGACGAAGGTCAGCGCCTTGCGGCGGACCTCCTCGTCCGTGGTGGACTCGGCCTTGTCGAGCTGGGCCATGACGTGGTTGCGGAGGCCGATGGCCTCCTCGACCGTCTTCATGCCGATGCCGTTCTCCGCCAGACCCGGGATCGGGAAGGTGCGGGAGACCGAGCCGGTCGCGACGACCAGGTACTCGAAGGGCAGCTCGTAGCTGTCGCCGGCCGCAGGCTGGATGGTGGCGACCTTACGGGCGTGGTCGATACCGGTGACAGAACCGGTCAGCACCTCCGCCTGCTTGAGGGCGCTGCGCAGCGGCGCGACGAGGTTGCGGGGCGCGACGTTGCCGCCGGCCGCCTCGGGGAGGAAGGGCAGGTACGTCATGTACGACCGCGGGTCCACGACCGTGACGGTCGCTTCGCCGTAGCGCATCTTCTTGAGGATGCGCATCGCGGCATACAGGCCGACGTAACCACCGCCGACAATGAGGATGCGAGGACGCTCCGTGGTGCTCATATCCGAAAGTATCCAGCACCGTCCGGAGCAGCCTTCGTGAGCCCGGTCACAAGCACATGGACACCCCGTGCTACACTCCGCGCCCACAAAAAATCCCCCTGCGGGCCGGCTCACGGGGCCCAACGGCCCCTTGTGAGCGAGCGCCGGAGCACCACCCTGCTGAGCAGCAACGATCCGTGCAGCACCCGGGTTCCCGCGCGTGATTTCGATTTTCAAACCCCAGACGAGGCCTGACCTGCGATCCAGCGGGCCCGACCACCGGCAGGCCTTCGGTCCCACAATTCGGGCGTAGCGGGCCCCAGGGTGCGACGAATGGCCGGATCGCCATGTGAAGAAATTCACGAACATTTCCACCCGTGTCCGTACGCGCCCCGGCCCCGGCACCCCGGAAGGGGTGTCGGGCCCGGTTCAGTAAGCTGTGCGGGCCGTCAGGACGCCGTACTCCAGGCGATGCCGTCCAGGATGTCGTGCTCGCTCACGACCACCTCGGCGGCGCCGGTCCGCTCCATGATCTCCAGCAGCTCCAGCGCCCCGGCCGCGATCACGTCCACCCGGCCCGGGTGCAGCGAGGGGATGGCCGCGCGCTCGGCGTGGGTGGCGGCGAGCAGCCGGCGGGCGATCCCGGCGACCTGCTCGCGGCTGATACGGGAGTGGTGGATCCGCTCGGAGTCGTACTCGGGCAGGTCCTGGGCGATCGCGGACACCGTGGTGACCGTCCCCGCGAGGCCCACCAGGGTGGCCGCGCCGGTCAGCGGGACCACCTCCTCGGCCCTGTCGAGCTCGGCCCGGACATGCGCCCGGGCTTCGGCGATCTGCTCCTCAGAGGGCAGCTCGGCGCCGCCGAAGTGCCGCTCGGTGAGCCGCACGCAGCCGATGTCCACCGAGCGCGCCGCCTGCACGTCCGCCCCGCCGAGCACGAACTCGGTCGAGCCGCCGCCGAGGTCGAACACCAGGTAAGGAGCGGGGAACTGGCCGCTGGCCAGCTCCTTGGTGGCGCCGACGAAGGACAGGTGCGCCTCCTCCTCACCGCTCACCACCTCGGGCTCGACGCCCAGGATGTCCCGCACGCCCTTGACGTACTCGTCGCTGTTCTCGGCGTCCCGGGAGGCGCTGGTGGCGACGAAGCGGGTGTGCTCGGGGCCGACGCCGAAGCCGGTGATGATCTCCTTGTACTCCCGGCAGGCCGCGAAGGTGCGGGCCAGCGCGTCCGGGTGCAGCCGACCGGTCCGGTCCACGTCCTGGCCCAGCCGGTTGATGATCATCCGGCGGTCGAGGTCGGTGATCGCGCCGGTCTCCGGGTCGAGGTCGGCGACCAGCAGGCGGATCGAGTTGGTGCCGCAGTCGATCGCGGCCACGCGGGTCATGCTCACTCGGACTCCTGCTCCGGGGCGCCGGCTTCCGAGGTCGCGGCCTCGGCGGCGCGCTTCTTGGCGGCGCGCTCGGCCGTCTTCTGCTGCTTGGCCGCGATCACGGCCTCGTGGTCCTGCTCCTTGGCGCGGTTGCGGGCGACCCGCTCACCGGCCGCCTCGACCTCGGCCGGGGAGACGCACGGGCCCTTGGCCCACCAGTCCTCCAGCATGCCGATCGCCTCGTCGCCGAACGGGTTGACGCCCTCGCCGGCCGCCAGCGAGTGCCCGACCAGCACGTGCAGGCACTTCACCCGGTCCGGCATGCCGCCGGCGCTCGGGAAGCCCTCCAGCACCTCGATCGCGTCGCGCCGGGCGATGTAGTCCTCGTGCGCCTTCTGGTAGGCGGCGGCCAGCTCCGGGTCCTCGGCGAGCCGGGCGCTCTGCTCCTTCATCACGCCTTCCGCCTCCAGGGTGCCGATCAGCGAGGCGGCCTTGGGGCAGGTCAGGTAGTAGAGCGTCGGGAACGGCGTGCCGTCCGGCAGCCGGGGGGCCGTCTCCACGACGTCGGGGTTGCCGCAGGGGCAGCGGTGCGCGACACCGCGCAGGCCGCGCGGCACCCGGCCGAGCTGGGCGGCGATGGCCGCGACGTCGGCGTCGGAGACGGCGGGGTGGTTCTCAGTGGTCATGGGGGGTGGGGTCTCCAACGGGGGACGGGGGGAGCGGACGGGGGGTCGCGGGGGCCAGCGCGACGGTGTCGGCGGCGTCCACCGAGTCCCAGACGCTGGCGTACCAGGGCTTGGCGGCCTGGGCCGTACCGCCGGAGGGGGCGGGTGCGGCGGGCGCGGAGGGCTGGGCGGCAGGGCCGGCCGGGTCCACCGCGATGTACGGGGTCTCCCCCGGCACCGCGTAGTGCAACCGGGCGCGGGCCTGCGCCTTGACGTACTCCGGGTCCTGCCAGCGGGCCTTGTCCCGGCGCAGCTGGTCGACCTGCTGGCGCACGTGGTCGGCCTTCGCCCGCTGGGCGGAGATCTCGGCGCGCTGGGAGATGAACTGCCGCGTCGGGTAGGCGAGGATCGCCACCAGGGAGCAGAGCACCAGGACGAGGACGGTCGCCCGGCTCGTGAACCGAGGTCGGGCCGCCAAGCCCGGGATCCTCCAGCCAGCCATCTCCCGTATCCCCTCCTGGTCGCGACGGTGCCCCGCCGTCCACCCTACGGGGTGTGCGGCGGGGCACCGGTCAGGCTTGCGCTAGCTCGGCTGCTCAGCCCTCGTGCTTGCTGTGCGGACGGGTCCGCGGAGCGACTGTGCTCACTGGTCCGCAGAGCGACTGTGCCTACTGGTCCGCAGAGCGGAACCGCGGGAAGGCGCCGCGGCCGGCGTACTCGGCGGCGTCGTCGAGGATCTCCTCGATGCGCAGCAGCTGGTTGTACTTGGCGACGCGCTCGGAGCGGGCCGGGGCACCGGTCTTGATCTGGCCGCAGTTGGTGGCGACGGCCAGGTCGGCGATGGTGACGTCCTCGGTCTCGCCGGAGCGGTGCGACATCATGCAGCGGTAGCCGTTGCGCTGGGCCAGCTCGACGGCGTCCAGGGTCTCGGTCAGCGAGCCGATCTGGTTCACCTTCACCAGCAGCGCGTTGGCGGTGCCGGTCTCGATGCCCTTGGCCAGGCGGGCCGGGTTGGTGACGAACAGGTCGTCACCGACCAGCTGGACCTTGTCGCCCAGCTTGACGGTCATGGCCTTCCAGCCGTCCCAGTCCGACTCGTCCAGCGGGTCCTCGATGGAGACCAGCGGGTAGGCGGCGACCAGCTCGGCGTAGTACTCGATGAGCTCGGCGGCCGAGAGGGCCTTGCCCTCGAACTGGTAGGCGCCGTCCTGGTAGAACTCGGAGGAGGCGACGTCCAGGGCCAGCGCGACGTCACGGCCGGGCACGTAGCCGGCCTTCTGGATCGCCTCCATGATGAGGTCCAGGGCCTCGCGGTTGCTGTCCAGGTTCGGCGCGAAGCCGCCCTCGTCGCCGAGGCCGGTGGACAGGCCGCGCTCCTTCAGCACGCCCTTGAGGGTGTGGTAGACCTCGACGCCCCAGCGGACGGCCTCGGAGAAGGACTCCGCGCCGATCGGGGCGATCATGAACTCCTGGATGTCGACGTTGGAGTCCGCGTGCGAGCCGCCGTTGAGGATGTTCATCATCGGGACCGGCAGGACGTGCGCGTTCGGGCCGCCCAGGTAGCGGAACAGCGGCAGGTCGCTGGCCTCGGAGGCGGCGTGCGCGACGGCCAGCGAGACGCCCAGGATGGCGTTGGCGCCGAGCGAGGACTTGTCGGGGGTGGCGTCCAGGTCGAGCATGGCCTGGTCGATCAGGCGCTGCTCGGTGGCGTCGTAGCCGACGAGCTCCGGGCCGATCTGCTCGATGACGGCCAGGACGGCCTTCTCGACGCCCTTGCCGAAGTAGCGGTTCTTGTCACCGTCGCGCAGCTCCAGCGCCTCGAAGGCGCCGGTCGAGGCACCCGAGGGGACAGCGGCACGACCGGTGCTGCCGTCGTCGAGGCCGACCTCGACCTCGACCGTGGGGTTGCCGCGCGAGTCGAGGATCTCACGGGCTACGACGACATCGATGGACGGCACGAGGCATCTCCTTGCGGAAGCAGGGTCCGGCTGACGGTGGTGCTGTCGGCGGGACGATTGCGGAGTCGTTACGACCAGAGCCTAACCGCCCGAGCTCCCGGGGCCACGTTGGCCTCGGTTCCGTCTCAGCGTGTGGCCCTACTACCCACCGGTAGTTCACCTGCTTGTCCCAGCTTGTCCCCCCGGCGCGGACGAATGCGGACGAAGGGGGCCGGGTGCGGCCCCCTTCGTCCCCGGGGTGCTGTTCGAGGTCCTACGGACCGTCTCGGTCGAGGCCCTACGGGCCGGTTCAGCCGAGGTGCAGGACCTGGCCGGGCATGATCAGGTTCGGGTCGCCGCCGACCGTGCCGCGGTTGCCGTCGTACAGCGCCTGCCAGCCGCCGGACACGCTCTGGGCGGCGGCGATGCTCGACAGGGTGTCACCGGAGTGGACGGTGTAGTCGTGACCGGCCGGGGCGGCCTGGGCCGGCTGGGCGGCGCGCGGGGCGGCGTGCTTCGGAACGTACTGCTGGACCGGCTGCTCCGCGGGCTTCTCGGCCTGCTTCGGGGCGGCGTGCTTCGGAGCGTACGACTGGGCGGGCTTCGCGTCCGCCTTGGGGGCCTGCTGCTCCGGGGCCTGCTGCTTGGGCGTCTGCTGCTTGGGCGTCTGCTGCTGGGGGGCGGACTGCGGCTTGGCGTCCGAGGAGGTGTCGACCGCGGCCGGGGCGCCGCCCTTGCTCAGGCCCGCCTTGACGGAGCAGACCGGCCAGGCGCCCGGGCCCTGGGAGGCCAGCACCTTCTCGGCGACCGATATCTGCTGGCCCTTGCTGGCCTGGTTGGCCTGCGGCGCGTAGGCGGTGCCGCCGTACGCCTTCCAGGTGCTGGAGGTGAACTGCAGGCCGCCGTAGAAGCCGTTGCCGGTGTTGATGCTCCAGTCGCCGCCGCTCTCGCACTGGGCGACGGAGTCCCAGGCGGAGGCCGGGGCGGCGGAGGCGCCGGTGGCGGCGAGGAGCGGCATCGCGAGTCCGACGCCGGCCACACCGGCGACGGCGATGGCCTTCTCGGCCTGGGTGCGACGACGGTGACGGCCAGTTCCAACGAACAGCATGAAGGGTCCCTCTCCGCACGCCTGCGAGGTGAGCTGTCGGGTTCGGACCGGGAGGTGGCCCGGCCGCCGTGCGCGGAGACGTTCCGCTCGGGCGGCTTCACCCCAAGCCGTGGAGGACGGCAACAAACCTGGTTCCCCCGCCCCTGCCCAAGGGTCTGGTCGGTTTCCCGTGGCGCGGCGGGCAGGATTCGGCGTTCCGCGCACGAGGTCCGCAGCTGCGAACTCCAGGGAGACTAGACAGATCCTCAGACCAATCACAAGCTCATATCGCCGACATCACACAGGAATTACGGCATGTGATCAATCGCCTACCAACTGCGCCTGTTTGTCCGGATTGATGGGTGTTCACCCCGCTGTCAGGAGGGCATCAACGGCGTCCCGTCAGCGTGTCGAAGCCTCAGGAAGGGCATGCGGAGACCGGATCTCGGGACTGAATTCGACCGGAAGTTCGCGCAATCCACGCATGATCAGGCCACCCCGCCAGCGGAGATTCTCCGGGCTTTCGGCCAGTCGCAGATCGGGCAGCCGGGAAAGCAGCGTGGCCAGCGCGGCGCGTCCTTCGAGCCGGGCCAGCGGGGCGCCGATGCAGTAGTGGATGCCGTGCCCGAACCCCAGGTGGGGATTGTCGACCCGGGTCAGGTCGAGGGTGTTCTCGTCCGCGAACCGGGCCGGGTCGCGGTTCGCCGCCGCCAGCACCACCAGCACCGGATCGCCCACCGGGATGTCCACCCCGCCGATGGTCAGCGGCCTGGTCGCGAACCGCCAGGTCGCCAGCTCCACCGGCCCGTCGTAGCGCAGGAGTTCCTCGATCCCGGTCTCCAGCAGCGCGGTCTCCCCGCGCACCACCGACTCCTGCAGCAGCACCCGCTGCCCCGGGTTGCGCAGCAGCGCGTACGTCCCGTTGCCGATCAGGTTGACGGTCGTTTCGAAACCGGCGAACAGCAGGATGAAGGCCATCGCGGCCGCCTCGTTCTCGGTCAGGTGCTCGCCGTGGTCACTGGCCCTGATCAGACCGGAGATCAGGTCGTCACCGAGGTCGGCCCGCTTGCGGTGGATCAGCTCCAGCAGGTACGCCCGCATCCGCTTCACCGCCCGTCCCACGCCGCCGCGTTGGCTCCCGCCGTGGCCCGGCTTTGTGTGTCGCAGCATCATGCCGGCCCAGTCGCGGAAGTCGTCCTGGTCCTCCGCCGGCACGCCCAGCATGTCGCAGATCGCGTAGATGGGGAGCGGGAAGGCGAACTCGTGGATCAGGTCCGCCGAACCGCGCTGCGCGAAGCCGTCGATCAGCCGGTCGGTGAGCTGCTGCACCCGCGGCTCGAACTCGGCCACCCGGCGCGGCGTGAACGCCTTGGACACCAGCCGGCGCAGCCGGGTGTGGTCCGGCGGGTCGATGTTCAGCAGGTGGGTCATCAGGTCCGCCTGCCGCTCCCCCGGGATGCCCACCCGGCCGGTGCGGTGCGCCTGCTCGCTGTGGTGCGCCGGGTTCTTCGACAGCCGACTGTCCGCCAGCGCCTGCCGGGCGTCCGCGTACCGCGTCACCAGCCAGGCCTCCACGCCGCTCGGCAGCCTGGTGCGGTGCACCGGGGCGTGCTCGCGCAGCCAGGCGTAGGCCGGGTACGGGTCGGCGGCGAACTCCCAGGTGAAGAGCTGCGGGGCGGGCTGGGCGGCGTCGGGCTGAGCAGGCATGGGTCGACCGTAACCGCTGGGTCGGGCGCGTCCTGACCGTTCCCGACCGTCAACACTTCGCGAACGGCGCGCGAGCGGGTCGCCAACGCTCCGTGGACAGCTGGTGGACGGTCCGTGGACAGCTCTTGGGCAGCTCTTGGCCGGGTGGCAGGCGTGAGTCTGGTCACCTGCGGGGTAATCCCTGTTGCGGAGGGTCAGGTCGTGCCTACGATCCTCCGCAGTATGCGTGGGCGCCGGTGCGGTGTCGCCCACAGGGAGGAGCAGACCATGCAGGTCAGCGGGGCAGTCGTCGTCATCGCGGTACTCGACGGCGGTTCGGGAGCCGGCCTCGCCCGCCGGTTCACCGCGGCCGGCGCCGCCGGGATGCTGATCGCGGACACCCACGTCGGTGTCGCCGAGGACCTCGCCGCCGAACTCGACCGGCCGGGCTGCCCCGTCGTCGGCGTCGGCGCTGACATCCGCCGCCCCAGCGACGTCGCCGCCCTGGTCGACACCGCCGAGAAGCACCTGGGGCCGATCGACCTCTTCTGCGTCGCCGGCCCGAACGGCGAGCGGATCGTCTCCCTCTCCGACCTGCCCGACCACCTCGACCTGGAGCGCCTCGCCGAACTCCTCGCCCTGATCGGCGAGGCCATCGGCGAGCTCGTCCCGCCGCAGCGGCGCCCGACCGGGCACACCGCCACGGCGGCCTGAGCCGCTACTCCGGCTTGAGCCCCTCGGCCGCGCGTACCGCGTCCCGGTAGCCCCGCGCGGCCGAGCGCAGCGCCGCGTCCACGTCCACCCCGGCGTCGTACGCCCGCTGCGCCACCGCCAGCAGGAGCCGGCCCGCCGACTCCGCGGTCAGCTCCGCCGGCAGCTCGTACGGCTCGTCCGGCACGCCCTCGAACCCCGCCCGGCGCACCCGGGACACCAGCTTCGCCGCGTACGCCAGCGCCGGCAGCCCGGCCGGCACGCCGTCCAGCACCGACTCCCGGTCCACCTTCTCCGCCGCCTTCAGCTGCTCCCAGTTCGCCTCCACCTCGGCGGCGCCCTCGGCCTCGACGTCCCCGAACACGTGCGGGTGGCGGTACACCAGCTTCTCCACGATGTCCCCAGCCACGTCGTCGATGGTGAACGGCCCGGTCGGGTGCTCCTCGGCGATCCGGGAGTGGAAGAAGACCTGGAGCAGCACGTCGCCCAGCTCCTCGCGCAGCGTGTCCCGGTCCCCCTCCTCGATCGCCTCGACCAACTCGTACGCCTCCTCGACCAGGTACTTCACCAGGCTCTCGTGCGTCTGTTCGGCGTCCCACGGGCACCCGCCGGGCGAGCGCAGCCGGTCCATCACCGACACCAGGTCCAGCAGCCGCGAGCCGGGCAGGTCGTACGAACCCGGCAGCACCTCGATCTCCGGCACCTCCCCGGCGTGCTCCACCGCCAGCCGCGCCAGCGCGTCCGTCAGCCCCGGATCCCCGTCCGGGCTCCCCAGCCACACCGTCGGCCCCGCCCCGGCCGGCTGCTCGGTCAGCATCCGCGCCAAGGCCGGCGCCGACTCCGCCGCCGCCACCTCGACCGCCACCCCGGCCTGCCGCACCGCGGCCACCTGCGGATGCCCCTCCTCCCCCACCAACACCCGTCCGGCCGACCGCAACGCCTCCCACGCCGGCCACGCCAGCAACCCGGGAGCCACCCGGTGGGTGGTGGTCAGCAGGATCAACTCCGCGCGCGGAACATTCGTCGTCACACCCCGAACCTACCCGCCCCTCGGCGGAACGGGCCGGGCCGCGGGCAGCCCCGTCGCTCCCGCCGACTTCCCCGCCCCCGAACCCGGCTCCCGAACGACACGCTCAACCCGACCCACCGCCCTCCCGTACCCACGGAAAATCGGGCCCCGATCTGGCGGACCGCCAGATCGGACCCACCGACTGGCGCAGGAAGTCGAACCCGCCGACTTCCCGCTCCCGCACAAGCGGCAGATGGTTGAAGCCAAGCCGTCGGCGGGGGCGCGGATGACCAAGGGCGAGGGGCTGCAACCGGCACAACGGGCGAGGTCAGCGCACCGACGGCATGCCACAGCCGCCGACCCGGCCGGAACCACCCGAGCCCACCGACTTCCAGCTGCGGCAGAGGCAGGTCGGGGGGTCAGCGGGCCGGGGGCCAGGGGGTGGCGTGGTGGGGGTGGAGGGTGGTGAGGGATTGGCGGAGGCGACGGACGGCCGGGTGGTGGGGGCCGTCGCGGCGTTCGCGTTCGAGGAGGAGTTGGAGGAGCCAGTGCCAGGCGTTCTGGGGGTCGCCGGTGGCGGCGAGGTGGAGTCCGATGCGTTCGCGGAGGTCGTAGGCGCGCTCGGGGTCGGTGTCGAGGCCGGATTCGAGGCGGGCGGTGTGGGCGGCGAGCAGGGCCTGGTACTCGGCGAGGGCTTCGGGGCCGTGGCCGAGTCGGTCGAGGCAGAGGGCGGCGCGGTAGCGGTGGTCGAGGCCCTGGAGGCCGTGCGGGCCGCCGTCCGCGGTGGCGGCGAGGCGGCGGTACTCGGGGAGGGCCTGCTGGGGGTGGCCCTCGTGGAGGAGGATGCGGGCGTAGATGGTGCGGATGGTGCGGACCAGGGGCGCGCTCTCGCCGAGGTCGGCCTCGGCGCGGGGCAGCAGGCTGGCGGCCAGGCCGAGGACCTCGGTGTGGCGTCCGGCGTCGACCAGGTCGGAGAGGCGGGCGCACTCCGCACCGAGGTCCGGGCCCGAGGGGACGGCGGGAGGTGTCGAAGGGGCGGGAGGTACGAGGAACGGCCTCGGCTCCGAACGGACCACCGGAACGGCGGCGGCCACCACAGCCGACGGATGCGGCTGCGGCTGGTGCGGGTAGCGGAAGGGGCGTGCGGGGTCGGGCAGCGGCGTGAGGCGCGGCTGCGGCGCGTCCTCGGCGGGAGGCAGCAGTGGGAGCAGCTGCGCGTACACCGTCTGGGCGTCGGCGGGGCGGTCGGCGGGCTGCTTGGCGAGGAGGTCGAGGACCAGCCGTTCCAGAGACTGCGGCACCTCTGGGCGCACCTCGCGCAGCGGGACGGGCGGTTCGTCGACGTGTCGGCGCAGGACGCCGAGGGCGGTGGGCGCCCGGAAGGGCTCCTCGCCGGAGAGCATCTCGTGCAGCAGGCAGCCCAGCGAGTAGAGGTCGCTGCGCGGGTCGGTGGTGGCGGCGAGGGCCTGCTCGGGGGCCATGTAGGCGGGGCTGCCGATGGGCACGCCGGTGAGGGTGAGGCGGGTGGTCTCGGTGTCGAGGGCGGTGGCGATGCCGAGGTCGAGCAGGACGGTGCGGCCGTCCGCGCGGACCATGACGTTGCTCGGCTTGAGGTCGCGGTGGACCACCGGGATGGCGTGGACGGCCGCCAGTGCCCCGCAGAGCTGGGCGGCGACGGCCACCGCGCGTTCGACCGGGAAGGGCGCGTCCTCCGCGATGAGGTCGGCGAGGCTGACACCGGGGATGCGCTGCATGACGAGGTAGAGCTCGCCCTCGTCCTCGCCCGCGTCGAAGACCGTGACCAGGCCGGGGTGGTCGAGCGCGGCCGTCACCCGGCACTCGCGCAGGAAGCGGCGACTCAACTCGTCGCCGTGGCGGCGGCGTTCGGTGCTCGTGGCACCGGCGCCGAACCCGCTTCCGGAGCCGCCGGGCAGCAGGTGTTCGGGGCGGAGCAGTTTGACGGCGACCGGGCGGTGCAGCCGTTCGTCCTGCCCGGCCCAGACCTGGCCCATGCCGCCGTGGCCGATCTTCTCGGTGAGCCGGTAGCGTCCGGCGATCAGCCTGGCGCCGGTCACGAGCCGCCCTCGCTGGCCTGACGTCGCAGCAGTTCGCCGAGTTCACGCAGGTCGTGGGCCGTTTCGGCGGCGGGGGCGGGGGCCGCGGCCGGGACGCCGTACCCGGGCACGGTGGCCGCGTACGGCGAGCCGGCCGGCGGCCCGTACGACGGAACGGCCTGCGGAACGGCCTGCGGAACGGTCTGCGGAGCCGGGGACTTGGACGCGGGGCGGCCGGCCTCCCAGACTGCGCGGCTGTCCATCGCCAGGAAGTGCGCGGTCGGCGTCAGCCACAGCACGCCGAGGGTGATCTCGCCGGTGAGGTCGGCGGTCGGGTCCTTGAGGCTACCCGCGATCCCTGCGGAGACGACGAGCGTCAGCAGCAGCGCGCAGAACACCACCGCACCGACGACGTCGTACGCCCGCCTGCGCCGGACCGCCAGCAGCAGCGCCGGGACCGCGCCGAGCAGACCGAAGGACAGCAGCGGGGCGAGCGCGCACAGCACCCGGAGGGTCACCCCGAACCGGCCCGGGACCGGGGCCCGCCCGGCAGCCGGGGCGGCCCCCGGAACTGCCCCGGGAACCGCGCCCTGAACCGGCCCCGGGCCGTACGGCGGGCCGCCGGGCGTCGGTCCGTACGGCCCGGGTTGCTGCCCTGACATGTGTGCTCCTGAGCTGGAGGGAACCGGCGCCGACCGTGACACGGACGGCCCAGCACACCGTACCGCCCGGCCCGGCGGCCCCGGAGTCCTTCGGTCCGGTCGATACCGAGCCGACGCCTGGCCGGTGCTGAACCGACGTCAGTCCTCCGGCGGTGCCAGGACACCCGTCGCCAGCGCGTCCGTCGCGGCCCGGGCCAGGGTGTGGCCGAGGGCAGCCGCCCGGGTGAGGGCGGTGTCGAAGGCGGCGAGGCGGGCGAAGGCGGCGCCGAGGCGCCGTTGGGCGGGGAGCGGGAGGCGGGGCAGTTCGACGCGGCGGATGTCGAGGCGGGCGGTGGTGGTGGCGTGGCTGGCGGCGCGCCGGGTGCCGGCGGTGGAGCGGAACTGGCCGGCCAGGAACTCCGGGTCGAGCGCGGCGGGGTCGGGCCGCAGCAGGTGGAGTTGGCGGCCGAGGGCGGCGCCGACCAGCGGGCCCTCGACGGGGACGACGAGGGCGGCGCCGCCACCGAGCGCGGGGACCAGGACGTCACCCGGGCGGGTGCGGACGTCCCCGGTGGTGCCGGTGGCGCCGGCGGCGTCCGCGGCGGCGAGGACGGCGCCGGGCGGGGCGCCGGTGGCGAGGTCCTGGTCGGTGATCACGGGGGTGCCGCCCGGGGCGGCGCCCGCCGGACGGGTGGCGGCGCCGGTGCCGGAGGAGTGCACCTCCAGCGCGCCGCTGCGGACCAGCTCGCCCACGGTGACCACGCCGACCGGGGCCGCGCCGGCGACCGGTTCCGCACCGGGCTGCGGGAGCAGCCCGACCGGGTCGGCCAGGCCGGCCAGCAGCTCGGCCAACCGGGCACCGAGGTGGGAGAGTTCGGCCGCCCCGCCGAGTCGGGCGGCGGGCGGGACGTGTCGGGCCGGGGAGAGGTCGGTCTCGTCGTCCAGCAGGTCGATGGCGGCCATGGTCCGGTGGACCCCGGGGCGGTCGGCGGGGACCGGCAGGCCCTCACGGGCGGCGAGGTCGAACCCGCGCCAGGACTCCAGGACGACCCGGCGAAGTTCGGGCCAGTCCACCTTGTCCCGGCCGCCCTCCGCGACCGCCGGGCCCGCGGTCCGGGCCGGACCGGCCGGCGTCGCCCCGGCGTCGACCAGCAGGACCTGCCGGAAGTCGTCGCCCGGCTTGGGGGCGCGGAGCACCCAGAGGTGCAGCGGGACGCCGTACGGCGGGGCGGCTCCGGCGGGCAGGGCGATGACGGCGCGCAGGGCGCCGGTGCGGAGCAGCTCGGCCCGGATGCGGCGGCCGGCCCGGCGGGCGGCGACGGTCGGCGGGAGGAGCAGGGCGGCGAGGCCGCCGGGGCGGGTGTGAGCGAGGCAGTGCAGCACCCAGGCGAGTTCGGACTCGCCGCGCGGCGGGACCAGGCCGCCGAGCCAGCGGGTGTCGAACTGCAACTCGTCGTGGCCCCAGTCGCGTTCGTTGTACGGGGGCTGGCAGAGCACCGCGTCGAAGGTGTCCCCGGGGTAGCCGTCGGCGCGCAGGGCGTCGCCGGTGCGCAGGTCGAGCGGGAGCGGGCCGGGTTCGTCGGCGGGGGTGTGCAGGGCGAGCCGGAGCCGGGCGAGGGCGGCCGCGACCGGGTCGGCGTCCTGGCCGTAGCGGCCGGTGGTCGGCGGGTGGGCGAGCAGGACGGCGCCGAGGCCGACGGCCGGGTCCAGCACGGTGGCGGGGACTCCGGCGACGGCGGCGAGCAGCTCGGCGGCCTCCGGCGGGGTCGGGCTGAGCTGACGGGTGTTGGCCTCGGCGTGGCGGGTGAGCAGTTGCTCGTACGCGCCCGCCGGACCGGCCTCGGCCGCGAGGGCGGCGAGCAGCCGGGCGAGGTCCAGCTGGGTGCTCCCGAGCAGGTTGGGCAGGCGCAGGTCGCGCGGGCCGTCCGGACCGAAGGCGTGAACGGCGGTGTCGGCGACGACGCGGGGCAGCGCGGTGGCGAGCCGGGTTTCGGGCTGGTCGGCGAGTTCGGCCCAGTGCCCGGGGGCGCGGTGCAGCAGCAGGAGCACGGCGCCGGCCTCGACCAGCGGGGCGGCGGGGTGGCCAACCGGGTCGCGCAGAGTATCGATCAGCTGCCAGAGCCGTTCCAGCAGCGGGAGTTCGGCGATCTTGCCCTGGGCGCGCAACCAGGACTCGACCTCGTCGAGTGCGAAGGTCGGGCTGGTGTCGGTGCCGCCGACCGGACGGGGGAAGTCGGGGTGGCGGCGGCGCCAGTTGCTGACCGCGGCACGGCCGACGCCGGCCAGCCGGGCGATCTCGACGGCGGTCACTTCGAGGCGGTCCGGCACGGGAGGCTCCTTCGATCGGGGTGACCGCGCGGCACGGCGCTGTGACCGCACAGCATAGCGACACCGCTCCCCGGCTCAGTTCACGTGTGAACAGAGCTCTTTCGTGAATATCCATTGACATGGTTCACGACCCGGTGGTGTGATTTCCCCGTCGCCACCGAACAGGGGCGGCAGCCATCAGCACCGTCGACCACCGGGAGAACAGCCATGTCCGCCACCGCCCGCCGCACCACCAGCGCCCGCCGCACCCGCCGCACCGCCGCCCTGCTGCTCGGCGCCGCGCTGGTCTCCCTCACCGCGACCGCCTGCAACTCCACCGGCGGCGCCTCCGTCTCGACCGAGGCGAAGCAGACCGCGGCCGCTTCCGCCGCCCCCGGCTCCGCCCAGCCCGCCTCGGGCCCGGCCGGCAAGTCCGCCGACACCCCCAAGGCCCCCGCCAAGGTCGCCGACACCATCGCCCTCAAGAGCACCGACACCGGAAACACCGCCGACGTCACCGCGGTGAAGGTGGTCGACCCGGCCGAGAGCGCCAACGAGTACCTCAAGCCCGCCGACGGCAAGCGCTACGTCGCGGTGCAGTTCCAGATCAAGGCCACCGGCGCCCAGGCCTACTCCGAAGCCCCGTTCAGCAGCGCCAAGGTCGTGGACACCCAGGGCCAGGCCTACGGCGCGAGCCTCGCGGAGACCAAGGCCGGCCCGGCCTTCCAGACCCCCACCAACATCGCCCCCGGTGACACCGGCAAGGGCTTCGTCACCTTCGAGGTCCCGAACGACGCCAAGCTCGACAAGGTCCAGTTCGCCCTCGACAACGGCTTCGCCAGCCAGGTCGGCCAGTGGAAGATCGGCTGACGCCTCCGTTCACAGTGCGCACCACCGCGCGCCGGACAGACCGGACCAGGACAGACGGAACGGCGGCCCCGGGCAGAGCCCGAGACCGCCGTGAACCACCGACCAGCCGGTGCTACTTCTTCGCCCCCGCCAGGTCGTCGAACATGGCCGACAGGAACTCCGTGCACCAGCCCAGCAGTTCCCGCCCGACCAGCGGTTTGCCGCCGATCCGGCCGGTGCTCGGCCGGGGCACCAGCAGTTGCTGGGCCGCCGCCTTGACCTGGCTGCGCGGGTAGAGCCGGTTCAGCCGCAGCTGCTGGGACTCCCGCAGCTCCACCGGCCCGAAGCGGATGTTCGAGCCCTGCAGGGTGATGTCCGAGATCCCGCACCGCCGGGCGTACAGCCGCAGCGCCGCGACCAGCAGCAGGTTCTCCACCGGCTCGGGCAGCTTGCCGTAGCGGTCCACGAGTTCGTCCCGGACCTGCTGGATGTCCGCCTCCGAGTTGACCGCCGCGATCGAGCGGTAGGCCTGCAGCCGCAGCCGCTCGCCGGGCGCGTAGTCGTGCGGCACGTGGGCGTCGACCGGCAGCTCGATCTTCACCTCCAGCGGCTCCTCCTCCGGCTCGCCGCCGTTCGCCAGCGACTCGCGGAACTCGGCCACCGCCTCGCCGACCATCCGCATGTAGAGGTCGAAGCCGACCCCCGCGATGTGCCCGGACTGCTCGCCGCCGAGCAGGTTGCCCGCGCCGCGGATCTCCAGGTCCTTCATCGCGACGTACATGCCGGCGCCCATCTCGGTGTGCTGGGCGATGGTGGCCAGCCGCTCGTGCGCGGTCTCGGTGAGCGGCTTCTCCGGCGGGTACAGCATGTACGCGTAGCCGCGCTCGCGACCGCGCCCGACCCGGCCGCGCAGCTGGTGCAGCTGGGAGAGGCCGAAGGTGTCGCCGCGTTCGACGATCAGGGTGTTGGCGTTGGAGATGTCGATGCCGGACTCCACGATCGTGGTCGACACCAGGACGTCGAACTCCTTCTCCCAGAAGTCGACGACGACCTTCTCCAGGTGGGTCTCCCCCATCTGTCCGTGCGCGGTGGCGATCCGCGCCTCGGGCACCAGGTCCTTCAGCCGGGCGGCGGCCTTGTCGATCGACTCCACCCGGTTGTGGATGTAGAACACCTGGCCCTCGCGCAGGAGTTCACGCCGGATCGCGGCCGAGATCTGCTTCTCGTCATACGGCCCGACGAAGGTCAGCACCGGGTGCCGCTCCTCCGGCGGGGTGGTGATGGTGGACATCTCGCGGATGCCGGTGACCGCCATCTCCAAGGTGCGCGGGATCGGGGTCGCGGACATGGTGAGCACGTCCACGTTGGCGCGCAGCTTCTTCAGCTGCTCCTTGTGCTCGACGCCGAAGCGCTGCTCCTCGTCGACGATGACCAGGCCGAGGTCCTTGAACCTGGTCTCGGAGGAGAACAACCGGTGGGTGCCGATGACGACGTCCACCGAGCCCTCGAACAGCCCCTCCAGGACCGCCTTGGCCTCGCTGTCGGTCTGGAAGCGGGAGAGCGCCTTCACGCTGACCGGGAAGTTGGCGTACCGCTCGGCGAAGGTGGAGAAGTGCTGCTGCACCAGAAGGGTGGTCGGCACCAGCACCGCCACCTGCTTGCCGTCCTGCACCGCCTTGAACGCGGCCCGCACCGCGATCTCGGTCTTGCCGTAGCCGACGTCACCGCAGATCAGCCGGTCCATCGGGACGGACTTCTCCATGTCCGACTTGACCTCGGCGATGGTGGTCAGCTGGTCCGGCGTCTCCGCGTACGGGAAGGCGTCCTCCAGCTCGCGCTGCCACGGGGTGTCCGACCCGAAGGCGTGCCCGGGCGCGGCCATCCGCGCCGAGTACAGCTTGATCAGGTCGGCGGCGATCTCCTTGACCGCCTTCTTGGCCCGCTGCTTGGTCTTCGCCCAGTCCGCGCCGCCGAGCCGGTGCAGCGTCGGGGCCTCGCCGCCGACGTACTTGGTGACCTGGTCCAGCTGGTCGGTCGGCACGAACAGCCGGTCGCCGGGGTGGCCGCGCTTGGCGGGGGCGTACTCCAGCACCAGGTACTCGCGGGTGGCGCCCTGGACGGTGCGCTGCACCATCTCGACGTACCGGCCGACGCCGTGCGCCTCGTGGACGACGTAGTCGCCGGCCACCAGGGCCAGCGGGTCGATCGCGTTGCGGCGCCGGGACGGCATCCGGCGCATGTCCTTGGTGGAGGACTTCTGGCCGGACAGGTCGGTCTCGGTGACGACGGTGAGCTTCAGGTTCTCGTCCACGAAGCCGTGCTCGATCGAGCCGCAGGAGACGTAGACGACGTCCCGGGTGGGCGCCTCGGCGAGGTCGGCGACCAGCCGGGCCGGGATGCCCTCGTTGCCCAGCACCTCCGCGAGCCGGGAGGCGGGCCCGTGGCCCTCCGTCACCATGACGACCCGCCAGTCGGCGGCCAGCCGCTCCTTGGCGTCGGCGATCGCCCGGGCGGTGTCGCCCCGGTAGGCCTCGACGGCGTGCATGCCGAGGGTCAGCGTGTTGGCATCGAACTCCAAGATGCCGTCGACGGAGGACTCGCTGGTCGCGAACGGGCTGACGGACCACCAGGGCAGCCCGATCTCGTCGGCGTGCTCGCGCACCTCGGCGAGCGAGCGCAGCGAGGCGGCGGAGACGTCGATGGCCTCCAGGTCGATCGGCCGGTCCCCGCCGGCCGCCGCCGCGACCCAGGAGGCGTGCAGGAACTCCTGGCTGGTCGCCACCAGGTCGCCGGCCCGGGTGCGGACCCGCTCCGGGTCGCAGACCACCGTGACCGAGCCGAGCGGCAGCACGTCGAGCAGCAGCTCCATGTCGTCCACCAGCACCGGCGCCAGCGACTCCATGCCCTCGACCGCGATGCCCTCGGCGATCTTGTCCAGGATCTCGGCCAACCCGGGGTGTGCGGCGGACAGTTCGGCGGCCCGCGCCCGCACCTCGTCGGTCAGCAGCAGCTCGCGGCAGGGCGGCGCCCACAGGCCGTGCTCGGCGATCTCCAGCGAGCGCTGGTCGGCGACCTTGAAGTAGCGGATCTCCTCGACCTCGTCGCCCCAGAACTCCACCCGCAGCGGGTGCTCCTCGGTCGGCGGGAAGACGTCCAGGATGCCGCCGCGGACGGCGAACTCGCCGCGCTTCTCGACCAGTTCGACCCGCGCGTAGGCGGCCGCGGCGAGCCGGCGAGCCACCTCCTCCAGGTCGTGCGACTCACCGCGCCGGA
Organism: Kitasatospora sp. NPDC056531; assembly: GCF_042794375.1. Taxonomy (NCBI): domain Bacteria; kingdom Bacillati; phylum Actinomycetota; class Actinomycetes; order Kitasatosporales; family Streptomycetaceae; genus Kitasatospora; species Kitasatospora sp. NPDC056531. The sequence goes on along the minus strand of NZ_JBHTTU010000022.1, from coordinate 4,045 downwards.
CGGCCACCGGCTCCAGCTCGGCCAGCCCCTTGACCTGCGGCTGCAGCACCGAGCGGACCGGAGCGACGATCACCTGCACCGGCCCGGCCGCCGGGTCGTCCGCCCGCGGGTGCACGATCCGCCGCAGCACGGCCAACCGGCGGCCGACGGTGTCCGAACGGGGCGACAGCCGCTCGTGCGGCAGGGTCTCCCAGGCCGGGTACTCGGCGACGGCGTCGGCGGGCAGCAGCGAGCGCAGCGAGGCGGCGAGGTCCTCGGCCTCCCGGCCGGTCGCGGTGACGGCGAGCACCGGGCGGCCCCGGTCGCCCGCGGCCTGCCCGGCCAGCGCGCGGGCCAGCGCGGCGATGGCGAACGGCCGGGCGGCGGGCGGTCCGACCAGGTCCAGGTGGCGGCGGCCGCCGGCCGCGGCTCCGGTGGCGGTGGCCGCGTCGATCGCCTCGGCGAGCGCCGCGTCGCGCGCCACGACATCGAGCAGTCCGGTCAGGCTCATCTGGGGTCTCTTCTTCGTCCCGTGGCTGGTGCTGCCTCCGGGCGGCGAAGGCCCGCCGGGGCAACGCGAACGGCCCGGCGCGCCGAGCGGCCGGGGGTCTCCAGCCTACGCCGCGGCACGGACGGGCACGCGGTGTACGACCCCGGCGGGGCCGGGCGGGGACGAACCGGCGTCCGCGACCCCACAACTGTCAGGGACACGACCGCAGGCGAACCACTGGACGGAACACCGGGCGGCCGGTGGACGAACCAGCCGGGCGTCCACCGACATCCGGCTCCGCCATCCGCCACGAACTGGACATACTCCGGTCACTGGCCGTCCATGGAGATCGCGCACCATGGTGATTGTGCCCGCCGCACCCAACCGTGGGGGATGGCTGTGGCGGCACTGTCGCACCACCGATGGGGGTCGGAGGTGCGAGGCCGGGCGGCCCTGGGTGGGGGCGCCCGCCCAAGCGCCGGGAACCGTGGCGCCCTTTCCTGGAGGGCGCCACGGGTCTCGGCAGCGGCGCTTCGTCCACCCGTTCACCACTCGATCCGCCCGGTCGACGCAGGCCGGGCCGCCGCAGCGGAGCCGCGCGAAGGGCCGGCTACCGGCGCCGGCCGATCGACCGCGACGCGAAGGCCCTGACCGCCCGCAAGCAGGCGGTCAGGGCCCAGGACGCCCAAGCTCACCCGGCCGATCACGGGTGAGGGCACGGGTTGCGGGTCAGCGACGGCGGTAGGCCACCGTGTTGGGGGCCTCGTAGCCGCTGCCGTCGTCCACGATGATGATCTTCGGGACGATCCGGGTCTCCTCCTCGGACGCCCCGGCGCCCTCGCCGCCCTGGGCACCGTCCCGGTCGGCCACCGGCTCGGGCGCCGCAGCCGGCTTCGGCGGGGCCGCGGCCGGGGCGACCGGGCCGGTCACCACCGGCTCGGCGGTATCGGCCCTGGTCCCCTCCGCCGCGGCCGCGTCGGCCCTGGCACCGGCGGCGGGCCCGCCGACCACCGGCTGCCGCAGCACCGCCGTCGACTTCTCCGGGGCCTGCGCCGGAGCGGGCACGGGAGCGGGGGCGGGGGCGGGGGCGGGGGCCTTCACCGGGGCCTTCCCCAGGTTCGGCAGCGGGACCTCCCCGGTGTCCGCCTCCGAGTCCACCGGCACCACGTCCGCCACCGCGTCCGCCGGGGCGTCGTCCTCGACGGCCTCCTCCACGGACTCGATCTGCCCGACCGCCGCGCCCGTGAGCGAGGCCAGCGTCGCCTTGATGTGGTCCAGGTGCTTCTGGACGGTCTCCAGGCGGGTGTCGAACGCCCGCTGCTCGCGCTCGCTCTCCGCGTTGGTCTTCTCGGCCTCCCGGCGGGCCTGCTCGATCAGCTGGTCGGCCTTGGCCTGGGCGTCGGTCTCCAGCTGCTTGATCTGGTTGAGCACGGTCTCCCGGTACTGCTCGGCCTCCTTGACCCGGCGCTCGGCGGTCTCGGAGACCTCGGCCTCCTCGGTGTCCGCCTTGGCCTGGGCCTCGGCGAAGGTCTCGTCGGCCTTGCGACGCTTGGCGGCCAGCTCGGCCTCGGCGTGCTCGCTGGTCTCGGCGGCGGCCACCCGGACCTTGGCGGCGTAGGCGGTGGCGCCGTCCCGGGCGGAGCGGCTCTCCCGGTCGGCCTCGGCCCGGATGCCCTCGGCCTCGGCGCGGGTGCGCTCCTCCGTGCGGCGGGCGGCCGCGTCGGCCTCCGTGCGGGTGGTGGCGGAAAACTCCTTGGCCGCCTTGGCGAGCGCCTGCCCGGCCTCGTAGACCTCGTCGCGCAGGTCCTCGGCGAAGCGCTCGGCCTTGTCCTTCACGGCGCGGGCCTCGTTCTGCGCCATCTCGGCCAGTCCCGCGGCCTGTTCGCTGAGCACCTGGTAGTCCGGCTCCGGGGCCTCGTCGGCGGCGCGGCGGACGTCCGCCAGCCGGGCCTCCATCTGCCGGATCCCGTTACCCAGGACACTCAGCCGCTCCCACGCCTCGTCGCGTTGGGCGGTCAGGGCGGCGAGCGCCCGGTCGACCTGCTCTGGCGCGTAACCGCGCCGGGCCTGGGTGAAGCCGTACTGGGGGACGGCGTCGCTCATGGGCTCTTCCCCTCGTTTCGCGGGCTGCGGAGCCCATGATCGGACGGAACGGCCGGATCCGGAACCGGTTCGGAAGCCGGGGCCGGATTCGGTCGTCGTGCGGACCGGAATACGTCGAGGACCGGGCGAATAGACCCCCATCCTCGTGACCTATTTTGCGCAGATCCGGACGAAACCCAACGAGGCAGGGCTGCCACGGCATGCCGGAGGGGTCGTCCCGGACACCGGAACGACCCCTCCCCACCTGCGAGGATCAGCGACGGTCCGCTACAGCAGACCGTCCCAGAACTGCTCCAGCAGCACGGCCCACCAAGTGTCGGCGTTCTGCAGGGCCGCCGGGTCGATCGCGGCGAGCTGCGCCTGGAAGTCGGTCGTCCAGCGACCGGCCTGCTCGGGCGTCAGCCCGTACCGCAGCCGCCACATCCGGCCCAGCAGGGCCAGCGCGCGGACGAACTCCGGTACACCGCTGTTGACGAAGCGCGGCGGCTGGCCGGTTCCGTCGATGTCCACGGCGACCACGTTCGCGGTGCCGTACTGGACGCACAGCTGACGGCCGTAGTCGTTGCCGAGCACCAGGTAGCCGCCGAAGTCCGGGGCCACCGGCAGGCCTCGCTCGGCGGCCAGCTCGGCGAGGGTCGGGATCGGTCGGCCCTCCTGTGCCTGGGCCCAGAAGAACGGCCCGAAGTCGCGGGGCAGCCCGGCCCACATCAGGCTCTGCGATACCGGCTCCGGCACGCCCTGGCGGGAGACCGCGCGCTGCTCGTAGCGGAACAGGTTCTGCCCGAAGGCCTGGCCGACCTCCTGGGCGAGCTCCTGCGGCGGCACCGGGGGCAGCGGCTGGACCGTCCCCGGCGCGGGCAGCGGCACCCGGAACGGCCGGACCCGCTGGGCGCCGGAGGCCAGCTGGTGCAGCTCGTCCAGGTGGTCGAGCAGCTCGGCCATCCCGGCCTGCCGGGAGGCGTGGTCGCGACCGTACGGGGCGGTGTGGGTGAGCCGCACGTTCGGCCAGGAGGCGGCGATCATGCGGTTGCAGTAGCCGCCGGGCAGATCGCAGGACTCCAGCTCGGTGTACAGCTCCAGCACCTGCTCCGGGGGCACGTTCAGCCGGCGCAGGTCCTGCAGGATCTTCCACTCCGGGTGCGGGGTGCCGGGCTCGCTGCGGTGCAGCAGCTTCTGCTCCGAGCCGTCCGGGCCGCGGTAGCTGAGCGCGGCGAAGTAGCCCGGGCCGACCGCGGGGACCCCGGGCGGTACGGGCGCGCCCTGCGGCGGGCCGGTGACCGGGGTCGGCGGGACGACCCCGGGCGCGGCGCCCGCGTTCGGGTAGCCGTACCCGGCCGCGCCCGCGGCCGGGGCGGCCGGACCGCCGGGCGGCGGCGGGACGGCGGGGCCGCCGGACGGCGGGGTGCCCGGGTCCGCCGGGCCGGCGAGCAGCGCCGGATCGATCGCGCTGGCCAGCTGGGTCGCCTCGTACGC
>NZ_JBHTTU010000021.1:33252-112685 GCF_042794375.1 Kitasatospora sp. NPDC056531 | reverse complement strand
ACCACCGACAGGCCGGGCAGCCAGGCCGGATCGCGGCGCAGCGCGTCCACCAGGTCCGCTTCGTCCGGGCCGGGGAACGCGGCCATGTGGACCCGCCTGGTCGCCGGGGCGTCCTGCGGGTTTTCGACCCTCGTAGTGACCTGAGTGACCTGCATGAGTCAACCCTCCCTGTGTCACACGTCGTTGTGGACCGGCCCCGGACGGTGGGTGGACCGTCCGGGGCCGTTGAAGGTTAGCGGATGACGTGGCGTCAGCCCTTGGGCTGCGCCTCCGGCTTGGCGTCCTCGCGGACCTTCGGCTGGGCGTCGACGCCGGCCTCGCGGCGCTGCGCCGGGGTGATCGGGGTCGGGGCGCCGGTCAGCGGGTCACCACCGGTGGACGTCTTCGGGAAGGCGATGACGTCGCGGATGGTGTCGTACCCGCCCAGCAGGGTGACGATCCGGTCGAGGCCGAAGGCGACACCACCGTGCGGCGGCGGACCGTAGTTGAAGGCGTCCAGCAGGAAGCCGAACTGCGAGGCCGCCTCCTCCTCGGAGAGGCCGATCGCGTCGAACGCCCGCTTCTGGACCTCGCGCTGGTGGATACGGATCGAACCGCCGCCCAGCTCCGAGCCGTTGAGGACCAGGTCGTAGGCGTTGGACAGGGCCGAGCCCGGGTCGGTGTCGAAGGTGGCCAGCGACTCCGCGGTCGGGGCGGTGAACGGGTGGTGCACCGCGTGCCAGCCCTGGAACTCGCCCTTGTCGTCCTCGATCGGCTCGAACATCGGGAAGTCGACGACCCAGAGGAAGGCCCACTTGGACTCGTCGATCAGCTCGCAGCGGCGGCCGATCTCCAAACGGGCGGCGCCCAGCAGCTCCTGCGAGGCGCGCTCCTTGCCGGCGGCGAAGAAGACCGCGTCGCCGTTCTTGGCGCCGGCCGCGGCGGCGAGCCCGGCCAGGTGCTCCTCGGAGAGGTTCTTGGCGACCGGGCCGCGCAGCTCGCCGGTCTCGGCGTCGATCAGCACGTAGGCGAGGCCCTTGGCGCCGCGCGCCTTGGCCCAGTCCTGCCAGGCGTCCAACTGCTTGCGCGGCTGCGAGGCGCCGCCCGGCATGACCACGGCGCCGACGTACGGGGCCTGGAAGACGCGGAACTCGGTGCCCTTGAAGTACTCGGTGAGGTCGGTGAGTTCCTGGCCGAAGCGGACGTCCGGCTTGTCGGAGCCGTAGCGGCCCATCGCGTCCGCGTAGGTCATCCGCGGCAGCGGGTTGGGGATCTCGTAGCCGTGCACCTCGCGCCAGACGGCGCCGATGATCTTCTCGCCGAGGGCCAGGATGTCCTCCTGGTCGACGAACGAGGCCTCGATGTCCAGCTGGGTGAACTCCGGCTGGCGGTCGGCGCGGAAGTCCTCGTCGCGGAAGCAGCGGGCGATCTGGTAGTAGCGCTCCATGCCGGCCACCATCAGCAGCTGCTTGAACAGCTGGGGCGACTGCGGCAGCGCGTACCAGTGGCCGGGCTGCAGGCGGACCGGGACGAGGAAGTCGCGGGCGCCCTCGGGGGTGGAACGGGTGAGGTACGGCGTCTCGATGTCGAGGAAGTCGTTCTCCTCCATCACCCGGCGGATGATGTTGTTGACCTTGGAGCGCAGCCGCAGGCCCTTGGCCGGGCCCTCACGGCGCAGGTCCAGGTAGCGGTAGCGCAGCCGGACCTCCTCGTTGACCGTGCCCGGCTCGTACTCGGCGACCGGGAACGGCAGCGGGGCGGCCTCGGAGAGCACCTCGATCCCGCTGACGACGACCTCGACGGCGCCGGTCGGGATCTCCGGGTTCTCGTTGCCCTCGGGGCGGACCCGGACGTCGCCGACGACCTTGACGCAGTACTCGGCGCGAAGGCCGTGCACCGAGTCCAGGTCGCGGACCACGATCTGCACGGTGCCGGAGGCGTCGCGCAGGTCGATGAAGGCCACGCCGCCGTGGTCGCGGCGGCGGGCGACCCAGCCGGCCAGGGTGACGGTGGTGCCTGCGTGCTCCGGGCGGAGCGTGCCCGCGTCGTGCGTGCGGATCACAGCTGCTTCTCCTTCAGGGTGGTGACGAGTGCGTCGAGGGCGACGGGGGTCTGCTCGCCGGTGCTCATGTCCTTGAGCTGGACGACGCCCTCGGCGAGGTCCCGGTCACCGGCGATCAGGGCGAAGCGGGCGCCGGACCGGTCGGCGGACTTCATGGCGTTCTTGATGGTCTTGACGCCGAAGGCGAGGTCGGTGGCGACGCCGGCCCGGCGCAGCTCGACCACCTTGGCGAACAGGACGTTCTTGGCTTCCTCGCCGAGCGCGACGGCGTAGACCGAGGTGGCGGCCGGCAGGTCGAGGACGACGCCCTCGGCCTCCAGCGCCAGGTAGGTGCGGTCCACGCCGAGGGCCCAGCCGACCGACGGCAGCGCCGGGCCGCCGATCATCTCGGACAGGCCGTCGTAGCGGCCGCCGCCGCCGATCGCGGACTGGGCGCCGAGACCGTTGTGCACGAACTCGAAGGTGGTGCGGGTGTAGTAGTCCAGGCCGCGGACCAGCTTCGGGTCGTCGACGAAGGCCACGCCGCTGGCGGTGAGCAGCTCGCGGACCTTCTCGTCGTACGCCTTGCAGCCCTCGCACAGGAAGTCGCGCAGCATCGGGGCGCCGACCAGCTGCTCCTGCACCGACTCGCGCTTGTCGTCCAGGACGCGCAGCGGGTTGATCTCGGCGCGGCGGCGGGTCTCCTCGTCGAGGTCCAGGCCGGACAGGAACTCGATCAGGGCGGTGCGGTAGACCGGGCGGCACTGCTTGTCGCCGAGGCTGTTGAGCAGCAGCGAGTAGTTGCTCAGGCCCAGCGAGCGGAAGGCGTCGTCGGCGAGGATGATCAGCTCGGCGTCCAGCGCCGGGTCCTCGGCGCCGATCGCCTCGGCGCCGACCTGGGAGAACTGGCGGTAGCGGCCGGCCTGCGGGCGCTCGTAGCGGTAGTACGAGCCGGAGTACCAGAGCTTGACCGGCAGGTTGCCCACCTTGTGCAGGTTGGCCTGGAGCGCGGCGCGCAGCACCGAGGCGGTGCCCTCGGGGCGCAGCGCGAGGTCCTCCTTGCCGCGCTTGGTGAGGGAGAACATCTCCTTGGTGACGATGTCGGTGGACTCGCCGACACCGCGCGAGAACAGCTTCACGTCCTCGAAGACCGGGGTCTCGATGTAGCCGTAACCGGCCCGGCGGGCGGGCGCGGCGATGCGCTCGCGGATCGCCAGGAAGGTCGCGGAGCTGGGGGGCAGCAGGTCGTAGGTGCCCTTGGGGGCGGTGAAGGTGCTCAACTTCTCTTCCGTCACATTCCTCGTCGCGGGAAAGCCGGGGCGCCGGCCGCCCCCGCTGCCTGTCGGAGGTAGGGGTTGGTGGCGCGCTCGCGGCCGATGGTGGTCTGACCGCCGTGGCCGGAGAGGACCACGGTGGAATCGTCGAGGGGCAGGCACACCCGGGCCAGCGAGCTCATGATCGCCTCGCTGTCCCCGCCCGGGAGGTCGGTACGCCCGATGGAGCCGGCGAACAGCAGGTCGCCCGAGAACAGCACCGGGGGGAGGTCCTCGGCACCGGGCGTCCGGAAGGTCACCGACCCCCCGGTATGGCCCGGGGCGTGGTCCACGGTGAGCTTCAGGCCGGCCAGCTCCAGCACGCTGCCGTCGGTCAGCTCGCGCACGTCGTCGGGCTCGCCGACGGTGAGCTCACCCATCAGCTGGGTGCCCAGGGAGCGACCGAGCGCCTTCTCCGGGTCGGACATCATGTACCGGTCCTCGGGGTGGATCCAGGCCGGGACGCCGCGGGCGCCGCAGACCGGGACCACCGAGGCGACGTGGTCGATGTGGCCGTGGGTGAGCAGCACGGCGACGGGCTTCAGCCGGTGCTCGCGGACGAGCTCCTCGACGCCGCGGGCGGCCTGGTGGCCGGGGTCGACGATGACGCACTCCTCGCCCGCCGCCGGCGCGACCAGGTAGCAGTTGGTGCCCCAGGCTCCAGCGGGGAATCCGGCGATGAACACGCGCGTCCTTCGGGTCTGCGGCGACCAGCTGCGATGGCTACCAGTAGTGATGTGTAAGGGCAGCCTACCGGCGGGCCGGGTCCGGTTGCGAACCAGATGACGGTGGCGGGCCGGGCCGTCGGGGCGGTTCACCGCGTTCTTACGGGCCCGGTCCCTACACTTGGCCGCCGATGGATGCGATGATCCGCTTCGGAATCCATCCACTCTTTCCGCACATCCTCAGGAGACACGGCCGGTGGTCAGCAGCGAACAGCGGCGGCGGCAGCTCGCCCGCGAGAAATTCGAGCGCCAGGAGAAGCGCCGCGCCGAGGCGGCGGCCGCCCGCAAGCGCCGCAACACGATCATGGGCACCTCGCTCGCCGTCGTGGTGCTGGCCGGCGGCGGCACGCTGTTCGCCACCGGCGCGTTCGACTCGGACAAGGACACGAAGGCTTCGGCCGCCTCCTCCCCCCAGGCCGCGCCGACCCAGGCCGCGCCCACCACTGCGGCCGCCCCGACCCGCAAGCCGGTCGAGGGCTGCGCCGCCCCGGCGCCCGGCGCGCCGAACGGCAAGCAGTTCAAGACCGAGCCGGCCATGACGATCGACCCGAGCGGCTCGTACACCATGGCGCTGGACACCAACTGCGGCAAGGTGACGGTCGCGCTGGACGCGGCCAAGGCCCCGCACACCGTGAACTCCTTCGCCTTCCTGGCCGGTGAGCAGTTCTTCGACCACACCAAGTGCCACCGCCTCACCACCGACGGCATCTTCGTGCTCCAGTGCGGAGACCCGACCGCCAGCGCGACCGTCCCGGGCGGCATGGGCGGCCCCGGCTACAAGTTCAAGGACGAGAACCTGACCGGCGCCGCCTACCCGGCGGGCACCGTGGCGATGGCCAACTCCGGCCCGGACACCAACGGCAGCCAGTTCTTCCTGGTCTACAAGGACACCCAGCTGCCCCCGAATTACATCCCCTTCGGCAAGATCACCGGCGGCCTGGACGTGGTCCAGAAGATCGCCGCCGCGGGCACCCTTGAGGGCGCCTCGGACGGCCACCCGATGGCCGACGTCACCTTCAACTCGGTTACCGTGTCGAAGGGTTGACCAACCCCGAGGCCGTCGGCGGCGGGCGCCCGGGGCGCCCCCGCCGGGCCCCGGGGCGAAATCGCCCGGCCCGGATGCGGACAGCACCGGGCCTGGTCGCCTATGTTGGCGTTGTATAGGGTGCCCGGACCCGCCTAGCCGTCACCCGCGGCAGCAAGGCACGGCGGACGGGGACGGCGGACTCATCGGTCCGCCGCACATCAACTGTGGACGACGGACGCGCGCCGCCCCGGCGCGGGCGCGACGTCATGTGGAGGACGCGCTATGAGCAGCGACCCGTGGGGCCGTGTGGACGAGCAGGGCACGGTGTACGTCAGGACGGCCGACGGCGAACGCGTCGTGGGTTCCTGGCAGGCCGGCTCGCCCGAGGAGGCCCTCGCCTACTTCGAGCGCAAGTACCAGGGCATCGAGGTGGAGATCGGCCTGCTGGAGAAGCGGGTGCGCACCACCGACCTGGCCGCCAAGGACGCCCAGACCGCGCTGGAGCACCTCCGCGCGCAGGTGACCGAGGGGCACGCGGTGGGTGACCTGGACGCGCTGGCCAAGCGGCTGGACACGCTCGCCGGTGAGATCGAGAGCCGGCGGGAGGAGCGCAAGGCCGCCCGCGCCAAGGCCCAGGACGAGACCCGCTCCGCCAAGGAGGCCCTGGTCGCCGAGGCCGAGCAGCTCGCCGAGTCCACCCAGTGGCGGGAGGCCGGGGACCGGCTGCGCGCCCTGGTGGAGACCTGGAAGGGCCTGCCGCGGCTGGACCGCAAGAGCGACGACGAGCTGTGGCACCGGTTCTCGCACGCCCGCTCGGTCTTCTCCAAGCACCGCAAGGCGCACTTCGCCACCCTGGACGCCGAGCGCGACCACGCCCGGGAGACCAAGGAGGCGCTGGTCACCGAGGCCGAGGCGCTGTCCTCGTCCACCGACTGGGGCAGCACCGCGGCCGCGTACCGCGACCTGATGGCGCGCTGGAAGGCCGCCGGCCGGGCGCAGCGGGACGTCGAGGACGAGCTGTGGGCGCGGTTCCGCGGCGCGCAGGACGTCTTCTTCCAGGCCCGTTCCGCAGTGTTCAGCGAGCGGGACGCCGAGCAGGTGGGCAACCAGAAGCTCAAGGAGGCGCTGGCGGCCGAGGCCGAGGCGATCCTGCCGATCGCCGACCTGAAGGCCGCCAAGGCCGCGCTGCGCGACGTCAACGAGCGCTGGGAGGCGATCGGGCACGTGCCACGCGACGTCCGTCCGAAGCTGGACGGCCGGCTGAACGCGGTCGAGCGGGCGATCCGCGAGGCCGAGGACGCCGAGTGGAAGCGCTCCAACCCGGAGGCCAAGGCCCGCGCGGCCGGCATGGTGGGCCTGTTCCAGGCGAAGGCCGACAAGCTGCAGGCCGACCTGGACAAGGCCCGCGCGGCCGGCAACGCCTCCAAGGCCGCCAAGCTGGAGTCCGAGCTGGCGGGCGTGCAGACGCTGCTGGAGCAGGCGCACAAGAGCCAGGACGAGTTCAGCGGCTGATCCCAGCCGACTGAACGGCGAAGGCCCCCGGGGAGCTCCCCGGGGGCCTTCCTCATGCCGTGGTCACTTGCGGGCGGAGGTGACGCGGTAGACGTCGTACACGCCCTCGACGCCGCGCACCGCCTTGAGCACGTGGCCCAGGTGCTTCGGGTCGCCCATCTCGAAGGTGAAGCGGCTCATCGCCACCCGGTCCCGGGAGGTCTGGACCGCCGCCGACAGGATGTTGACGTGCTGGTCGGAGAGCACCCGGGTGACGTCCGAGAGCAGCCGGGAGCGGTCCAGCGCCTCGACCTGGATGGCCACCAGGAAGACCGAGGACTGAGTGGCCGCCCACTCGACGTCGATCATCCGCTCGGGCTGCTGGCTCAGCGACTCGACGTTGACGCAGTCGGCGCGGTGCACCGAGACGCCGTTACCGCGGGTGACGAAGCCGACGATCGGGTCGCCCGGCACCGGGGTGCAGCAGCGGGAGAGCTTGACCCAGACGTCCTCGACGCCCTTGACGATCACGCCCGGGTCGCCCTTGGCCCGGCGGCGGACGGCCCGGCGGTTGTCGTGCGTCGGGGTCGCGGTCTCGGCCAGGTCCTCGGTCGCGCCCTCCTCGCCGCCGAGCGCCTGGACCAGCTTCTGGACGATGTTCTGCGCGGCGACGTGCCCCTCGCCGATGGCGGCGTAGAGCGAGGAGATGTCGGGGTAGCGCATCTCGTGGGCCAGGGTGACCAGCGAGTCGCCGGTCAGGATCCGCTGGATCGGCAGGCCCTGCTTGCGCATCGCCCGGACGATCGCCTCCTTGCCGTGCTCGATCGCCTCCTCGCGGCGCTCCTTGGAGAACCAGGCGCGGATCTTGTTGCGGGCGCGCGGCGACTTGACGAAGCCCAGCCAGTCCCGGGACGGGCCGGCGTTCTCCGCCTTGGAGGTGAACACCTCGACGGTGTCGCCGTTCTCCAGCGTCGACTCCAGCGGCACCAGCCGTCCGTTGACCCGGGCCCCTATGGTCCGGTAGCCGACCTCGGTGTGCACCGCGAAGGCGAAGTCGACCGGGGTCGCCCCGGCGGGCAGGGCTATCACGTCACCCTTGGGGGTGAAGACGAAGACCTCGTTGCTGGCCAGGTCGAAGCGGAGCGACTCCAGGAACTCGCCCGGGTCGGCGGTCTCCTTCTGCCAGTCCAGCAGCTGCCGCAGCCAGGCCATCTCGTTGACGGCGCCGGCCTTGTCGTCCTTGCGGACCTGGGTCGGGGTGTCGGTGCGGACCTTGGACGCCCCGGCGACCGCGCGCTGCTTGTACTTCCAGTGGGCGGCGATGCCGTACTCGGCCCGCCGGTGCATGTCGAAGGTGCGGATCTGGAGTTCGACGGGCTTGCCGCCGGGACCGATCACCGTGGTGTGCAGCGACTGGTACATGTTGAACTTGGGCATCGCGATGTAGTCCTTGAACCGCCCCGGCACCGGGTTCCACCGCGCGTGGATGGTGCCCAGCGCCGCGTAGCAGTCGCGGACGGTGTCGACCAGGACCCGGATGCCCACCAGGTCGTAGATCTCGGCGAAGTCCCGGCCGCGGACGATCATCTTCTGGTAGACCGAGTAGTAGTGCTTCGGCCGGCCGGTGACGGAGGCGGTGATCCGGGCGCCGCGCAGGTCCGCCTGGACCTGGTCGATGACGGTCGCCAGGTACTCGTCCCGCTTGGGGGCGCGCTCGGCGACCAGCCGGACGATCTCGTCGTACATCTTGGGGTAGAGGATCGCGAAGGCGAGGTCCTCCAGCTCCCACTTGATGGTGTTCATGCCCAGCCGGTGCGCCAGCGGGGCGTAGATCTCCAGCGTCTCGCGGGCCTTCTTCTCCTGCTTCTCCCGCTTGAGGTAGCGCATCGTGCGCATGTTGTGCAGGCGGTCGGCCAGCTTGATCACCAGGACCCGCGGGTCCTTGGCCATCGCCACGACCATCTTGCGGACGGTCTCGGCCTGGGCGGCCTCGCCGAACTTGACCCGGTCGAGCTTGGTGACGCCGTCGACCAGCAGGGCCACCGAGTCGCCGAAGTCCTTGCGCAGGGTCTCCAGGCCGTAGTCGGTGTCCTCGACGGTGTCGTGCAGCAGCCCGGCCATCAGCGTCGGGGCGTCCATGCCGAGCTCGGCGAGGATGGTCGCGACGGCCAGCGGGTGGGTGATGTACGGGTCGCCGCTCTTGCGCTTCTGCCCGCGGTGCCACTTCTCGGCCACGGCGTAGGCGCGTTCGATGTCGCGCAGCAGCGCCGGGTCGGCCTTGGGGTCGTTCGCCCGGATCGAGCGGAACAGCGGTTCCAGCACGGGGTTGAGCACGCTGGAGCGCTGGCCGCCGAGGCGGGCCAGGCGGGCGCGCATGCCGCCGCCGGTACCGGAGCCGCGGCCGAGCGGGGCGAGCTGGCGCGAGGAGGTGGGCGCCGGGCGTGCCGGGGTGGCCCCCGAGGGCGTGGGACGGTCTTCGGGGGCGGCCGCTGCGGCCGTGGGCACAACCTCGTCGGGCAAGGACACTCCTCGGGGCACCGGGGCCGACCCCCCGCCGAGGCCCGTGCGGTCCGGGCACAACCGGGAGGGGATGAATCTTCATGGTACCGAGCCCGGCGGCCCGGTGTTCATCCGGCCGGGCCCGTCAACGCAAGGACGGCGGTCGGATGATCCGACCGCCGTCCCTTCAGCCCGTCGCCGAGCCCGTCCCTCAGACCGTGACCAGCGTCTCCAGCGGGGCGCCGTTCAGGTGCCCGGCCAGCCGCTCGCGGCCGTCCAGGAAGCCCAGCTCCATCAGCACCACGACGCCCACCAGCTCGGCGCCGGCCTCCTTCACCAGGTCCAGCGAGGCGCCTATGGTGCCGCCGGTGGCCAGCACGTCGTCCACCACCAGCACCTTCTCACCGGGCTCGAAGGCGTCGCACTGCACCTCCAGCGTCGCCGAGCCGTACTCCAGCTCGTACGAGCGCCGGAACACCTCGCCGGGCAGCTTGCCCTGCTTGCGGATCGGTACGAAGCCCAGCCCGGCCGCGAAGGCCGCCGGGGCCGCCAGCACGAAGCCACGCGCCTCCAGGCCCACCACCTTGGTCGCCCCGAGCTCCTTGGCCCGGTCGGCCAGCGCCCGGGTCAGGGCGCCGAAGGCCTCGGCGTCGGCGAGCAGCGGCGCGATGTCCTTGAACAGCACACCCGGCTTCGGGTAGTCCGGGACGTCCCGGATCCGGCTGTTCAGCAGATCGGCCAGAGTGATGTCGGCGGTGGTCACGGTGGTGTCCTTAGGGTTTGGGAAATCAGCGCTTGGTGGACGGACGGCCCTTGGGCCGCGCGGCACCGGCCGCCCGACCGCGCTGACCGACCATACCCGCGGGCTGGTCCCCGTCCGCACCCTCGTCCGTCGGCGCCGCGTCCGAGGCCTCGGCCTTGACGGCCGCGGCCCGGTGCTGCAGGACCCGCTTGCGCAGGGCCTTCATCTCCGGCTGCTCCTCCTTGAGCTGCGCCAGCAGCGGGGTGGCGACGCAGATCGAGGAGTAGGCACCGGCCGCGAGGCCGATGAACAGCGCGAGCGAGATGTCGTTCAGGGTGCCGGCGCCCAGCAGGCCGCCGCCGATGAACAGCAGCGCGGCGACCGGCAGGAGCGCCACCACGGTGGTGTTGAGCGAACGCACCAGGGTCTGGTTGAGGCCGGCGTTGGCCGCCTCGCTGTAGGTGCGCTTGTTCTGCTTGGTGAGGTCCTTGGTGTTCTCCTTCACGGTGTCGAAGACGACGACCGTGTCGTAGAGCGAGTAACCGAGGATCGTCAGGAACCCGATCACCGTACCGGGGGTGACCTCGAAGCCCACTAGGGCGTACACACCGATGGTGATCAGCAAGTCGTGGATCAGGGCGACCAGGGCGGCCACCGCCATCCGCCACTCGAAGGCGATCGCCAGGTAGAGCGTCACCAAAACCATGAAGATGATCAGACCGGTGAGCGCCTTGTTGGAGATCTGCTTGCCCCAGCTGGGGCCGATGACCTGGGCCTCGACGGTGTCCAGCGGCACGCCGATCTTCTCGGCGAGCTGCGAGCGGACCTCGTCGGAGCTCTTCGACTCGTCGGTGCTGACCTGGATGCGGATCTTGTTGCCGTCGGTCGACTGCACCAGCGGGTGCGAGGAGACGACCTGGTCGGCCTTGTCCTGCGCCTGCGAGACGGTCAGACCCGGCTTGGTCACGGTGTAGACCGAGCCGCCCTTGAACTCGATGCCCAGGTGCAGGCCCATGGCCAGGCCGATCGCCGCGACCAGCACGATCACACCGGAGATCGAGTACCAGAGCTTACGGCGCCCGACGAAGTCGAAGCTGACCTCGCCCTGGTAGAGCCGGTGGCCCAGATTGGAGAAGCGTGACACGGTGTCAGGCCTCCTTCACGGCGGCAGAGGAGGAGCTACGGCGACGGCTGCTGCGCAGCGGCGGGCGGGCGCCCAGCCGCTTCGGGTCCAGGCCGGACCACGGGTGACCCTCGGCGAAGAACTTGCGCCGGGCCAGCAGCGTGATCAGCGGCTTGGTGAAGAGGAAGATCACCACGACGTCGAGCGCGGTGGTCAGACCCAGGGTGAAGGCGAAGCCCTGGACCTTGCCGACCGAGACCACGTAGAGCACGGCGGCACAGAGGAAGGACACGAAGTCCGAGACCAGGATGGTGCGCCGGGCGCGCGGCCAGGCCCGCTGGACCGCCGGGCGCAGCGGGGCGCCCTCGCGGACCTCGTCGCGGATGCGCTCGAAGTACACGATGAAGGAGTCGGCGGTGATGCCGATCGCGACGATCGCACCGCAGACCGCCGGCAGGTTCAGCGCGAAGCCGATCCCACCGCCGAGCAGGCTCATGATCGAGTAGGTCAGGGCCGCCGAGACGAGCAGACCGGCGATCGAGACCAGGCCCAGGCCGCGGTAGTAGATCAGCGAGTACGCGACGACCAGCAGCATGCCGATCGCACCGGCGACCAGACCGGCCTTGAGCTGGTCACTGCCCAGCGCCGGGGAGACGGTGGTGATGTCGCTCTTGGTGAACTCCAGCGGCAGGGCGCCGTAGCTCAGCACGTTGGAGAGGTCCTGCGCCTCGGCCTGGGAGAACTGTCCGGTGATGACCGCGCTACCGCCCGGGATCGGGCCGTTGACCTGCGGGTGCGAGACCACCTGGTTGTCCAGCACGATGGCGAACTGGTTGGCCGGCGGGGTCTGGGTGGCCAGCTGGCCGGTGACCTTGGAGAAGGCGTCGGTGCCGGCGCCGTTGAACTGCAGCTGGACCTGCCAGCCGCCGCCGGTCTGGGTGTCGAGGCCCGCCTGGGCCTTGGAGATGTCCGCGCCCTTCACGGCCGCGGGGCCGAGGGCCAGCTTCTCGTAGTAGCCGTGCTCGGCCTTCTGGGAGCAGGCCACCATGGCCTTGTCCTCGGCACCGGTCTGGGCGGCGCGGACCTCGGGCTTGGAGCAGTCGAGGTTGGCGAAGGCGGTCTGGAGCTCCGGCGGGACGGTGCCCTGGGTCATCGCGGCGCTCAGGTCGGCGGCGCTCGGCTGGGTGGCCTGGGCGCTCGGGGCGCCGCTGGCGGCCGGAGCCGCGGAGCCGGTGGCGGCGGCGGACGGGGCGGTGCTCGCGCCGGTGGCGGCGGCCGACGGGCTGGCGCCCTCGGCGGCCAGGGCCTCACCGACGGCGCGGCCCTGCTTGGTGGCGCTCGCCGAGGCGGTCGGCGCGTGGCTGGCGGAGGAGCTCGCGCCCGCCGAGGCCGAGGCGGTGGCCGACGGGGTGGCGCTGCCCGAGGGGGCGGCGCTCGGGGTACCGGTGGCGCCGGCGGACGGGGTGCCGGTGGGCGCGGGCGGGGTGACGCCGCTGGGCGCCACGGCCAGGACCGGACGGAAGAACAGCTTCGCGGTGGTACCGACCTGGTCCGCCGCGTTCTGCTTGTCGCCGCCCTTGGGGATGTTCACGATGATCGTGTCCGAGCCCTGGGTCTGGACCTCCGCCTCGGAGACACCCATTCCGTTGACCCGGCGCTCGATGATCCCGACGGCGATGTCCATGTTGGACTTGTTGACCGCCTTGGGGTCGGTCGACTTCGCGGTCAGCGTGATGCTGGTACCACCGGCGAGGTCGATTCCGAGCCGGGGCTTGGTGTTGCCCGTCCCGAACATGAGGGCGACCAGTCCGACGGTGACGACCAGGATGAGGGCCAGCGCCCGTCCTGGGTAGCCGTCGCGCGGGCGCGACTTGGGTGTTGCCACCTTGCTCGTTTCTCCCTGTCCATGCCACCTCCCCGACCGGACCCCCGTCCGGCTCGTGGCGGGACGGGGGCATGGCGGTTCTGCGGCCCTGAGGTCCTGTGGGCTCGCGGCACTGCGCCGCGCGGCCGGGCGGGTTGCCCGGCCGTACTACTTGCTCGCGGGAGCCCCGCCCTCGGCATCGCCCTTCTCGGCGCTGTCCTTGGTGAGCGACAGCGCCTTGTCCTCGACCGGCGCGGCGTCCGCGTCCTCGGCCTCGGTCTCGGGCAGCTCGTCATCGCCGGGGCGACCGTTGATGATCGCGTCGTACTCCTGGGGGTCCAGGACGGCCGCGATGGCGCTCTTGGTGAAGTGGGTGACCACGCCGGGAGCGATCTCCAGCTCGACGGTCTCGTCGTTGACCGCCTTCACCTGGGCATACAGGCCGCCGATGGTGCGCACCCCCGCCCCGGGCTCCAGCGCGGTCTGCATCTGCTGCATCTGCGACTGGCGCTTCTTCTGCGACCGGAACATGAGCACGATCGCGATGATCGGGAGGAGAAGGATGATGAGGTTCACTGCAGCCAGGGTCCTTTACGGGCCGCCGGCCGGCGGCCTGTGTGGTATGGGTCGGCCCGTCAGGTGAGAGGGGCGGTCCGGCGGAGTCTAGGCGACCCCGAACTGATCGGACAACGCCAAGCATCGCATCCTGCCGCCGAAAGTGGCGACCCTCGGCCTGCACAGTTTCCCCGGACTTCTCCCCTGGCTCCTCCCCGCCCTGCGGCGCCTGGCCGGGCGCCGGGAACCGGTGGACACCTCTCACCCGTTCAGCCCATGCCGGTCAACTTCCGTCCGCCGGGAACAGCTCCGGCTGGGCCGTCGCCGCGCCGCGGGTGGTCTGGACCGGCGGGGTCTGTACCGGTGGAGTCAGGCCGAGGTGCTGCCAGGCGGCGGCGGTGGCGATCCGCCCGCGCGGGGTGCGGGCGAGCAGGCCCTCGCGGACCAGGAAGGGCTCGGCCACCTCCTCGACCGTCTCGGCCTCCTCCCCCACGGCGACCGCGAGTGTCGACAAACCGACCGGCCCGCCGCCGAACAGCCGCAGCAGTGCGTCCAGCACCGCGCGGTCCAGCCGGTCCAGGCCACGGGCGTCCACCTCGTAGACGTCCAACGCCTGGGCGGCGATCTCGGCGCTGACCTGGCCGTCGTGCCGCACCTGGGCGTAGTCGCGCACCCGGCGCAGCAGCCGGTTGGCGATGCGCGGGGTGCCACGCGAGCGCCCGGCGATCTCGGCCGCGCCGGCCGGGTCTATCTCGACGTCCAGCAGGGCGGCCGAGCGGTGCACCACCCGCTGCAGCTCGTTCGGGGCGTAGAACTCCATGTGTCCGGTGAAGCCGAAGCGGTCGCGCAGCGGGGGCGGCAGCAGCCCGGCCCGGGTGGTGGCGCCGACCAGGGTGAAGGGCGGCAGCTCCAGCGGGATGGCGGTGGCACCCGGGCCCTTGCCGACGATCACGTCGACCCGGAAGTCCTCCATCGCCATGTAGAGCATCTCCTCGGCCGGCCGGGACATCCGGTGGATCTCGTCGAGGAAGAGCACCTCGCCCTCGGTGAGCGAGGAGAGGATCGCCGCGAGGTCGCCCGCGTGCTGGATGGCCGGGCCGGAGGTGATCCGGATCGGGGCGCCCAGCTCGGCGGCGATGATCATGGACAGGGTGGTCTTGCCGAGCCCCGGAGGGCCGCTCAGCAGCACGTGGTCGGGCGCGCTGCCGCGCTTGCGGGCGGCCTGGAGCACCAGGGACAGCTGCTCGCGCACCCGCTCCTGGCCGATGAACTCGTCCAGCAGCTTGGGGCGCAGCGCCGCCTCCACCGCCTGGTCCTCGCCGTCGGCGGCGGCCGTGACCAGCCGGTCCGCAGGTTCCGAGTCGTACATCCTCGCGGGCTCCAAAGTCTCCGTTGTCGACAAACAGACAGATCGTCAGGGGGATTCAGCGGGCGCGGTTGAGGCCGCGCAGCGCCAGCCGGAGCAGGGCGCCCACGTCCGGCGTCTGCTGCGCCTCCGCCTCCGGGGTGACGGCCGCGACCGCCTCGTCCGCCTCACGCGGGGCGTAGCCGAGGCCGGTCAGCGCGGAGTGCAGCTGCTCGCTCCACGGCGCCGGGCCGGCGGCGATCGGCTTCTGCGCGGGCACCGCGCCGTGCGGGGCGCCCAGCTTGTCCTTGTACTCCAGCAGCAGCTTGGCCGCCTTCGCCTTGCCGATGCCCGGCACGGCGACCAGCGCCTTCTCGTCCCCGCCCGCGACCGCGGCGCGCAGCGCGTCCGGGCTGTGCACGCCGAGGATCGCCTGCGCCAGCTTGGGGCCGACGCCCGGCGCGGCCTGCAGGATCTCGAACACCGAGCGCTCGTCGTCGTCCGCGAAGCCGAACAGGGTGAGCGAGTCCTCCCGGACCACCAGCGAGGTCGCCAGCCGGGCCGGCTCACCCAGCCGCAGGCCGGCCAGGGTGTTCGGGGTGCACTGCACGGCCATGCCGACCCCGCCGACCTCGACCACCGCGACGCCGGAGGAGATGGCCGCCACAGGGCCCTGCACGAAGGCGATCACCGGAGCCTGCCTTTCACAGAAGTAGAGGGGGCTTTCAGAGTCATGGGGCGCGATGTGGAGCGGGCGGCCTTGACCGCGGCCTCCAGGCGGTTGGTCGCCCCGCCGCGCCAGATGTGGCAGATGGCCAGCGCCAGCGCGTCGGCCGCGTCGGCGGGCTTGGGCGGGGCGTCCAGCCGCAGCAGCCGCTGCACCATGGCCGTGATCTGCGCCTTGTCCGCCCGGCCCGAACCGGTGACGGCGGCCTTGACCTCACTGGGGGTGTGCAGGGTGACGGGGATGCCGCGCCGGGTGGCGCAGAGCATCGCGACCGCGCTGGCCTGGGCCGTCCCCATCACGGTCCGGACGTTGTGCTGGGCGAAGACCCGCTCGACGGCGACCAGATCGGGCCGGTGCTCGTCCAGCCAGCCCTCGATCCCCTCCTCGACCAGCAGCAGCCGCTGCCCGATCTCGGCCTCGGCGGACGTGCGCACCACGCCCACCCCGACCATCCGCAGCGGCCGGCCCGGCGCGCCCTCGACCACGCCGACCCCGCACCTGGTCAGCCCTGGGTCCACACCCAGCACCCGCACCTCACGCCCCGCCTCTCTGTGATTCGCCACTCGCCGACGACCTGCGAAGGCTACCGTCCGGGTCCGACAACCCCGCCGACGACACCGGCCCGGCGGTCCTGGGACCACCGGGCCGGGCAGTGAGAACGATCACTCGCCATCGATCGATCGATCGATGCCGTGTTACTCGGCGTCGAGCTGCGCACCGACCTCGTCGGAGATGTCGAAGTTGGCGAAGACGTTCTGCACGTCGTCGCTGTCCTCGAGCGCGTCGATCAGCTTGAGGATCTTGCGGGCGCCGTCGACGTCCAGCTCGACCTGCATGCTCGGGAGGAAGTTGGCCTCGGCCGAGTCGTAGTCGACGCCGGCGTCGACCAGCGCGGTGCGCACGTCGACCATCTTGGAGGCCTCGGAGACGATCTCGAAGGAGTCGCCGAGGTCGTTGATCTCCTCCGGGTCCTGATCGAGGACGATCTCGAACAGCTTGTCCTCGTCCACGCCGTCGGCCTTGGGGACGATCACGACACCCTTGCGGGTGAACAGGTACGACACCGAGCCCGGGTCGGCCATCGAGCCGCCGTTGCGGGTCATCGCCACGCGCACGTCGGAGGCGGCGCGGTTGCGGTTGTCGGTGAGGCACTCGATCAGGACGGCGACACCGTTCGGGCCGTAGCCCTCGTACATGATGGTCTGGTAGTCGGCACCGCCGGCCTCCAGACCGCCACCGCGCTTGACGGCGCGGTTGATGTTGTCGATCGGGACCGAGCTCTTCTTCGCCTTCTGGATGGCGTCGTAGAGGGTCGGGTTGCCCGCCGGGTCGGGACCGCCGGTGCGCGCCGCCACCTCGATGTTCTTGATCATCTTGGCGAAGAGCTTGCCGCGCTTGGCGTCGATCACGGCCTTCTTGTGCTTGGTGGTAGCCCACTTAGAGTGGCCGGACATCGCCAGCTCCTTTACGTCGCCAAATGGAAATGAAACAGATGAGATCTTACCGGTGTCGTCACCGGTAAGGCGCACACGGCTACGGATGCCCTACCGGGCGGCGAGGTGCTCCTCGACCATCCGCACGAAGTAGGCGTGCACGCGGTGGTCGCCGGTGAGCTCCGGGTGGAAGGAGGTGGCCAGCAGGTTGCCCTGGCGCACCGCCACGATCCGGGCCTCCGGACCGTCCGCGGCGGGCAGCTCGGCCAGCACCTCGACACCCGCGCCGACCGCCTCGACCCAGGGGGCGCGGATGAAGACGCCGTGCACCGGCGCGTCGTCCAGGCCCTTGAAGGCGATCCCGGACTCGAAGGACTCGTTCTGGCGGCCGAAGGCGTTGCGGCGCACCGTCATGTCGATGCCGCCGACGGCCTCCTGGTCCTCCCGACCGTCGAGGATCTTGTCGGCCAGCATGATCATGCCCGCGCAGGTGCCGTACACCGGCATCCCTGCGGCGACCCGCTCACGCACCGGGTCCATCACGCCGAACAGCAGCGCCAGCTTGGACATGGTGGTGGACTCCCCGCCGG
The DNA here is from genome assembly GCF_042794375.1 of Kitasatospora sp. NPDC056531. NCBI lineage: Bacteria > Bacillati > Actinomycetota > Actinomycetes > Kitasatosporales > Streptomycetaceae > Kitasatospora > Kitasatospora sp. NPDC056531. The sequence goes on along the minus strand of NZ_JBHTTU010000021.1, from coordinate 95,231 downwards.
GGATCACCAGCGCGTCGACCTCGGCCAGCTCCTCGGCACGGCGCACCGGACGGGCGAGCGCGTCGGCCTCGGCCAGCGCCACCAGGTGCTCGCGGACGTCGCCCTGCAGGGCGAGGACGCCGATGACTGGAGTGCTCACGGTCTTCAACCTCAATCGATCGTTACTACGGAAATACGCGGCACGGCCCGCCGCGCGCCTGGGCGCCGCGGCGGGCCTGAGCCGATCTACGGGCGGGAGGGGTGATTACCAGCCGCGGTTGGCGTAGCGCTCGGTCTCCGGCAGGGTGTCGCAGTTGATGCCGACCATGGCCTCGCCCAGGTTGCGGGAGGCGTCCGCGATGATCTTCGGGTCGTCGTAGAAGGTGGTGGCCTTCACGATGGCGGCGGCGCGCTTGGCCGGGTCGCCCGACTTGAAGATGCCGGAGCCGACGAAGACGCCCTCGGCGCCCAGCTGGCGCATCAGCGCGGCGTCGGCCGGGGTGGCCACGCCACCGGCGGAGAACAGCACCACCGGCAGCTTGCCGAGCTCGGCGACCTCCTTGACCAGCTCGTACGGGGCGCGCAGCTCCTTGGCGGCGGCGTACAGCTCGTTGTGGTCCAGGGCGCGCAGCTGGCCGATCTCGTTCTTGATCTGGCGCAGGTGGCGGACGGCCTCGACGACGTTGCCGGTGCCGGCCTCGCCCTTCGAGCGGATCATGGCCGCGCCCTCGGCGATGCGGCGCAGGGCCTCGCCCAGGTTGGTGGCGCCGCAGACGAAGGGGGTGGTGAAGGCCCACTTGTCGGAGTGGTTGACCTCGTCGGCCGGGGTCAGCACCTCGGACTCGTCGATGTAGTCGACACCGAGCGACTGCAGGACCTGGGCCTCGACGAAGTGGCCGATGCGGGACTTGGCCATCACCGGGATGGAGACCGCGTTGATGATCTCCTCGATCATGTTCGGGTCGGACATGCGGGCCACGCCGCCGTCCTTGCGGATGTCGGCCGGAACCCGCTCCAGGGCCATGACGGCCACCGCGCCGGCGTCCTCGGCGATCTTCGCCTGCTCGGCGTTGACCACGTCCATGATCACACCGCCCTTGAGCTGCTCGGCCATGCCGCGCTTGACCCGGGCGGTACCGATCTGCGGCTGGTCTGCGGTGGTGGGGGTGGTGGACACGTGAGACCTCACTCGAAGATGAACCAGTGCTATCGCCCTATGGTAGGCGGAACGGGTGGCCCCTCCATGTGCCACCCAGTCCAGCCCGGACGACGGGATGCGACAAACGGGCCGTATCCGGGGACAGCCTAAGCAGGTGCCCCCTCGGGGGTGAGCGCGGGCGGCGGAGCGTCGTCCATCTCGAAGGCCAGCGGGAACGGCGCCTTCCCCGCCAGCCGGAAGTAGCGCACCAGCCGGTGCTCGCGCACCGCCCGCGCCGCCCGCACCGCGTCGTTGTGGAACCGGCGGGCCATCGGCACCCGGCGTACCGCGGCCGTCAGATCACGAACGGCGTCCTCGCCGCCCGGCTCGGCCATCAGCGCCGCCACCTGCTCCGGCTCCTCGAACACCGCCCGCAGCGCCAGGCTCAGCTGGCTCTCCGCCACCTCGCGCTGCTCGTCGTCGGCCTGCCGGGCCGCGTGCGCCGCGTCCAACAGCAGCAGCGAGGCCGCCGGGTCCAGCAGCGAGGACGTCGCCAGCTCCATCGCCACCGAGGCCCGACGGACCAGCTGCGCGTCCAGCGCCGCCCGCGCGGCGTCGATCCGGGCGTGCAGCCGGTCCAAGCGCCCGGCCGTCCAACTCAGGTACATGCCGAACAGCACCACGGCCACGCCGGCCCAGATCCAGGTAGTCACGGGCCGCTACGTTACCGGGTGTCACCGGCTCACCCCCGGGCGGTCGCGTTGCGGTAGCTCTCCCGATCGATGTCCGCGATGTTCACGGCGGTGAACAGCCGCACCCCGGGCTCCGGCTTCACGTGCTCGGCCAGCAGCGCCAGGACGCCCTCGCTCAGCGCCGCCTTCGCCTCCGGCGTGCGGCCGGGGAAGATCTGGAACTCCACGAAGACCTGCGCGTCGGCCGGGGTCCCGGTCGTCCCCACGACGAGCAGCTCGCTCCGGCGGAACACCGTCTTGCACGACTCCGGCTTCGCGTCGATGGTCTCCTCCGCGAGCCGGTTGATCGCCAGGCCGAGCGACGCCCGGTCGAAGGTACCGGCCAGGTCGGCGGAGTAGTCGACGGAGATCTGCGGCATCGTTGCCCCCAGGAATCGCGGTGGTGCGGTCGCCCGACCCTAACGCCACGAACATCCGGCCGCTCCGCGGGCCCCGCCACCACCGACCGACTGCCGGTGGCCCGCCGACCGGCCCGTCCGTCAGTCCCTGGCCAGGCCGAACCGGCCGCGTCTGACGTGACTCGCCCGCTCGCCTCCGGGGCGCTCGGACCCGGTGCCGACGGTCGGCGCTCCGGCGCTCGTGCCTCGCTGGTCGCTTCTCCCTTTCGTCACCGGCGCGCCTTTCGGCTCGGGGCGGAGCGCACGTCCTCCTCGACCACCGCCGCCTGCCCGGCCGTCACGGTCTCGTACACCGCCAGGATGTCCGCGCCCACCGTCGACCAGTCGAACCGCCGCACGTGCCGCGAGGCCGCCTTGCGCAGCTCCTCCAGCCGCGCCGGGTCGCCCAGCAGCCGCAGCGCCGTACGGGCCAGCGCGTCCGCGTCCTCCACCGGGAACAGCTCCCCGGCGTCCCCACCGTCCAGCACCTGCTTGAACGCGTCCAGGTCGCTGGCCAGCACCGGCGCGCCCGCCGACATCGCCTCGACCAGGATGATCCCGAAGCTCTCCCCGCCGGTGTTCGGCGCCACGTACAGGTCCACGCTGCGCAGCAGCCGGGCCTTCTCCCGGTCGGACACCATCCCGAGGAACTCCACCTGCTCGCGGACCTCGGGCGCCAGGCCGGCGACGGCCTCCTCCTCGTCACCCTTGCCCGCGACCAGCAGCCGCACCCCCGGCCGCTCGGCCAGGATCCTCGGCAGCGCCGCCAGCAGCGTCGGCAGGCCCTTGCGCGGCTCGTTGATCCGGCCGATGAAGCCAATCGTGCCCGGCTCCCCCGCGGCCGCGTTGCCCGTCCAGCGCCCGTCCGGCTCGGCGTCCGCGAAGAAGCCGACGTCCACGCCGTTCGGGATCACCACCGCGTCCCCGCCCAGGTGCTCCACCAGGGTGCGCCGGGCGTACTCCGACACCGCGATCCGGGCCCGCATCTTCTCCAGGCCCGGCTGCAGGATCGGCGAGGCCGCGATCATCGCCCGGGAGCGCGGGTTCGAGGTGTGGAAGGTGCCCACCATCGGCCCGGTGGCCGACCAGGCGGCCAGCATCGACAGGCTCGGCGAGGCCGGCTCGTGCACGTGCAGGATGTCGAAGCGGCCCTCGCGCAGCCACCGCCGCACCCGCGCGGCCGACAGGATGCCGAAGCTCAGCCGCGCCACCGAGCCGTTGTACGGCACCGCCACCGCCCGCCCGGCCGAGACCACGTACGGCGGCAGCGCCTCGTCGTCCTCGGCCGGCGCCAGCACCGACACCCGGTGGCCCAGACCGATCAGGTGCTCGGCCAGGTCCCGGATGTGGAACTGCACCCCACCGGGGACGTCCCAGTCGTACGGGCAGACGATGCCGATCTTCACGGGTTCCTCAAGCTCCTTCGGGACAAGTCGTACGGGGCGGGCTCAGGCCCCGGAGGCCTCGGCAGCGGGCTCCGGCGCCGCCTCCGCGCGCACCGCGGGCGACCCCTTCACCGTCTCACGGACCGGCAGGTCGGCCAGCCAGAACCTCTGCAGCATGTGCCAGTCCTGCGGGTGCTCCCGGATGCCCAGCTCCCACACGTCCGCCATCGCCTGGGTCATCGCCAGGGTCCGCGCCTTGCGGTCGCCCTCCTCGGGCACCACCACCTCGGGGTGGATCCGCGCCCGCAGCACCGGGCCGTCGTACCAGAGCGTCACCGGCAGCAGCGCCGCCCCGGTCCGCTGGCACAGCGCCGCCGGCCCGGCCGGCATCCGGGTCGCCTCACCGAAGAAGGACACCTCCAGGCCCGCCTCCGACAGGTCCCGGTCCCCCACCAGGCAGACCAGCCGGCCCTCGCGCAGCCGCCGCGCCAGCGTGCCGATCACGTTCACCGAACCGCCGGTCAGCGCCAGGACCTCCATGCCCTGGCCCTCCCGGAACGCGACGAACCGGTCGAACAGCCGCTCCGGCTTCAGCCGCTCGGCGACCGTGGTGAACGGGTAGCCCTGCTGCGCCACCCAGGTGCCCGCCAGATCCCAGTTGCCCATGTGCGGCAGGGCTATCACCGCGCCCCGCCCGGCCTCCAGCGCGCCCCGAAGGTTCTCGAAGCCCTCCACCTGGACGTCCCGGGCGACCCTGGCCCGGCTCCACACCGGCAGCCGGAAGGACTCCATCCAGTACCGCAGGTACGAGCGCATCCCGGCCCGAGACAGCGACCGCAGCGCGGCCTCGTCCAGCCCCGGACGGACCCGGCGCAGGTTGGCCTCCAGCTGGAGCACCCGCTTGCCGCGCCGGCGCCACGCGTAGTCCGCCAGCCGGTCGAACAGGCCCCGTGCCACCGGCTCCGGCAGGTGCTTCAGCACCGCCCACCCCAGCGCGTACGCCCAGTACACCAGTCGGTCCGTCACCGCAGGACGCCCCCCATCAGCTCCCGGCCGCCGCTCGGTCGGCCTCGAACGCCTCCCGGCGCACGGTCAGCATCCGCTGGAACACCGTCACCAGGCTGCCCGCCGCCACCAGCCACAGCGCCACCGGCAGCAGCCACTCTACGTACGGCACCCCGAACTTGTGCAGACCCGCGACCCCGGCCGCCACCAGGCTGGCCACCAGCCGCTCGGCCCGCTCCACCAGCCCCGACACGTCGCACGGCAGGCCCTGGCTCTCCGCCCGCGCCTTGGTGTACGACACCACCAGGCCGCTGGCCAGGCAGAAGATCGCCACCGCGCACAGCAGGTTGTTGTCGCCCTTGCCCGCGTACCACATCGCCAGACCGCCGAAGATCGCCGCGTCCGCGACCCGGTCCAGCGTGGAGTCCAGGAAGGCCCCCCATTTGGTGCTCCGACCCAGCTGACGGGCCATGTTCCCGTCCACCAGGTCCGAGAAGATGAACAGCGTGATCGTGATGGTGCCCCAGAAGAACTCCCCACGCGGGAAGAACACCAGCGCACCGGCCACCGAGCCGGCGGTACCGATCAGCGTCACGGCGTCCGGGCTCACGCCCAGCCGGATCAGGAACGCGGCGAACGGGGTCAGAACACGTGTGAAGAAGGCACGCGCGTATTTGTTGAGCATGGCCTTCCCAGCCGCTCCGATCTCCCAGGTACCCGCCTGGCGCAGCGCGCGCAGCAGACGGCCGGACGAATGAGCCCGCCCGGCGCACCCATCGTAGCCACGCCGGGGACACGCTCCGGCGCACGCACCGCCGGACGGCACACCGACCACGGCCCACACACGGACGGTCACCGATCACCCGCACGACACGCGCCGACGCGACACCCGACCCTAGACTGCCAAAGACAGCCTCGGCGCTACGGGAGGAGACCCCGATGCCCGACCGCAGCACGGCACGAGCCGGTCAGGCGCCCGCCGTCACCGGCCCCCGGGACCTGCGCAACGTCGTCCTCATCGGCTCCAGCGGTGTGGGCAAGACCACCCTCGCCGAATCCCTCGCCCTCGCCGCCGGAGCCACCGGCCGCGCCGGACGCGTCACGGACGGCACCACCGTCTCCGACCACGAGGAGATCGAGCACCAGCAGCAGCGCTCCGTCCAGCTCTCGCTGCTCCCGCTCGAATGGAAGGGCGTCAAGATCAACCTGATCGACCCGCCCGGCCACCCCGACTTCACCGCCGACCTGCGCGCCGCCCTGCACGCCGCCGACGCCGCCGTCTTCGTCGTCTCCGCCACCGACCCGGTCACCGCCCCCACCCGCGCGCTCTGGCGCGAGTGCGCCGCCGAAGACATCCCGCGCGCCATCGCCGTCGCCAAACTCGACCTCGCCCGCACCGGCTTCGACGACATCCTCACCGCCTGCCACGACGCCTTCGGACTCGGCCCGGACACCCTGCGCCCGCTCTTCCTGCCCGTCCTCCACAACGGACACCCCGACGGCAGCGTGGACCTGCTCACCGGTGACACCTACGGCGACGCCGCCCCGCTCCCCGACACCGGCCCCGCCCACGACAGCCTCGTCGAGGCCATCTCCGGCCAGGACGACGCCCTCATGGAGCGCTACCTCTCCGGCGACACCCTCGACACCGACTCCCTCGAAGCCGGCCTGCGCCGCGAAGTCCTCGCCTGCACCCTCCACCCCGCCGTCCCCACCAGCGAGAACGGCCTCGGCGCCGCCGAACTCCTCGACCTCATCGCCCACGCCTTCCCCGACCCCACCGAACGCACCCGCCCCGCCCCCGACTGCGACCCCGACGCCCCGCTCGCCGCCCAGGTCGTCCGCGTCACCGGCGACGCCTACGTCGGCCGGATCAGCCTGCTGCGCGTGTACGCCGGCACCCTGCGCCCCGACACCAAGATCCACCTGGTCGGCCCCGCCCACACCGCCGACCAGAACGGCGACGAGCGCGTCACCGGCCTCACCAGCCCCTTCGGCAGACTCCAGCGGCCCGTCCCGCACGCCATCGCGGGCGACCTCGTCTGCGCCGCCAAACTCACCACCGCCCGGGCCGGCGACACCGTCCACGAGCCCGGCCACCCCGTCGAACTCGACGGCTGGACCCTCCCCGAACCCCTGCTGCCCATCGCCGTCGAGGCGCACAGCAAGGCCGACGACGACAAGCTCTCCCAGGCCCTCACCCGGCTCACCGCCGAGGACCCGGCCCTACGCCTGGAACAGAACCCCGACACCCACCAGCTGGTCCTCTGGTGCACCGGCGAGGCCCACGCCGAGGTCGTCCTCGACCGGCTGCGCACCCGCCACGGCGTCCACGTCGACACCGTCGAGCCCAAGGTCGCCCTGCGCGAGACCTTCGGCACCGCCGCCGCCGGCCACGGCCGCCTGGTCAAACAGTCCGGCGGCCACGGCCAGTACGCCATCTGCGACCTGGAGGTCGAACCCCTGCCGGCCGGCTCCGGCTTCGAGTTCCAGGAACACGTCGTCGGCGGCGCCGTCCCCAAGCACTTCATCCCCTCGGTCGAGAAGGGCATCCGCGCCCAACTCGCCAAGGGCGTCGCCACCGGCCACCCGCTCGTCGACGTCCGGGTCACCCTCACCGACGGCAAGGCGCACTCCGTCGACTCCTCCGACGCCTCCTTCCAGAACGCCGCCGCCCTCGCCCTGCGCGACGCCGCCGAGCACGCCGTCATCCGGTTGCTCGAACCCGTCGCCGCCGTCAGCGTCCTGCTGCCCGACGAGTACCTCGGCGCCGTCCTCGGCGACCTCTCCGCCCGCCGCGGTCGGGTCCTCGGCACGGAGACGGGCGGGCCGAGCCTCACCCTGCTGCGCGCCGAGGTCCCCGAACTCGAACTCGCCCGCTACCCGGTCGACCTGCGCTCACTCACCCACGGCACCGCCGAGTTCTCCCGCGCCTACCTGCGCCACGAACCCATGCCCACCGCCCTGGCCGAGCGCTACACCGACTGAGCGGCCCCGGTACGCCGCGGCAGCGCACACGCGGCCGTACCCCCCGGCATCCGGTGCCGGTTGCGCGACACCCAGCGGTACGCCAGGGCCGCCACCGGCCGCACCGGCGCGAGGGTCAACACCGCCCCCAGGTACGCCCACGCGCCCCCGGAGCGCATCAACAGCCGCGCCACCGCCTGCGCGCCCCCGTACACCCGGCCCGCCGGCGTCACCCACAGCACCTCGCGCTCGGCCCGCTCGGCCGACACCTCACCCAGGCCGCCCGCGAGCGCGTCCAGCTCCGACAACTCCGCGAACTGGAACGGCACCGCCTCCCAGCCCCCCGAGGCCAACGTCTGCCGCAGGTACTTCTCCCCCCACCGCACGCAGGACGAGCAGAACGCGCAGTCCCCGTCGAAGACCAGCACCGGATCCTTCACAGCAGCCCCCTTCGTCATACCTTCGCCCTCCATCCTCCTCCACCCCGACACGGCCGGATCAGGCGGGTATCGACCAGGCCGAAGCTGGGCATCATGCCTCTCAGGCCGGGTGCGGCTCGATCGTGACGGTTTGTGACGGTACTTCAGACGATCATCCGCGCGGGGGTGCCACGGCACGGTAACCTGCCGCTGACAAGGGGAGGAGGGGACGCCACCGTGACCACACTCGACATGACCCCGGGTGCGCAGATACCCCGGACCGACGCCGGCCCGCAGACCGCCGTCACCCAGGCGCTCTCCTCAGCCGCCTACCGGGACGGCGAGATCGGCAAGTTCGTCGAGGACGTCACCGACGCCAAGGTGAAGAAGGGCCGCTTCGCACTCTTCCGCCCCAACCTCGGCGAGGCCTTCAGCAAGGCGCTGATCTCCCGCGCCCTCGGCGGCGACCGCAAGCCCCTCGTCCCCTCCTTCGGCGTCGACACCCGCCAGGTCGTCGAACACTGCCTGGCCGCCGACGAACTGCGCAGCGCTCGCGACCGGCAGCTCAGCACCGTCACCGTCGTCACCGGCCTGCTCTTCCTCCCCGGCACCCTGATCTGGCTCGGCGCCTTCCAACTGCGTGCCTGGCTCAAGCGGGACAACACCCGCGGCGCGGACGTCTACGGCGGCCTCGCCCTGATCGCGGCCTCCGCCCTCGCGATCCTGCTCGCACTGCGCCCCCCGGCCGCCGGCGTCCTGGGCGTCTACCTGCGGATCACCATGCTCGCCCCGGTGATCGGCTGGTACCTCGCCCGCCGGATCGTCGAGCGCTTCGCCAAGGACCTGCGCGCCCGCTGGCAGGACCTGGTCGAGGGCAGCGCGGTCGCCGCCACCGTGGCCAAGGCCGTCCCCCGCGACGACCTGGACAAGAAGGCCAACGACCTGCGCGACAAGCTCGGCCGCCTGGACGCCGAGCAGGAGACCAACGTCCACCACTACGCCGGTCCGAAGGGCATCCTCGGCGCCGGCCGCCGCTGGGGCGAGTGGCGCCTGGCCGACACCCTGCACCCCGCCGAGGGCCACGCCGACTTCCGTGCCTTCCACCCCTGGGACCTGGTCCGCCGGATCTCCGCCCACCTCAAGGGCCTCGGCGTCAGCCACGTCGCCAACAGCGGCATCCCCAACGTCAACATCAAGCAGTGGGTGGTCTTCGACGTCAGCGAGGGCGCCGACGAGATCAGCCGCCCCGGCAACGCCGACATGGACGGCGACCGGATGCGCGACTTCGCCGTGCAGAGCATCGCCGACAAGCAGACCTTCCCCGGCGGCCCCCGGCACTACCTGGCCACCCAGTTCATCACCCACGACGGCAAGCTGGTCATCACCTTCACCGTCACGGTGACCCTGCTGGCCAACGTGCTGAGCATCTCGGTGGCCGGCTACGCGCTCGGCCCGGTCAAGGGCGTCTTCTTCGACAAGCCGAAGGACAAGGAGAAGACGATCGCCAAGACGGTGAAGTTCTGGGAGGAGCGCACCGTCAAGCTGCCCCTGATCGACAACGACGAGGTGGTCCGCCAGGCCGTCCGCGCCCCCTTCTACCGGATGCCCGGCCTGCTCGGCTGGCTCGGCGGCGGCCTCGGCCTGCCCGAGCCCTTCGGACTGCGGCACTCCTGGGTCGCCACCGCGTGGAACAACCGCTCCATGGTCGACAACGCGCTCAACGCGTCCGTCCCGGTGCTCAACGCGGTGCACACCGCGACGCTGGAGTTCCTTCAGGAGCACGACCTGGACGCGGACCGCTTCTTCAAGAACCGCACCTCGATCATCAAGTCCGAGGCGCAGGGCAGCCGCCCGTACAAGGTCGACGAGTTCAACGCCGACTGATCCGGACGTACGAAAGGGGCCTGCCACCGAACTCCTCGGCGGCAGGCCCCTTTCGTACGTACGCCCGACTCAGCCCTGCGGCCAGGCCTCGGCCAGCATCTTCCGAGTGTCCGCCAGCAGCTGCGGCAGCACCTTGGTGTGGCCGACCACCGGCATGAAGTTGGTGTCGCCGCCCCAGCGCGGCACCACGTGTTGGTGCAGGTGCGCCGCGATCCCGGCGCCGGCCGCCGCGCCCTGGTTCATCCCGATGTTGAACCCGTGCGCCCCGGAGGCCGCCCGCAGCGCGGTCATCGCCTTCTTGGTGAAGTCGGCCAGCTCGGCCGTCTCCGCCTCGTCCAGGTCGGTGTAGTCGGCCACGTGCCGGTACGGGACCACCATCAGGTGCCCGCCGTTGTACGGGTACAGGTTCAGCACCGCGAACACGGTGCTCCCCCGGGCGATGACCAGCCCGTCCTCGTCGCTCAGCGACGGGATCGAGCAGAACGGACAACCGTCGTCCGGAGCCGGGCCGGTGGGCTTGTTCTCACCCTGGATGTACGCCATCCGATGGGGGGTCCACAGGCGGCGGAAGCCGTCCGGCTCACCGACGCCCCGCTGCAGTTCCGGCTCAGTCGTCATGCTGATCAGCATATTCGCCCAACGGTGCTTGCAAAGCCGCGCGGGGCAGACTCTTCAAGAGCCTGCCCCGCGCATCCCCGCGCGGGCGGGGCCGATCACGCTGTCCCGTAGATCCGTTGAAGGATCGGCGGGCCACCCCCGCTCGGGCGCGGCCTACCTCACACCTGGATGCGGTTCTTCACCGCGTCCACGATCTCCTGGACCGCGTCTGCCACCGGCACACCGTTCTTCTGCTCACCGTTGCGGTAGCGGAAGGAGACCGCGCCTGCCTCGACGTCGTCATTGCCCGCGATCAGCATGAACGGGACCTTGGTCTTCTGCGCGTTGCGGATCTTCTTCTGCATCCGGTCGTCCGAGGTGTCCACCTCGACCCGGATCCCGTGCTTCTTCAGCTTGGCCGCGACCTCCAGCAGGTACGGCACGTGCTCGTCGGTGATCGGGATGCCGGTCACGGTGACCGGGGCCAGCCACGGCGGCATGGCGCCGGCGTAGTGCTCCAGCAGCACCGCGAAGAAGCGCTCGATCGAGCCGAACAGCGCACGGTGGATCATGACCGGCCGCTGGCGCGAGCCGTCCGCCGCGGTGTACTCCAGGTCGAAGCGCTCGGGCAGGTTGAAGTCGAGCTGGATGGTCGACATCTGCCAGGTACGACCGATGGCGTCCTTCGCCTGCACCGAGATCTTCGGGCCGTAGAAGGCCGCGCCGCCCGGGTCCGGCACCAGCGGCAGCCCCTGCTTCTCGGCCACGGCGGCGAGGACGCGGGTGGCCTCCTCCCAGGTCTCGTCGCTGCCGACGTACTTCACCGGGTCCTTGGTCGACAGCTCCAGGTAGAAGTCGGTCAGACCGTAGTCACGAAGGAGGTTGAGCACGAAGGTCAGCGTCGAGTCGAGCTCGTCCGCCATCTGCTCGCGGGTGCAGTAGATGTGGGCGTCGTCCTGCGTGAAGCCGCGGGCACGGGTCAGGCCGTGCACCACGCCGGACTTCTCGTAGCGGTACACCGTCCCGAACTCGAAGAGGCGCAGCGGCAGTTCACGGTACGAGCGGCCGCGCGCGTCGAAGATCAGGTTGTGCATCGGGCAGTTCATCGGCTTGAGGTAGTAGTCCACGCCCTCGTCGAGCTGCATGGGCGGGTACATACCGTCCGCGTACCAGTCGAGGTGGCCGCTCTTCTCGAAGAGCTTCCCCTTGGTGGCGTGCGGGGTGTAGACGAACTCGTAGCCCTCTTCCTCGTGCCGCTTGCGCGAGTAGTCCTCCATGGCGCGGCGGATGATGCCGCCCTTGGGGTGGAAGACGGCGAGGCCGGAGCCGATCTCCTCAGGGATGGAGAAGAGGTCGAGCTCGTTGCCGAGCTTGCGGTGGTCGCGCTTCTCGGCCTCGACCAGGAAGTCGAGGTGGGCCTTCAGCTCGTCCTTGGTCGGCCAGGCGGTCCCGTAGATGCGCTGCAACTGGGGGTTCTTCTCGCTGCCGCGCCAGTAGGCCGACGCGTTGCGCATCAGCTTGAACGCCGGGATGTGGCGGGTGCTGGGCAGGTGCGGGCCACGGCAGAGGTCACCCCAGCACTGCTCGCCGCTCTTGGCGTCCAGGTTGTCGTAGATGGTGAGCTCGCCGGCGCCGACCTCGACGTCGGCGCCCTCGCCGGCGGTGGCGGCGGAGCCCTTGAGGCCGATCAGCTCCAGCTTGTACGGCTCGGCGGCCAGCTCCTCGCGGGCGGACTCGTCGGTGACCACGCGGCGGGAGAACTTCTGACCGCGCTTGATGATCTCCTGCATCTTCTTCTCGATGGCCTTGAGGTCATCGGGGTGGAAGGGCTTCTCGACGTCGAAGTCGTAGTAGAAGCCGTCCTTGACCGGCGGGCCGATGCCGAGCTTGGCCTCGGGGTAGAGCTGCTGCACGGCCTGGGCCATGACGTGCGCGGTGGAGTGGCGCAGGATGTCGAGGCCGTCCTTGCTGCCGATCGCGACCGGCTCGACCTCGTCGCCGTCTTGGAGGACGTAGGCGAGGTCCTTGAGCTGGCCGCCGACGCGGGCGGCGATGATCGAGCGGTCGTCGGCGAAGAGCTCGGCGGCCGTAGTGCCCGTCGTCACCACGCGCTCTTCCCGATCGGGTTCGCGGCTGATGATTACCCGGACGTCCGTCACCGGTCTCTCCTGACGTGCTGGATTCAGAGGACGCAACACTGCGCTGCGCGTGACGATGGTACCGAGAGCGTCACCCCGGCCGCGCACCTACGTCTGGTCTCCCCCGTCCTGGAGCCCCTTCAGCAGTTGCTCGCGGTCGCCCTCGTCCCAGCCGCACAGCTCCAGGCCGTGCGGCCGGGTCAGCCGGCGGAAGCCGTCGCGGCGCTCCAGACGGCCGGAGACCCGGACCGGGACGCCGGAGAGGTGGGCCTCGGCGGCGATCCGGTAGTCGGGGTCGGGCAGGCGCAGCTTGAGTTCGCGGACCTCGGCGCCGCCCAGCACCCGCAGTCGGATCGAGCCGGGCCCGGACGGGTCGGCGCGCTTGAGCCGGACGACCACGCCGACCACGGTGACGTCGACGGCGGGCTCGATCCGCTCCAGCAGCTCGGCGGCCTCGGCCAGGGCGGGCAGGTCGCCGGGCGAGAAGTCGAGGTCGATCCGGCGGTCCCCGAAGCCGCCCGGGATCCCGGCGGCGGGCGACCAGGCGACGGTGAGCCGGGCCGCAGTCGCGCCGCGCACCAGGTCCTCGACGGACTGGACGAGTTCGCGGCTGACCCCGGACCGGACGGCGTTCTCGAAGGCCTCGGGCCCGCCGCTGACCCGGCGGTAGTCGACGGCCTCGCGCAGCGCCTCCAGGGCTCGGACCAGAGTGGCGACGGCGGCCCGGCCCTCGGGAGCGGGGGTGTAGGCGGTGAGGGCGGCGCCCTGGTCGACGACGCCCTGTTCGACGACCAGGACGCGGTCCAGGAAGTCCCCGGCGAGGCCGTCCAGCCGGGCGCCGAAGTAGGCGGCCGTGGTCCGGCCGGCCTTGGCCCCGGCGGCGAGCATCGCGCGGGCCGCCCGCTGGAGCCGCTCGGCGTCGTCCCAGGGGGTGGCGTCGGCGGGGCCGGGCCGTTCGCGGCGCCAGCGCAGTTCGTCGCCGGGGACGGCGAGGGCGAGCAGGATCGAGCGGGCGGAGGGGGTGCGGGAGCGGGAGAGCGCGGTGACGGCGTCGGTGAGGAGGTCGACGGCGTCGTCGAAGCCGTCCCCGGCGGGGACGAGCAGGCTGGTGCCGGGTTCGTCGTCCGGCGGGGTCCAGCGTCCGTACCGGGCGGCGGGGCCGCCGCGTCGGACCCAGCCGTGCCGGGCGAGCAGGGTGGTCAGCACCGCGGGGTCGACAGTGGCCGGGTCTGGCAGGGCCTGGGACGGGTCGTCCGGTCCGTGCGACAGGGTCATGGGTCCAGTTCCTCGCTGCCGGGGCCGGGCGGTCACGGGCTGTCGCCCGCGCCGACCCGGGCCATGATGTCGCAGAGCGCGCGGTCGTCGAAGACCTTGTCGGTGGGCACCCGGACGTTGGTGCGCCGCTTTCCGGTGACCGGATGGCCGGCCAGGTTGACCCAGTAGCAGCAGTGCCGCAGCTCCAAGGCGTCCGGGCGGGCCCGGAGCCAGTGGTCGACCCGGCGCGGCAGCAGCATCACGACCAGGATGCGCGGGACGGCGACCCGGGCGCGGGCGAGCTTGCACAGGTGGTCGTTGTCCAGGGTGAAGCTGAAGAACGGCCCGGCCGGGTCGGGCGCGATCTGCTGGGTGGCCTTGAGCTGGATCTTGATGGTGACCTCGTCGTCCACCTCGTGCGCCCGGGAGCCGTGGCTGACCTGCCAGTCGATGCCGTTGTCCGGGAACGGTTGGGAGAGCGAGCAGCCGGCCGCGGCGGCGACCGCGTGCAGATAGCCGACCTGCAGCGTCTCCATGCAGGCGGTGACCGCGAGGTTCCCCCGCAGTGCGGCCGCCGCCCCGTCGGGCTGCGGCTGTGTCAGTGCCATCGCCCCGTGGCCTCCCCCGGCTCCGGGTCCGTCCGGTTTCGGACGGGCCGGTCAATAGAACGGGCCAGTCTTGGGCAGGATCCCCGGTCGGGCCTGGGCCAAACGGGTTGAGCGGGCGTCAGAACCGGGTATCACCAGGGCGCGGAACGCACGCCTGAGGGGCAGTCATGCAGCAGCACTGGTACACCGGCCCACTCTCCTCCTTCGACACCGAGACCACCGGCGTGGACGTCGAGCACGACCGGATCGTCTCGGCCGCGCTGGTCGTCCAACTCTCCCCGGGCGGACCGGCGCAGACCACCACCTGGCTCGCCGATCCGGGGGTGCCGATCCCGGACGGCGCCCGCGCGGTGCACGGCATCACCGACGAGCGGGTCCGGGCGTACGGCCGGCCGGCCCGCACGGTGGTGGCGGAGGTCACCCGCGCGCTGGCGGCGCAGGCGCGGGCCGGGCATCCGGTGGTGGTGATGAACGCGCCCTACGATCTGACGCTGCTGGACCGGGAGTTGCGCCGCCACCACGGGCTGACGCTGACCGGCGGGCTGGACGGCGCCGGGCTGGTGGTGCTGGATCCGCGAGTGCTGGACAAGCACGTGGACCGCTACCGCAAGGGTCGCCGGACACTGACCGACCTGTGCGCGCACTACGGCGTCGATCTCGCCGGGGCGCACGACGCGGCGGCGGACGCGACGGCGGCGCTCTCGCTGACCCGGCGAATAGGCGCCCGCTACCCGGCGGCGCTGGGCGGGCTGACGGCGGCGGAGCTGCACCTGCGGCAGGCGGTCTGGCACGCGGCTCAGGCGCGCGGACTGCAGAGCTGGTTCGACCGCTCGGGGACGCCGGAGCGGGTGGACCTGTCCTGGCCGCTGCGGCCGGCCCGGTGCGGCTGCGGCCGTCGGTTGGAGCCCGAACACCGCTGCGAGGCGGCGGCGTAGCGGCTGGCGCTCCCGAACGCGCCGCAGGCCCTGACCGGTTTCCTGGTCAGGGCCTGCGTGCTGTCCGGTGGGCGATACTGGGATCGAACCAGTGACCCCTTCGGTGTGAACGAAGTGCTCTCCCGCTGAGCTAATCGCCCGGGCAACGAGAAGAACCATAGCACCATTCGGGGGTGGTCGTACAACTCGCCCCTTCCGGGGCAGGGCTGGCACATCCGCAGAACTCGCGCTCCGCGCGGAAGATGACTGGGCCTCAGCCGGATTACCCACGGCGCTTCAGGCGGAATCCGGAAATACATGTGAGGCCCAGCCGATAATCGGCCGGGCCTCACATATCACAATGCATTCCGGTGGGCGATACTGGGATCGAACCAGTGACCCCTTCGGTGTGAACGAAGTGCTCTCCCGCTGAGCTAATCGCCCGGGTGCAGGGAAAACATTACCGCATCCCGGAGGGTGCTCCGACACACCCTCCTGGCGGGGGCCCCGCGCCAGGGCGCCCGGCCGCCGTACGCCCGACCGGGTGCCGGGCCCGCCCCGGCCCCGACCCGCCACCCCTCCCCCGGACCTCCCGACCGCGCGCCCGACTCGTCGGGCATGACCGCATCACCCGCTCCCCTGTTCCCGGCCCGCCTCGGCGCTTCGTACAGGCCGAGTACATGCCGACCCGGAAACCAGCCGAGAAGAACCGCCGGTAATGCCCCGGGCGGGTACTCCGTGACGATTCCGCAATGCGCCGTAAGGGGTACGACTCGCGCCCGAATCGGGACAGAGGGGTTTACATCGGTCTTGGAGGTGGGATGGTCCGTTCGCCGACGTGCGATTCCCCGAGCGCACACTGAGCGAAAGGCCATGGCGCTTATGAACACCACGGTCAGCTGCGAGCTGCACCTGCGCCTCATCGTGTCCAGCGAGTCGTCACTGCCCGTCCCCGCGGGCCTGCGCTACGACACCGCCGACCCCTACGCCGTGCACGCCACGTTCCACACGGGCGCCGACGAGACCGTGGAGTGGGTGTTCGCCCGAGATCTCCTCGCGGAGGGGCTACACCGACCCACTGGTACCGGCGACGTCCGGGTGTGGCCGTCGCGCAGCCACGGGCAAGGGGTGGTCTGCATCGCACTGAGCTCTCCGGAAGGAGAAGCCCTGCTGGAGGCCCCGGCCCGGGCGCTTGAGTCGTTCCTCAAGCGGACGGACGCCGCGGTGCCCCCCGGCACCGAACACCGTCACTTCGACCTTGACCGGGAGCTGTCCCACATCCTCGCCGAAAGCTGACCCCGACCGGAGGCGGTCCAGCCCCACTGTCGGTGGGGCGGCACCCCCTGCCGTCATCGCAGCCGTCCTACTCGGGGGCACGGCAGCGGACTCAGCCGCGCACGACGCGGTCTCGGGGCCGGTGAAAGCCCCGCTCCCACCGGAGCGGGGCCACAGCACCGCAGGCGCCCGGCAGCGGAGCCGGCCACTCGTACGGGTGGCCGGCCTCGCTGTCGGGCGCCGTCGTCCCTCCGGGGCTGCCCGGGCTCGTACACCGGGGGCTGGACACCGGGGCCCCAAGCCCGGACGGCGCCCGCTTTAGGACACTCTGACGCAATCCGCACAGGCCTTCGAACAAACGCGCCGCCCTTCTGCCGCAAGGGCCGGTATGGTCTGGGGTAACCGTGGACGCGGGGTACCGGAGTCCCCCTGCGCGAGGAGCCCCAACGTGCTGATCACCCATGACACCGAGTGCGCGCTGAGCATCCTCGTGGATCTGCTCAACACCGCACCCGAGGTGTGCGGCGACGAGCGGCTGCCCGACATCGCCTCGCTGGACGCCTTCGTGGTCCGCCAGGAGATCAGCGAGATCGACTCACTGACCGAGGACGACCTGCGGCGGGTGCACGAGCTGCGGACCCGGCTGCGCGAGGTGTTCGGGACGGAGTCCACCGCCGAGGCCGCCGAGCTGGTCAACGCGATCGTCGCGGCCGCCGGGACGACGCCCCGGCTGGTCAACCACGACCACCACGACTGGCACATCCACTACTTCGCCCCGCACGCCGCGCTCGGCGACCACCTCGCGGCCGAGCTGGGCATGGCGCTGACCTTCATCCTCATGGCGGGCGAGCGGGAGCGGCTGCGCCGGTGCGAGGCGCCGGACTGCGCCCGGGTCTTCGTGGACCTCTCCCGGAACCGCTCGCGGCGCTACTGCGACAGCCGCACCTGCGGCAACCGGCTGCACGTCGCCGCCTACCGCGCGCGACAGCGGTCGGCGGAGACCGTGGCCTCCGCCTGACGCGCCCTGCTCAGATTCCGCGCTTGCGGAGGATCTCCTCGATGTCGGCGAAGTCGCCGAGGCCGTCGTCGCGCTTGGCCGCCGCCGGCTTCTTCGACGCCTTGGACGCCGGGGCCACCGCCGGACGCTCGGGGGCCGGGCCGGCCGCCGGACGCTCCGGCGCGCCCTCCACGGCGCCGCGGCGGCCTACCCAGCGGGTGGTGACCAGCAGGACCGCGGAGACACCGAGCAGCACGACGCCGGTCCACACCCGGGGGTCAAAGACCAGCTTGGCCGCCCAGTCGGCGAACGCCCGGCCGATCGTGCCGGCCAGCGGGAACAGGCCGGTCAGGTAGAGCCCGGCGGGCAGCAGGGCCACCGCGAACCAGCGGGTCGCCGAACGGAAGCGCCGCCGCCACGCCCGTAGGCCCGCGACCGCCACTGCGCCGGCCGTGAGGAGGAAGCTGATCGCCGCGGTCAGCACGGGCGCACCTCTTCGCTTGCGGTCGTCCTGGTCATCGGCGCCTCCCTGTCGGTCCGGCCTCGGGCGCACCGCACGCGGGGGCGGGCACCCACTAGTGGAACACTGGGGGGATGATCGATGGTTCCCTTCCCCGTCTCGAGTTCTGGTGCGACCTCCAGTGCCCGGACTGCCGCACCGCGCTGGACGACGTACGGGCGCTGCGCGCGCAGTACGGCGAGGCGCTGCCCGTGGAGCTGCGGCACTTCCCGCTGGAGAAGCACAAGCACGCCTACGCCGCCGCGGAGGCGGCCGAGGAGGCGTTCACCCAGGGGCTGGGGTGGCCGTTCGTGGAGGCGCTGCTGGCCCGGACCGAGGAGCTGGACGCGCGCGGGCAGCAGGTGCTGCTGGAGGTGGCCCGGGAGGTCGGGGCGGACGTCGAGGAGGTCGACACCGCGCTCATCGACGGCCGACACATGCTGACCGTGGACTCCGACCAGGCCGAGGGCAAGGCGATCGGGGTCAAGGGCACGCCGACGTACGTGATCGGCGGCAAGCGGCTGGACGGCGGGCAGAGCCAGGAGGGGCTGCGGGAGGAGATCATCGCCGTCATCGAGGCGGCGAAGGCTTCCTGACGCTCCCTCGACTCCTCACAGCGGCTTGCCGTAGCACCGGTTGACGACCCGGTAGCCGAGCGAGTCGTAGAGCCGGACGGCGACCTCGTTGCCGGAGAAGACGTTGAGGCCGAGCTCGCGCACCCCGGCGGCCAGGCACTCGCGTTCGGCGAGCAGCATCAGGGTGCGACCGTGTCCCCGGCCCCGGTGGGCCGGGGACACCTCCACGACCATGACCCAGGCGAGCGGAGTGCCGTCCGGCAGCTCCCGCAGGTTCAGCTCCACCCAGAGCGAGCCGAGCGGCTCCGGCGCGCCGTCGGCGCCGTACAGGCGGCGCAGGGCCGCGCCGGGGCTGCCGGCGCCCTGCTGGAGCACGTTCCGGTGGTCCAGCCGCGACTTGGCGCGGGCCTGCTCCTCACTGAGGCCGGAGTCCATGAGCGAGGCGACGTAGCCCTCCGCCGCCCGGTCGAGCCAGGCCGGGAACTCCGCGGCGCCGATCGGGCGTACGGTGACGCCGGCGGGAAGGGCGGGGGCGGTGGCCAGGCTCTTGCCCAAGTTCCGCATCCGCTCGGTGTAGCCGAGGGTCGCGGCGAGCCCGCGGGCGATCGGGGCCCGCTCGGGGACGTTCACGTCCACCCGGGTGCAGCCCCAGCTGCGCAGCACCTCCTCAGCGGCCAGCGCGCCGAAGGTGCCGCGGCCCCGGCCGCGGCCCTCGAAGACCTCCAACTCCGATATCTCGCCCCAGAGTTGGTTGCCGTGCCGGGCCGAGGTGGTGCGCAGTGCGCCGACCGGGCGGCCGTTCGCCAGGATCCGCCAGCGTCTGGTGCGGCCGCCGGCGATGGTGGGTGTCTCCGGGCCCTCGGGGCGCAGCGTGGTGGTCATGTGGTGCTCCCTTCCCCTAGCCGGGAAGGTTATCCGCGCTGCGCGTCGCCGCTGTCCGTACGGGGATCACGGGTCGAGGTCGTCACCGCTGCGCTCGGCAAAGACGGCCATCGCCTTGGCGGTGACCGGCCCGGTGCCGGGCAGTTCGCGATCGTCGACGCGGGTGACGGCCTGGACGTCGCGGGTGGTGGAGGTCAGGAAGATCTCCTCGGCGTCCTGGAGGGCGCTGAGCGGGAGGTCCGTCTCCTCGGCGCCGCACCAGTCGATGACCAGCTGCCGGGTGATACCGGCCAGGCAGCCGGAGGCGAGGGTGGGGGTGAGCAGGCGGCCGCCGAGGACCACGAAGACATTGGAGCCGGTGCCCTCGCAGAGCCGGCCTGCGGTGTTGGCGAACAGGGCCTCGGAGGCGCCGGCGCGGTGGGCGGCGGCCAGGGCGACCACGTTCTCGGCGTACGAGGTGGTCTTGAGGCCGGCGACGGCGCTGTGCTCGTTGCGGCGCCAGGGGACGACGGCGACGGCGGTCTCGTCGGGGCGGCGGTTGATGGCGCCGAGGGCGACCACGAGGGTGGGGCCGGCGGTGCCGCGCTCGGAGCCGAGCGGGGAGTTGCCGCCGGTGTAGGTGACCCGCAGACGGCCGAGCGGGGCGGGGTTGGCTTCGAGCACCTGGGCGCAGGCCTCGCGGACCAGGTCGTGGTCGGGGTCGGGCAGACCGAGGCCGCGGGCGGAGCGGGTGAGCCGGTCGAGGTGGCGGGTGACGGCGAAGGCCTGGCCGTCGACGGCCTTCATGGTCTCGAACACGCCGTCGCCGGTGGTGAGTCCGTGGTCGAGGACGGACAGGGCGGCGTCGGCGGAGTCGACGAGCGTCCCGTTGACCCAGCTCGTGGTGCGGTTGTGCATCGAGGGCTGCTCCTAGACGGCGGGTGGGGACTACGCCCCGGTCGGGTCGATTGCGCTGCCCGACGCTATCGCGACCAGCCGGGCGGCCTTCAGTTCGGTTTCGTCCCACTCGCGCTCGGGGTCGGAACCCCAGGTGATGCCGGCGCCGGTGCCGAAGCGCAGGACGGGTGCCTGCGGGTCCTGCCGGTCGAGCCAGAAGGTGCGGATGCCGACGGCGAGTTCGCCCTCGCCGCGGTCGGCGTCGACCCAGCCGACGGCGCCGCAGTAGGGACCGCGCGGGGCTGTCTCCAGGGCCTCGATGATCCGTAGGGCGCTGGACTTGGGGGCTCCGGTGACCGAGCCGGGCGGGAAGGTGGCGGCGAGGAGCTCGGGCCAGCCGTCGCCCTCGCGCAGGGTGCCCTCGACGGTGGAGACCAGGTGGACCAGGCCGGGGTGCTTCTCGACGGCACACAGGTCGGGGACGGTGACCGTGCCGGTCTCGCAGACGCGGCCGAGGTCGTTGCGGACCAAGTCGACGATCATCACGTTCTCGGCGTGGTCCTTGTCGAGGAGATCCGCCTCGGTGCGGCCGGTGCCCTTGATCGGGCCGGAGGAGACGGTGCGGCCGGTCCGGCGCAGGTAGAGCTCCGGGGAGGCGGTGGCGATCTCGACGCCGTGCTCGGGCAGCCGGATGGTGCCGGCGTAGGGGGCGGGGTTGCCGTGGGCGAGCAGGCCGGTGAGGGCGTCGATGTCGCTGAGGCCGGGGTCGGGCAGCGGCGCGGACAGCACCCGGCAGAGGTTGGCCTGGTAGACCTCGCCGGCGGCTATGTGCTCGCGGATGCGGCGTACGCCCGCGGTGTAGGCGGCGCGGTCCAGGGAGCTGTGCCAGCTGCCGGCGTCCGGGCCGCGCCAGCCGGCGCCGGAGGGCGGGGCGGGGGCGGGGCGGACCTCGTCGAAGCGGGCGCAGGTGAGTCGGCCCTCGAAGTCGTAGGCGACGGCCCAGTACCCGGAGGAGTCGAGCGCGGCCGGGTCCGAGGTGACGTCGCGCAGTCCGGTGGCCAGGCGGCCGCCGAAGCGGGCGAGCGGGGTGCGGGGGTCGGGGTGGCCGGACACGGTTCTCCTGCGCGGTGGTGCTGGGGGCGGCGGTGCCTGAAGTGTAGGTCGGGGGGCGCGGGCCTGGTCGGGCTCGCGCCCCGCGTTACGAGCAGCTGTGTGCGTCGCGCGGGTGTGCGTCGGATGGCCTGCGGATGATCGTCCGGAAGCGCCGCAGGTGGCGGCCGGTGACGGGTCCGGAGGGCTGACGGGACGGCACGCGGCGGGCACCCCCACGGCACGCTGCGGGAACGGATTTTTAGCTGGCCCGGGAATCCGCTAGAGTTCAACACGTCGCCGGGGAGCGCAGCCGCAGGAAAGCGGTGAAGATCCCGGGAGACAGGCGGACGTGGCTCAGTTGGTAGAGCATCACCTTGCCAAGGTGAGGGTCGCGAGTTCGAATCTCGTCGTCCGCTCGATGGAGAACAGTGTAAGATCGTTCTTCATGTGTTGCCTGGTGGAGTGGCCGAGAGGCGAGGCAACGGCCTGCAAAGCCGTGTACACGGGTTCAAATCCCGTCTCCACCTCCAAGAGGCTCACCCGGTTCCTCCGGGTGACCTCCCCGCGCGATTAGCTCAGCGGGAGAGCACTACCTTGACACGGTAGGGGTCACTGGTTCAATCCCAGTATCGCGCACGTCGGATCCTTCGGGGTCTGCTGCAAGACCGCCTCATCGGGCGCGATTAGCTCAGCGGGAGAGCACTACCTTGACACGGTAGGGGTCACTGGTTCAATCCCAGTATCGCGCACAGTAACGGACCCTCCGGGGTCTGCTGCAAGACCGCCTCATCAGGCGCGATTAGCTCAGCGGGAGAGCACTACCTTGACACGGTAGGGGTCACTGGTTCAATCCCAGTATCGCGCACAGTAACGGACCCTCCGGGGTCTGCTGCAAGACCGCCTCATCAGGCGCGATTAGCTCAGCGGGAGAGCACTACCTTGACACGGTAGGGGTCACTGGTTCAATCCCAGTATCGCGCACAGTAACGGCCGGGGCCGCGATCCGTATGGGTCGCGGCCCCGGCCTTTTTGTCGTTCCGGTGGTGGTGGCCGGAGGGCTGCCGGAGTGCTGCCGGAGGGCGGCTGGAAAAGAGAAGAGCCGCGTACGGTCGTCCTCACCGACGTCCGTACGCGGCATCTCCGCCTGCCGGGGTGCTCTGCGGACCGCTCCTCGCCCGTCCGCGTGTCATCGCGGCCGCGGCCTCCCCGGCGGCACCGCTCCCCGTCCCCAGGGGACCAGTGCCCGTTCTGGTGTTCCTTCCTCAGCGGCCGATCAGGTTGGCCACGGCTTCGGCCTGGTTGGCCATTTGGTCCCACCCGCCGAACAACAGCACCAGGACCACGGCGCACGGCAGGGCCATGGCCAGCGCCACGGCGGGGTGCCGGGTGGGCTGCTCGGCGGACTGGGGCTGGATGAAGGCCGACCGACGGCGGCGGGGGGTTCCCGTCTGCTGCGATGCCATGGGCCCTGCTCCTGATCCGGTCGAGTTGGCGCGGTGGACGGCTTACCTCGGGGGACGAGCTCCCCGTCCACCGCTGAGCACAACGCTATTGGTCAGGGGGCCTTTCGGGCGTCATGCCGTCGTACTGTTCCTCGGGCATCCCGGAGGATGACGCTCAGACTCAAGGCGTACTACCGGAGGGGGAGACAGCTCATTCGCCGCCCCCGGGGGAACCCTGAGGGGCAACCCCGAGAAACGATTCGGCATCCCTGCGACCTGCAGCTCAATGCAAGATCCGACAATCGCACGATGGCTTGAGGTGTTGCGTATCAGCACACCGCAGCGGGCAGTCCGTAAGCTGTGCCAGACAGGAACTGACGATGCCCCAACCGACGGGGCCTCACCCACAGGCTGACGGGGAACGAGACATGGCGATGATGCGGCTGCGGCGTGAGGACCCCCGCATCGTCGGGCCGTACCGCCTGCACCGGCGACTGGGGGCCGGCGGCATGGGCGTGGTCTACCTCGGCTCCGACCGCCGGGGGCAGCGCGTCGCCCTCAAACTGATCCGCGCCGAGCTCGCCGAGGACCAGGAGTTCCGCACCCGCTTCGCACGCGAGATCGCCGCCGCCTCCAGGATCCGGGGCGGCTGCACCGCCCGGGTCGTCGGCTCCGACATCGAGGCCGACCGGCCCTGGCTCGCCACCGCGTACGTGCCCGGGCCCTCGCTCTACAAGCAGGTCGGCGACGAGGGGCCGCTGAGCTGGCCCGAGGCCGCCCGGATCGGGGCGGCGCTCGCCGACGGCCTGGTCAAGGTGCACGAGGCCGGGGTCGTCCACCGCGACCTCAAGCCGTCCAACATCCTGCTCTCCCCGCGCGGCCCGCGGATCATCGACTTCGGCATCGCCTGGTCGCGCGGCGCCAGCACCCTCACCCACGTCGGCACCGCGGTCGGCTCCCCCGGCTTCCTCGCGCCCGAACAGGTGCGCGGCGCGGCCGTCACCCCGGCCACCGACGTCTTCGCCTTCGGAGCGACGCTCGCGTACGCGCTCACCGGGGACACGCCGTTCGGGTCGGGCGCCTCCTCCGAGGTGATGCTGTACCGGGTCGTCCACGAGGAGCCCGACCTGTCGGCCGTCCCCCCGCAGCTCGCCCCGCTGATCCGGGCCTGCCTGGCCAAGGAGCCCGCCGAACGGCCCGGCGCGGCCGCGCTGCATGAGCGGCTCAGCGAACTGGCGGCGCGCGGTGCGGCGGCGGCTGCCGCCGGTGGCGGCGGGCGCGGTGCCCGGCGAGGGGCCCCGACCGCTCCGCCCGATGCGGCGCAGGATCCTGCACACGAGGGTGCCCGGCAGGGTGTCCCGGCGCCCGGGCGCTCGTCCGAACCGGCCGCTCCGGCACGGGCCAGAGCCGCGGCCGCCGGTCGTCCCGGCGGGCAGGCGGCCGGAGCCTCGGCGCGACGCCCGGCAGCACCTCCCCAGCGGCCCGAGGCGACACCGGTGACCCACCCGCTGAGGGCCCGACCGCAGACCCCGCCGCCGGCCCGACCCCGGCCCCGGGACCGGCAGCACACCCCGGCTCCCGGCGGGCGGCCCGGCACGGCACGGCAGCGGCTGCTGCGGCAGCGGCTGGTGGTCTTCGTCACCGTGACGATCGGTGTCGCGCTGGCCATCGCGGCGGCGCAGGGCTGCGAGAACCGCGGCAACCAGGGGATGCGGCCGCTGGTCGGACAGACGGCGACGGCGAACACCGGAGGTCACGGGGGCGAGCAGGCGGTACCCGGGATCTCGATGGACGTCGCCCAGCAGACCACGGCGACCCCGGCCCCGGCGACCCCGCTTCCGGCAACACCGCCTCCGGCGGCTGCTGCACGGGGTGGTGCGGGGGACGGCGCACTGGCGCCCGCGCAGGGGCCCGGGCCGGTGGTGGACTGGCCGAACCGCAGCTACCCCGACGGAGCGGGCAAGGCCTCCGTCGCGCTGAAGGACGGGCACTCGGCCGGGGTCGGGCCGCAGATCGCGCTGAGCACGGTGCTGCCGGCGCGGTACAAGGGCCAGCCGGCCGCGGTCGTCGTGCTGCGGCGGGCAGAGGGGTCGGCGCCGGTCGACCTCGTCCAGCTCTACACCTTCACCGGGGACAGCCCGGTCGCCGCCACCTCCCGCACCTCGACGGCCGACCCGCAGGCCACGGCCACCTGGCGCCTGGACGGCAGCGCCGTCGTCCGTGAGGAACGCGTGGCCGCCACCGGCGCGGTCACCTCCACCCGCTACACCGTCCGCACCGATGGCACCCTCGACGAATCCTGGCCCGGCGCCGGCGCCTCCGGCGGCACCGGCCTCACCACCCCGCCCCCGGCCGCTGCCCCGGCCCCGCCGACTGCCCCGACGGGCTGAGGTGCCGGGCGGGGACGCGAAAAGTCGGTCCCGCCGACTTCTGGTGCCGGCTGGCCGGGAGGCGTTCGACGGGTTGGCGCGGCCCGTTTTCTGCGCGGCTCCGGGGCACGGGAAGTCGGCCGAACCGACTTCCTGTGCGGCGGGCCCCACTCATCCTCGGAATGCGCGCCGCATCTGACACACGGCAACGGGGAGCTCCCGCCCGACCGGGCGCCGGCCGACCGGGAACTCCTCGCCACGCAACGGTCAGGAGACCACCGCTGTCAGTCGTCGCCGCTGCCGACCACGGCGACAGCCCGTATCTCCACCACCAGCTCGGGGAGCGCCAGCTGGGTCACACCGACCGCGGTCCCCGAGGGATACAGCCTGGGGAGGTACTCGTCCTTCACCCGGCTGAACACCTCCATGTCCCCGCGGAGGTCGGTGTGGAAGGTCGACAGGTCGACGATGTCGGCCAAGCTCGCTCCCGCGCCCCGGAGGGCGGACTTCACACCTTCGAACGCGAGCCGGGTCTGGGCCTCCACTCCGTCGGCGGGCGTCAGGGTGGCGGTGTCGATCCCGACCTGTCCCGACACCCAGACCAGGTCACCGACACGTGTCGCCTGCGAGAAGTGCAGCGTGTCGTGGATCGCCTGAGTGGGGGGCGGGTTGATCAGTTGACGCTTCATGTCGTGAGTACTCATGGCGGGGTCCGTTTCAGACGAGCTTGCGGAAGACGGACGAGCGGAACGGGTCCCCCGGGTTCAGCTTCGCCATCTCCTCGACGAAGAGGACGCCGTTGCGGGCGAAGGGGGTGCCCCTCCACGTCCGGCAGGGTACGGAACACCGCGTCGTCGCCGAAGAAGCGGAGGACCAGCGTGTGACGGTCCGGGCAGCCGGCGTCGACGGCGGGGCCACTGTGCAGCGAGCGGGGGTGGATCACGACGACATCGCCGGGCTCGGTCGCCCACGAGGCCACGTCGTAGGCGTCGGGGTCGAGCGCGCGCTCGGCTTCCACGTCCGGCAGGCGGGGCAGGGAACCGTCGCCGAAGAGGGGCTCGGTCGGGTCGTCGGGGTTCGCGAAGGTGGTGCCGTCGTACTGGACTCCCTGATGGGAGCCGCGGACGACCTCCAGCGAGTACTGCTTGGTGAGCGGCTGGAACGTGATCCACGCGTTTCCCCAGTGCTCGCCGGCCCACGGCAGGTAGGCGGGCAGGGCGGACCAGCGGGGCGCGGGGCGGAGCGGCCCGCACGACCGTGCGTTCCGGCCCGTCCAGGAGGAGCGCGTTGTGCACGACACCGATGCCGCTCCGCACGTCGTCGGGGGTATGGCCCGGGTAGGCGCCCCGGGTGGCGGTCGCGGTCAGACGGCCGACGCCGGTCCATGAGTCCAACGCCACGGTTCCGAAGCGGAGTGCTCGGTGGAGGGCCGGGACGTCGCCATCACACGACTCCGACTCCCTTGATGAGGTCGGCCGCCTTCTCCGCGGCCATGATCGTGGGCGCGTTGGTGTTGCCGCGCGGCACCGTCGGGAAGACGGAGGCGTCGACGACCCGCAGGCCCGCCACGTCGTACACGCGCAGTTCGGGGTCGACGACCGCGCCGATGGCGCAGGTCGACGTCGGGTGGTACAGCGTCTGGCCGATCCGCTGCGCCCAGTCGAGGATGTCGGCGTCGGAGGAACCGGGGGTTGGCACTTCGAACGGTCCCGTGACGACGTCGGTCACCGCCTGCTGCGCGGCTACGTCCAGGGCGATCCGGACCCCGGCGACGATGCACTCCTGGTCCTCCGGCGTCACCAGGTAGTTGTGCCCGATCCGGGGCGCGGCGTCCGGAAGGGGCGAGCGCAGGGTCACCGCGCCGCGGCTGGTCGGGGCGAGCACGAGCGGGCCGAAGGCGAAGCCGTGCTCGGTGGCCGCGCCGAGCCCCTCCTGGTGGAAGAGCACGGGCGCGGCGTGGAACTGCACGTCGGGGACGTCCAGTTCGGGACGGCTCCGGAAGAATCCGCCGGCCTCACCGATGTTGGACGTCAGCGGGCCGCGCCCCTCGCTCTGCAGCAGCGCGGCGTTCGAAGCGGTGGCCGCGCTGATCAGCGACTCGGCGTCGGTACGGAAGTTCAGCATCGCCATGTAGTGGTCCTGCAGGCCCTGGCCGACCGGAAGGTCCCGCACGACGTCGATGCCGAAGGCGGCCAGGTCGGCGGCGGGGCCGATCCCGGACAGCATCAGCAGCTTCGGGGATTCGTACGCACCGGCCGACAGGATCACCTCGCGCTCGGCGCGAATCACCTCGACGGCACCGCCGCGGTCCACCTCCACGCCAGTCGCCCGGCCGTTCTCGATCACCACGCGGCGGGCGGGAACCGAGGACAGCACGGTGAGGTTCGTACGGTCGAGGGCGAGGTGCAGGTAGGCGACGGCCGCGCTGCAGCGCAGGCCGCCCCGCTGCGTCAGCTGGTAGCGCCCGACGCCGAACTGGTCCGTGGGCCTCCATGTAGCCGAGCAGTCGGCAGAAGTGTTCGCTGACCAGGTCGACCTTGAGCGTCCAGGAGAGGTTCGTGTAGCCGAGGGCGAAGACGAGGTTCGGCACGCCGGAGAGCATCATCGCTTTGTACGCCGTCGTCTCCGGCGGACTCACCGGGTGACCGTCGACCGCCAGCCGGATCTTGCCGAAGGGCGACATGACGAGGCCGGTCGCGGTCACGATGACGTCGGCGTCCAGCTCCTGACCTGATTTCAGCAGGATGCCGGTCTTCGTGAACCGTTCGATGTGGTCGGTGACCACGGAGGCCCGCCCGGCGGAGATCGCCTTGAACAGATCGCCGTCGGGTACCGGACAGAGCCGCTGCTCCCACGGGTTGTAACGCGGGGTGAAGTGGGTGCCGACGTCGAAGTGCCGGGGCAGTTGTCAGCGCACGTTGGCGATCAGCAGCCTGCGCATCAGCTTCGGGGCGCGCAGGGACGCCTTGTGGACCCCGCGCGTGAGGAGGATGTTCTTGCGCCGGACGACCTTGTGCGCGCGCTTGTGGCCGAGGAGTTTTCTGAGCGTGTTGGCGATCGCGTCCTCGGCGGGGGACGAGAAGATGTAGCCCGGCGAGCGCTGGAGCATCGTGACGTGACCGGCCGTGCCGGCCATCGACGGGATCAGCGTGACCGCCGTGGCACCACTGCCGATCACGACCACGCGCTTGCCCGTGTAGTCCAGGTTTTCCGGCCAGTACTGCGGATGGGCCACTTGACCCTCGAACTCCTCGACACCGGTGAACTCGGGTGTGAAGCCGGCGTCGTGGTCGTACATGCCGGTGCCCAGGAAGAGGAATCGTGCGGTGAACTCGGCCGTCTCACCCGTGTGGGAATGGCGGGCGGTGACGGTCCACCGTCCTTGTGCGGACGAGAACTCCGCGCTGAGCACCCGGTATCCGAAACGGATGTGCTCGGCCAGCCCGTTCTCGGCGACGGTCTGCCGCAGGTAGTCCAGGATGATGTGCCCGTCGGCGATCGACTTGCGGTGAGTCCACGGCTTGAAGCCGAAGCCGAAGGTGGGCATGTCCGAGTCCGAACGGATGCCGGGATACGTGAACAGGTCCCAGGTGCCGCCGACGGAGTCGCGTGCCTCGAGGATCGCGAGTGACATGAAGGGGTGGAGGGCTCTGAGGTGCGAGGCCGCCCCGATTCCCGAGATGCCGGCTCCGATGATCAGCACATCGACGTCCGCAAGCGGTGACGTCCTGCCGGTGCTCGTGATCTTCACTGGTGGCTCCCGCCCGGGGTGATGAGGGACTGCGGGGTGTGGGCGCGCGCTGCTCGGGCCCTGCCGACGCCGTTCCGGCTGAGATCGGCCCGGGCGAGCGCCTTCTTGTGCACTTCGTCGGGGCCGTCGGCGAACCGCGGGGGCCGCCGACGGACAATCCTCAATGTCGAATCGACTTCGAATTTAGGGTCGATTCGAGCGCTGTCAATGCCTTCGACAACGGGACGTTCGAGTGTCACTGGTGCGATCTCGAATCGTGTTCGGGAAGACCCCGACGGCATCTACACCCTGTCGCCCGCGCGTGGTACAGCGCCGAGGGACGGAGCGCAGGCGAGCGATCCTCGATGCCGCCGGGGCGGATGCCGACAGGTGACGCTCACGTGAGCTCACGCTTCAGGATCTTGCCAGTGGCGGTCATCGGCAGGTTCTGAACGATCTTCACGACGCGCGGGTACTTGTGGCCGGCCATCTACTCCTTGCCCCAGGCGACGAGTGCGGCGGACGTGGCCTCGGCGCCTGGCGCGAGGATGACGAACGCCTTGATCTCCTCGCCGTGGCTGTCGTGCGGCACGCCGACCACCACGGCGAGGCTGACGGCCGGGTGCGTCATGAGGACTTCCTCGACCTCGCGGGGGTAGACGTTGAAGCCGCCGCGGATGATGAGGTCCTTGGAACGGTCGACGATGTAGTAGAAGCCGTCGGCGTCCTTGCGGGCCAGGTCCCCGGTGCGGAATCAGCCGTCCCTGATCGCCTCGGCCGTCGCTTCGGGACGGCCGTAGTAGCCCTTCATCACGTTGTGGCCCTTGACGGCGATCTCACCGACGGCACCGATCTCCGTGACCTCGGTCCAGTCCGGGTGGATCAGCTTCAGTTCCACGCCCCAGATCGGAACGCCTGTCGAACCGGGACGCGGCTCGCGTTCGCTGTCGCTGAACGTGGCCACCGGGCTCGTCTCGGACAGGCCGTAACCCTCCAGAACCGTGACGTTCAGGCGTTCCTTGATCTGCTTCAAGAGCTCCACCGGTAGCGCGGCGCCGCCGGAGATGCCCACCCGGAGATTGCGGGCGATGCGCTCCACGTCGATGTCGTCGGTCAGCGCCCCGAGAAGGCCCCACCACATCGTCGGTACGCCGGCGAAGAAGGTGATCTCCTCGCGGTGCATGAGCTGGACGGCCTGCTGTGCGTCGAAGCGCGGCACGAGGTGGAGCGTGGCGGCCATGGAGAAGCCCGCGTGCATCTGCACGGTCGCGCCGAAGGTGTGGAACAGGGGCAGACAGAGCAGATGGCTGTCGGCGGCCGGCCTGCTCGTGAAGAGCCGGTTGCTGGCCAGTGTGTTCATCATCGTGTTGGCATGGGAGAGCTCGGCTCCCTTCGCCGTTCCGGTCGAGCCGGAGGTGTAGAGGATGATCGCGGTGTCGGTGGCCTCGGTCGGCACGGTCTCGAACCGGGTGCTGCGGCCGGCGGTCGCCTGGGCGAACGTCTCCGCGCCGGCGATCGGGCTCGCTGCGGCCGGACCCGCGGTGATGAGGAAGAAGTGCTCGACGCTGTCGACAGCGGTGAAGGCGGCGAAGCCCTCGGTCCCCATCGGCAGCTCCGGCGTCCCTTCGAAGCAGAAGTACGCGACGACGTCGGCGTCCTTGAGGTGACACGTGATCTCGCGGCTCTTGAGGAGCACGTTCAGCGGCACCACGACGGCGCCCGCCTTGAGGATCCCGTAGTAGACGACCGGGAACCACAGGACGTTCGGGCAGCTCAGCGCCACCTTGTCGCCCGGCCGGATACCCCGCTCGACGAGCAGGTTCGCGACCTGGTTGGCGGCACTGTCGACCTCGCCGTAGGTCAGACGGCTCGTTCCCATCACGAGTGCGTCTCGCGTGGGGTACCTGCGGGCGGAGTCCTCGAGAAGGACGGAGAGATTCAGCATGGTGTTCTTCCGGTGCGGGTGAGACACGGTCCGTGGCAGTCCGGCTCGGGCAGCGTCGTCGATGTCGCCGCCCGAGCCGGACCGTGCGGTCACACATAGATGGACTTGATTTCCAGGTGGGCGTCGAGGGCTTCCGGCCCGAGGTCACGACCGCTGCCGCTGGCCTTGACCCCGCCGAAGGGTGCCGCGGCGTCGGACAGGTAGCGGTTCACGCCCACGGTGCCCGTCCGCACGCGCCGTGCGATCGATCGGCCGCGCTCGGGGTCCCCGGTCCAGATCGCCCCACCGAGCCCGTAGGCCGAGTCGTTGGCGATGCGCACCGCGTCGTCGTCGTCCTCGTAGGCGATCACCGACAGAACCGGGCCGAAGATCTCCTCCTGGGCGATGGTCGACGCATTGTCGACCTCGGCGAAGACGGTCGGTTCCACGAACCAGCCCTTCGGCTGGGATGCCGGGCGTCCGCCGCCGACGGTGATCCGCGCGCCCTCGGCCTTTCCCTTGGCGATGTAGCCCTCGACCCGGGCATGCTCGGAGTACGGCGACGGCGGCCCTGCTAGGATGCCGATTCTTGATCGACTTTGCTCTTCCGACCGGGGCGTGACATGGCTAAGCGGAGCAGTGACGGGTCGAGACCCGCCACCTCGGCGGGCGGCACACCCACCGCCCATCAGGCACCGGCCCGACCGGAGGCCGTACTGCAGCGACGTGGCGTGGCCCGGGTCAAGGCGATTCTGGACGCCGCGGAGGAGATCTTGGTGGAGGGCGGCTACGAAGCCGCCACTCTCAAAGCCATCGGCGAACGGGCGGGCATCCCGACGCCTTCGGTGTACCACTACTTCTCCGACCGCTATCAGGTGGACGCGGCGATCATCAGGCGTCACGTCGATGCGCTGAAGGACGAGCTCGACCACATCGACGCCGAGGACCTTCGATCGATCCCGGATGTGGTGGCCATCGCGTTCGATCCGATGGTCGAGTACTTCCGGGCGCACCCCAGTTGCGTCGAGCTGTGGTTCTCAGGCCGCAACGAGGCGTTGACCGCCCTCTTTCAGGAGTTCGACGACCACGTCTCCGAACACCTGTGGAGACTGGTCGTCACCCGTGGACTTCTGCGCGCCGACACTCCGCTACTCGTGATGAGGCTGGCGTTCGAAGCCAGCGGCCGCCTCTTCGATGTCGCGTTCAAGCGGGACCGGAATGGCGACGAGGCCACGATGACGGAGCTCAAGCGACTGGTGAGCGCCTACCTCGAGACGTACGAGGTGAATAGCACGACCGTTGGCGCGGACTGAGGTACCAACGCGGGCGGCGTGGCCGCCTCCGCGATCGCCGGTGATCCGCCGGGCTGGAGGGGGCGGGGAAGCCCAGGAGTCGCCCTGGGTGAGCTACTGGACCAACTCGCGTCGCGGGCGGGTCGCGTAGAAGGCCACCGCCGAGGCCGCTGCGACGTTGAGCGAGTCGACACCGGCATCCATCGGGATGCGCACATGCTCGTCGACCGAAGCGAGCGTGGTGGCGGCGAGGCCGGTGCCCTCCGTGCCGAAAATCAGGGCGAGCTTCTCGTCGTTCCGCGAAGCGAGTTCATCGAGGGTGATCGCCTGGTCGCTCAGGCACAGGGCCGCGACCGTGAAGCCTGCAGAACGCAGGATCTCGATGTCCTTCGGCCAGGCCTCCAGGCGAGTCCACGACACCTGGAAGACGGCACCCATCGACACCTTCACGGACCGGCGGTAGAGGGGGTCGGCACAGCGCGGGGTGAGGAAGATCACGTCAACGCCCAGGGCGGCCGCATTCCTGAAGGCCGCCCCCATGTTGGCATGATCGACGATGTCCTCGAACACGGCGACGCGTCGGGCCCCGGCGAGCAGCTCGGCGGCGTCCGGGAGGGGCCTGCGCTCCATCGAGGCGAGTGCGCCGCGGTGGACGTGGTAGCCGGTGACGGCTTCGGCGAGCGCGGGCTCGACCACGTGGACGGGGGCGTCGGCCTCGGCGATGACGTCGGCCATCACGTCCAGCCACTTGGCGGTCAGCAGCATCGACCGCATCCGGTAGCCGGCCGCGAGGGCGCGGCGGATGACCTTCTCCCCCTCGGCGATGAACAGGCCCTCGGCGGGTTCGCGGCGGCGGCGCAGTTCGACGTCGGTGAGGCCGGTGTAGTCGGCGAGGCGGGGGTCGGCGGGGTCGGTGATGGTGCTGGGTTCGGACACCCTGCGATCTTGCCAAGCCGGGGCGGGGAAGGCCAAACGGCCGAAGGGACGGGGTGGTCCCGGGCTACCCGGAGTGTAAATATGACCGTATGGCCCGAAATCCGGGCCGATCCTGGGCTCCGTCGGCCTCTGGTGCCACTGGCGACGCCGGCTCCTTCGGTGGGCGCCCACACGGTCGGCAACAGCTGCCCCGCGCGAAGCGGTCGAAACCGGTACGACACCGGTCAGTGGCCGGGCAGGTGTTCGCACTGCAGATCCTGATCGTGCTGCTGTTGGTGGCGGGGGCCGTGGTGGCGCTGGTGGTGCAGTCCCAGACCGACGCCGACCACGAGGCCCGTGACCGGTCGGTGGCGGTCGCGCAGGCCTTCGCCCACTCGGCGGGCATCGTGGACGCGCTGCGCTCCCCCGACCCGACCGCGATCCTCCAGCCGAAGGCGGAGTCCGCGCGGATCTCCTCGGGCGTGGACTTCATCGTGGTGATGAACGACCAGGGCATCCGATACACCCACCCCGACCCGGCCCGGATCGGCCAGGAGTTCGTCGGCACCTACGAACCCGCGTTGCACGGCCAGGTGGTGACCGAGCATCTGACCGGCACGCTCGGCCCGCTGGTCCAGGCGGTGGTCCCGGTGTACGCGCCGGGCGGCGCGGTGGTCGGGCTGGTCTCGGCGGGCGTCACATTGAGCAGCGTCTCCACCGCGAGCGAGCGCCAGCTGCCGGTGGTGCTGGGCTCGGCGGCCGGCGCGATCGGGCTTGCCACCCTGGGCACGGCACTGATCAGCCGACGGCTGCGGCGGCAGACGCACGGGCTGGGCCCGGCCGAGATGACCCGGATGTACGAGCACCACGCGGCGGTGCTGCACGCGGTGCGCGAGGGCGTGATGATCGTTGGCGGGGACGGGCAGCTGCTGCTCTGCAACGACGAGGCGCGCCGGCTGCTGGACCTGCCGCCGGACGCCGAGGGCCGCCCGGTGACCGGGCTGGGCCTGGAGCCCGCCCCGCTGGAGCTGCTGACCGCCAACCGACCGGTGACCGACGAGGTGGTGATGGCCGGGGAGCGGCTGCTCGCGGTGAACCTACGGCTGACCGACCAGGCGGGCGGCCCGGCCGGCTGCGTCGCCACGCTGCGCGACTCCACCGAGCTGCTGGCACTGACCGGCCGGGCCGAGGGCGCGCAGCGGCGGCTGCGGCTGCTGTACGACGCCGGGATGACGGTCGGCAGTTCGCTGGACGTGACCCGGACCGCGGAGGAGCTGGCGCAGGTCGTGGTGCCCCGGTTCGCGGACTTCGTCACGGTGGACCTCGCCGAGCAGGTGCGGGCCGGCGAGGAGCCGCCGCCGGGCGCCTCGCTGGGCCGGATGCGGCGCGCCGCCGTCGCCGGGATCAGCGGCGACGCGCCGTTCTACCCGGCGGGCACCCTGCTGGACGTGGTGCCCACCACCCCGCTGGCCGGGACGCTGCACAGCGGGGAGCCCAGCCTGGAGCCGCGGCTGGCCGAGGCGCACGGCTGGCGGGAACAGGACCCGGAGCGCTCGGAGCAGGCTTTGGCGTACGGGGTGCACTCGCTGGTCCGGGTGCCGCTGCGGGCGCGCGGGGTGCTGCTGGGGGTGGCCCGGTTCTGGCGGTCGGATCGGCCGGAGCCGTTCGAGTCGGAGGACCTGGCGCTGGCCGAGGAGCTGGTGTCGCACGCGGCGGTGTGCATCGACAACGCCCGGCGTTACACCCGTGAGCACGCGATGGCGGTGACCCTGCAGCACAGCCTGCTGCCCCGCAGCCTGCCGGCGCAGAACGCGCTGGACGTGGCGCACCGCTACCTGCCGGCCCAGGCCGGGGTGGGCGGGGACTGGTTCGACGTGATCCCGCTGCCGGGCATGCGGGTGGCCCTGGTGGTCGGCGACGTGGTCGGCCACGGACTGCACGCGGCGGCGACGATGGGGCGGCTGCGCACCGCGATCCACAACTTCTCGACCCTGGACCTGCCGCCGGACGAGCTGCTCGGGCACCTGGACGAGCTGGTGAACCGGATCGACCAGGACGAGGCGGCGTTCAGCGAGGGCTCGGGGCTGGCCGGGGCGACCTGCCTGTACGCGATCTACGACCCGGTGTCCCGGCGCTGCGCGATGGCCAGCGCCGGGCATCCACCGCCGGCCGTGGTGGATCCGCAGGGCGGCGTGGTGTTCCCGGAGCTGCCGACCGGGCCGCCGCTGGGGCTGGCGGTGCTGCCGTTCGAGACCGTCGAGCTGGACCTCGCCGAGGGCAGCCGACTGGTGCTGTACACCGACGGTCTGGTGGAGGACCGCGAGCGGGACATCGACGAGGGGCTGGCGCTGCTGCGGACGGCGCTCAGCGGGCCGCCGCGCACGCCGGAGCAGACCTGCGCGGACGTGCTGGGGGCGATGCTGCCGACGCACCCGCAGGACGACATCGCGCTGCTGGCGGCGCGGACCAGGGTGCTGACCCCGGACCAGGTGGCGCAGTGGGACGTGCCCGCCGACCCGGCGGCGGTGCGGACGGTCCGGGCGCAGGTGGCGGCGCGGCTGTCGGACTGGGGGCTGGAGGAGGCCGCGTTCGTCACCGAGCTGATCCTCAGCGAGCTGGTGACCAACGCGATCCGGTACGGCTCCGGGCCGATCAGGGTGCGGCTGCTGCGCGACCGGGCGCTGATCTGCGAGGTGTCGGACGGCAGCAGCACCTCGCCGCACCTGCGGTACGCGGCGACCGAGGACGAGGGCGGGCGCGGACTGTTCCTGGTCGCGCAGTTCGCGGACCGCTGGGGGACGCGCTACACCGCGACCGGGAAGGTCATCTGGACGGAGCAGCCGCTGGAGTAGGAAGTCGGACCGGCCGACTTCCTACTCCACGAACCGCCCGCAAGCGTCCCAGTGCCTGTCCGGCCCTAGCGCTGGAAGGCGGCGGCCAGGACGTTCACCACGTCGCCGATGACGATCACCGCCGGGGGCTTGACCCCCTCGGCCTCGACCACCGCGGCGACGGTGCCCAGGGTGGCGTCCACCCGGCGCTGGGCGGCGGTGGTGCCCTCCTGGACGATCGCGACCGGGGTGTCGGCCGGGCGGCCGTGCTCGACCAGCTTGGCGGCGATCGCGCCGATCTTGTCCACCGCCATCAGCAGCACCAGGGTGCCGCTCATCCCCGCGACGGCCTCCCAGTTGGTGACCGAGCGTGGGTCGTCCGGGCCTACGTGGCCGGAGATCACGGTGAACTCCTGGGTCAGCCCGCGGTGGGTGACCGGTATGCCGGCCGTCTCGGGGACGCTGATCGAGCTGGAGATCCCGGGCACCACGGTGACCGGGATGCCCGCCTCGGCGCAGGCCAGCAGCTCCTCGCCGCCGCGGCCGAAGACGTACGGGTCACCGCCTTTGAGCCGGACCACGAACTTCCCGGCGCTGGCGTGTTCGATCAGCGCCCGGTTGATCGCCTCCTGGGCCATCTGGCGGCCGTACGGGATCTTCGAGGCGTCGATCACCTCGACGTCCTCGGGCAGCTCGGCGAGCAGCTCGCGCGGGGCGAGGCGGTCGGCGACCACCACGTCGGCGTCGGCGAGCAGTCGGCGGCCGCGCACGGTGATCAGGTCCGGGTCGCCCGGGCCACCGCCGACCAGCGCGACGCCCGCGCCGTGCGAGCGGTACTGGCGGGAGGCCAGCGAGCCGTCCCGCAGGCCGCCGACGATGGCGTCGCGCAGGGCGGCGGAGTGCCGCGGGTCGCCGGTGAGGACGGCGACGGTGGCGCCCGCGTCGCGGCCGCTGGCCGGGGTCCAGGCGGTGGCGGAGGAGGCGTCGTCGCTGCGGGAGCAGAACACCCGCTCCCGCTCGGCCTCGGCGCTGACCGCCGCGTTGACCACCGGATCGTCGGTGGCGACCAGGGCGTACCAGGCCCCGGCCAGGTCGCCGTCCTGGTACGGGCGCGCGTGCCAGGTCAGCTCGCCCGCGTCGGCCATGGCCTGGACGGCCGGGGTGGTGGCCGGGGATATCAGGTGGAGCTCGGCGCCGGAGGCGATCAGGGCCGGCAGCCGCCGCTGCGCGACCTGGCCGCCGCCGACCACGACGACGCGGCGGCCGGCCAGCAGCAGGCCGACCGGGTACGGGGAGCGGCCCTCGGTGCTGGGGTGCGGGGTGGGCGCGGTCATCGGCGGTGCTCCTGATCGGGGGTGGGGGTGTCGGGGACGGTACGGCGGTACGCCACTCCGCGGGCCGGCGCGCCCTCGGGCCGGTCCGCGGAGTGGTGACGGGGTGCGTCAGGCCTTCTCGGTGACCCCGGCGGAGTCGAAGGTGGCTACATCGTGCATCGCGCGGGCCGCACTCTGCACCAGCGGCAGTGCCAGCAGGGCACCGGTGCCCTCGCCGAGCCGCAGGTCGAGGTCGATCAGCGGACGCAGGCCCAGCTTCGCCAGCGCGGCCTGGTGGCCGGGCTCGGCGGAGCGGTGGCCGGCGATGCAGGCGGCCAGTACCTCGGGGGCGATCGCCTTGGCGACCAGTGCCGCCGAACCGGCGATGACGCCGTCCAGCACCACCGGGGTGCGCAGCGAGGCGGCACCCAGCAGGAAGCCGACGATGGCCGCGTGCTCCAGGCCGCCGACGGCGGCGAGAACGCCGATCGGGTCGTTCGGGTCGGGCTGGTGCAGGGCCAGCGCGGCGCGGATGACCTCGATCTTGTGCGCGTGGGTGTCGTCGTCGATGCCGGTGCCGCGGCCGGTGACCTCGGCCGGGTCCAGGCCGGTGAACACCGAGATCAGGGCCGCCGAGGCGGTGGTGTTGGCGATGCCCATGTCGCCGGTGACCAGCGCCTTGTTGCCCGCCGCTACCAGGTCGCGGGCGGTCTCGATGCCGACCTCGATCGCCTTCAGGGCCTCCTCGCGGGTCATCGCCGGACCCTGGGTCATGTCGCCGGTGCCGGGACGGACCTTGCGGGGCAGCAGGCCGGTGGCGCGGCCCTGCTGGACGGCGTCCGGCAGCTCGGCGGCCACGCCGACGTCCACCACGCAGACCTCGGTGCCGATCTGCTTGGCGAAGGAGTTGATCACCGCTCCCCCGGCCAGGAAGTTGCCGACCATCTGGGCGGTCACCTCCTGCGGCCAGGGGCTGACGCCCTGGGCGTGCACGCCGTGGTCGCCCGCGAAGATCGCCACGCAGGCGGGCTCCGGGATCGGCGGCGGGCACTTGCGGGACAGGCCGCACAGCTGGGCGGAGATGATCTCCAGCATGCCGAGCGAGCCGGCCGGCTTGGTCATCCGCTTCTGCCGGTCCCAGGCCTCGCCGAGCGCCTTGGCGTCCAGCGGGCGGATGCCGCGCAGGGTGTCGGCCAGCAGGCTCTGCGGCTCCTCGCCGGGCAGCGCGCGGTTGCCGTACTGCTCCTCGTGGACCACCCAGGACAGCGGGCGCTTCTTCGCCCAGCCCTGCTGCTCCAGTTCGGGCTCGTCCGGGAACGAGTCGACGAAGCCGACACACAGGTAGGCGACGACCTCCAGGTGCTCGGGCAGGCCGAGCTCGCGGACCAGCTCCTCGTCGTCGAAGAAGCTCACCCAGCCGACGCCCAGGCCCTCGGCGCGGGCGGCCAGCCAGAGGTTCTCGACAGCCAGGGCGGCCGAGTACGGGGCCATCTGCGGCTGGGTGTGCCGGCCCAGGGTGTGCCGGCCGCCGCGGGTGCGGTCGGCGGTGACCACGATGTTGACCGGGGTGTCGAGGATGGCCTCGATCTTGATCTCGCGGAACTGCTTGGCGCGGCCCTTGGGCAGCGAGTCCGCGTACGCCTCGCGCTGGCGCTCGGCCAGGGCGTGCATCCGCCGGCGGGTCTTCGCCGAGCGGATCACCACGAAGTCCCAGGGCTGCGAGTAGCCGACGCTGGGCGCGGTGTGGGCGGCCTCCAGGACGCGGATCAGCACCTCGTGCGGGATCGGGTCCGGGCGGAAGCCGTTGCGGATGTCGCGGCGCTCGCGGATCACCTGGTGGACGGCGTCGCGGCCGGCCTCGTCGTAACCGGGGGCGGCCGGGCCGCGCGGCTCGGCGGGCTCGGCGGCCGGGGCCTCCTCCTGGGCAGCCTCGGGCGTGACGGCCTCGCCGGGCTGCTCGGCCTGCTCGGCCTGCTCGGTCTGCTCCGCGACCGGCTCGGCCTGGGGCTCCTCGGCGGCCGGGGCGTCAGCGACGGGCTG
The DNA here is from genome assembly GCF_042794375.1 of Kitasatospora sp. NPDC056531. NCBI lineage: Bacteria > Bacillati > Actinomycetota > Actinomycetes > Kitasatosporales > Streptomycetaceae > Kitasatospora > Kitasatospora sp. NPDC056531. The sequence continues at coordinate 55,762 of NZ_JBHTTU010000021.1, read as the reverse complement.
CTCCTCGGCGGCCGGGGCCTCAACGGGCTGCTCCGCGGTCGGCTCGGCGGCCGGGGCCACCTCCTGGACGGCCTCGGACGTGACGGCCTCGCCGGGCTGCTCGCTCTGCTCGGTCTGCTCCGCGACCGGCTCGGCCTGCGGCTGCTCGACGGCCGGGGCCTCGGCGGGCTGCTCGTCCGCCTGCTCGGCGACCGGCTGCTCGGCGGGCTCGGCGGCCTCGGGGGCGGGCTGCTGCTCGGCCTCCGGCGCGACGGCTTCGGCGGCCTGCGGGGCCTGCGCCTCGGCGGCCTGCTCGGCAGCGGGCTCAGCGGCGGCCCCGACGGCCTCGACGGCCTGCTCCGCCTGCTCGGCGACCGGCTCGGCCGGGGCCTCGGCGGGCTGCCCGGCCTGGGCGGCCTCCGGCTGCGGCTGCTCGCCCTCGGCGGCGGGCTGCTCGGCCGGCTGCTCGGTGGTCTGCTCGACGGCCTGGCCGGAGGGCATCTCACCGGTGCCGACGGCGGTCTCGGCGACCGGCTCGACGACGGCCTGCGGCGCGGCCTCGGCGCCCTGCCCGGCCTCCTGGGCCTCCTGGACCACCTGGACCACCTCGACGGCCTGCGGTGCGTCGGCGGCCGCTATGGGAGCGGGCTGCTGCTGCGCCGCCTCCTCGGCCACCGGGGCCTGCTGGACGGCCTCGACCTTGGGCAGGCCGTGCGGGGTCGGCGCGGCGAGGAAGGCGGAGATCCGGCGCGGCTGACCGGCCGGGGCGGCGGCCTCCGCCTGCTCGGCGGTCGCGACGGCCTCGACGCCGCCCTCGGCGGCAACGCCCTCAACGGCCGTCTCAACGGCAACGGCCTCGACGGCGATCGCCTCAGGGGCTGCGGCCTCGACGAGGACGGTCTCGACAGCGACGGCGACCGCCTCGACCGCGACGGCCTCGGCCACCGGCTGGGCGACGCCCTCCGCCGGAACCGGCTCGACCACGACGGCCTGGGCCTGTGCGACCTCCGGGGTCGCCACCACGTGGGCGGCCTCGGGCGCCGGTACGGCCTGGGCGGCCTCCGGAGACCCGACGACCTCGACCACCTCGATCGCCCCGACCGCCTCGACGGTCATCAGGCCCTCGATCGGCTGCCCGGCCAGCGGCACCTGCTGGAAGCCCTGGCCCTGCGGCGCCTGCAGAACCTCCGGCGCGCCCTCGATCGTGGAAGCCGTCGGAGGCATCGGCGCGGCGGGCGCCATCGGCACGGCCTGCGGCACGCCCTGCGGCGGGACACCCGGAACCGGCGCGACGGCCTCGCCCATCGGCAGGCGGCCGACGACCGGGATGCCGTGCGCGGGCGTGCCGCCCTGCGACGGGCCGCGGTCGGCCAGCGAACGGACCGGCACCTGGCCGGTCATCAGCGACGGGTCCGGAATCGGCGGGCCGGCGTGCAGCGGGCGGCGCGGCGGCTGAGCCTGCGTCACGGGCTGCTGGGCCTGCGGCTGCGCCGGGCCGGCCTGGACGGGCTGCTGGGCGTGCTCGGCGCCGAGCACCGGCGGGTCCACCGGCGGCCAGGACGGCTCGACCGGGGTGCCGTCCGGCTGCGGCGCGAACGGCGCCTGCTCGGCGCCCCAGGAGCCCTGCGGACCGGGCATCAGCAGCACGTCGTCCTCGTCGTCCAGCCCGTCCGGCTGGTCGACGAAGTGGAAGGCCGGGCGCGCGGCACCCTGGTCCACGGTCCAGCCCTCGCCCGGGACGGCCGGGGACGGCATGCCGGGCACGGTGTAGTCGGGCTGGGCCTGCGGCGGGACGACACCCGCGCCGAGGGGCACCGCGCCGGGCAGGCCGCCGACCGGGGCCGCCGGGTTGGGAATCACTCCGCCGTCCGTCGCGACGCCCTGCAGGGGTGCAACGCCCGCGACGCCCCCCGGTCCGCCGAGCGGGTCCGGCCCGGCGTGCAGGTGCTCCGGCAGTCCCTCACCCGGGACGTGGCCGCCATCGGTCATTGTCAAAGCTCCTTCCAGGCCGCTGCCGCGCCCCTTGGCGACGCGATCACCGACCGCAGCGCCCATCCGCACGGGCCGGGCCTGCACCGACCCGCCCCTCAACCACACGCGGCCGCCGCGCCGAAGCGCTGCGGCCAAAGTCCTTCCGGCGCGCTGCGGCACCCCGGCCCGGGCCCCGCCCGTGAGGACGGCGCACCATCTGAAACAACGACAGCCCGGAGCAACCGGCACGACCGCACCGGACCCTACGGCATTCTCCAGGTCCGGCACACGGCCCGTCGAATTGCCCACACTCCGAGCGGAACCGGGTTGCACCACGTCAAGAAGGTGACAAACCGACCGAATCAGGCGGGTCGCCGACGGCTGCAGCCGTCTGGGACGCCACACTACCGGCCCGGCGCGGTGACCTCTCGAATCAGTGTCCGGATGCGACCTGGATCACCGCCGAGCCCGCGCGGCGGTCCCGGCACTCACCCGAGGCCTTCACACGATCTGCTCACCCCAGAGCAGCAGCGCACCGCCCGCGCCCGCACCGAGTTCCAGGCCGCCGCCCTCCCCCGCGGGCCGCAGCGGAGTGGACTGCAGCAGTGCCCCGTCCGCCCGGTAGCCCGCCTCGGCGATGGCCCGGCGGACCTCCTCCGCCTCGGCGAAGGTACGGGCCAGCGCAACGAAGCGCTCGGGCTTGCGGGCCAGCACGGCGCGCACCACGTCGAGGCCGCCGGACTCCACCACCGCGGCGTCCGGCTCCGGCAGCCCGCCCAGCACCTCGGGGCCCCGGCCGTGCACCGTCTCCACCTCGACGCCGTACCGGCGGGCGTTGACGGTGAGCCGGGCGCAGGCCGAGCGGGAGGCCTCCACCGCGACCACGGCGGCACCGAACCGGGCCGCCTCCACCGCGAGGGCGCCGCTGCCGGCGCCGACCGACCAGACGAGGTCCCCGGGACGTGCACCCAGACGGGCCAGCACCAGCGCGCGGACGTGCGCGGGGAGCGCTCCCGACGCGCCCGTTCCGTCCTCCGTGCGCCCGGCGCCCGCGTAGGCGTCAGCGGGGAGCGCCCAGCCGCGTTCCGCGCCGGGGTAGCCGACCGGGCGCCCGGCCAGCCAGCCGGCCGCCTCGTCCACCGCCCCGGGCTGGGCGGTGCCGCCGATCACCAGCACCACATTGGGGTCGCGCCAGACGTGGTCGGCGATCCGGTCGGAGGTCAGGACGGCGACGTCCTCCTCCGGGGTGCCGAGGGCCTCGCAGACCACGAAGGTCCGGTGCACCCCGCGCAGCATCAGGGCGAGTTCGCTCGGGCCCGCGCCCGGCGCGGTGAGCACCGCGACCTTGGGGTGGGCCCGGCAGATGTTGGCCGCGCGGCGCAGCCGGCCGCCGTGGGCGCTGACCACCTGGGCGTCCTCCCAGGGCATCCCGGCCCGGGCGAAGGCGGCGGCGACGGAGGAGACGGCGGGCAGGACTTCGAGTTCGAGGCCGTACTCGGGGCGGCGCAGGGTGCGCACCACGCCGAAGAAGCCCGGGTCGCCCTCGGCGACCACGACGGCGGCGCCGCGGTGCTCGGCGATCCGCTTGGCGGCCTGCTGGATGTTGCCGAGGGTGATCCGCTCGGCGGCGTCCGGCACCGGGAGGGCGCCCAGTTGGTAGGGGGCGCCGGCCACCAGGGTGGCCGCGGCGAGCGCCGCACCGGCGGCCTCGGTCAGCGGCGTTCCGTCCCACCCGATGACCGTGATCCGGTCAGCCATCTGCGGCCGTTCTCCCTCGACTCGATGCGCGGCTCGTCGCGCCGACTGTGCGGTGCCGGTGCAGAGGCTACCGGGTGTGATCCCTCGGGGGCCGACATCTCGTACACATGTCCGTGCCGATCGGGTGGCCGGGCGCTGTCACGGCGGCGACGGGCGGTGGATCAGTCGCGCAGCACGTAGCGGTGGTCGCCATGCCAGCCGTCCCGGCGCAGTTCGGGCGAATCCAGGTCCTCCGGGAGCAGGCTCCACAGGATCAGGTCACTGCGGCTCTCTCCCCCAGCCTGGCGGCTGGGAGGTGCCCCCACCACGACCTCGCCGGACTCGCCCCGCACTATCCAGGCGCTGCGCAGCACGCCCTCGCTGATGCCGCCGATCTTCTGGGCGACCTGCTGGGCCGCGGTGTTCCCGGCGGCGGTGCGCATCTCCAGGCGCAGGAAGCCGCGGTCCTCGAACAGCCACTGGGCGACGCCGAGGACGGCCTCCGGGGCGTAGCCCTCACCGCGCGCCCAGACGGCGGTGACGTAGGAGATCTCGGTGCTGCGCAGCCGCCAGTCGGTGTTGCGCAGCTCGACCAGGCCGACCAGGCGCTGGGTCAGGTGCTCGGTGACGGCGAAGACGATGCCGCGGCCGTCCGCCCGGTGGACGGGGGCGAGGGTGCGGGCGAGCTCGGCCGCGTACTGCTCGGTGAAGGGGTGCGGGAGATCCGTCCAGGCCAGGACGAGGTCGTCGGCCATCATGGTGGCCAGGCCGGGGGCGTCGTCCTCCGCAAGGGGACGCAGCAGCAGCCGTTCGGTGCTGATGGCGGTCTCGGGGAAGCTCGCTGCCATGCCGTCTCTCCTCGCCGGGTCGTGAACACAACACCGTACGCCTCCGTCGCGCCCCGGGTATCACGCGGTGCGCCGCCGCACGACGGTACGTCAGAACCCGGTCTCCCGTGGTGTCCCTGGTGCATACTGCCCGACCGGGCCCCCGCCGAGGTGCGGCGGGGGCCCGGTCGGGCGCTACGGGGTATGACCGTACGACGATCAGAAGGCCGGGATGACCGAGCCCTGGAAGGTGTCGTTGATGTACTTCTTGACCTCGTCGGAGTGCAGCAGCTCGGCGAGCTTCTTGACCCGCGGGTCGTTCTCCTTGCCCTTCTTGACGGCGAGGATGTTGGCGTACGGGTTGCCCTCGGCCTTCTCCAGCACCAGCGCGTCGGTGGCCGGCTTCAGGCCGGAGTCGATCGCGTAGTTGCCGTTGATGACGGCGGCGTCGAGGTCGGAGACCGAGCGGGGCAGCTGGGCGGCCTCCAGCTCCTTCCACTTGAGGTTCTTCGGGTTGCCGGTCACGTCGGCCGGGGTGGCGGTGGTGCTGACGCCGTCCTTGAGGGTGATCAGCTTGTTGTCGGCGAGCAGCTTGAGCGCGCGGCCCTCGTTGGTGGCGTCGTTGGGCAGGCCGATGGTGGCGCCGTCCGGCAGGTCGGCGATCGCCTTGACCTTCTTGGAGTAGAGGCCCAGCGGCTCCAGGTGCACGGTCTCGACCGAGACGATGTCGGTGCCGTGCTTCTTGTTGAAGTCCTCCAGGTACGGGACGTGCTGGAAGTAGTTGGCGTCGGCCGAACCGTCCTGCACCGCCGTGTTGGGGGTCACGTAGTCGGTGACCTCCTTGATGTCGAGCTTGAGGCCCGCCTTCTCCGCGAGGTTGTCCTTGACGTACTTGAGGATCTGCCCGTGCGGGGTGGGGCTGGCGACGACCTTCAGCGGCGCGTTCGGGTCCGAGGAGGAGGACCCGGAGCTGCCGCAGGCGGCCAGCGAGAGGGCGAGGCCGGCGGTGGCGAGGACACTGGTGAACTTCAGGGCGTTGCGCACGAAAAGTGCCTTTCTGCGTGTTCCGGGGAGCCGCGTCCGGGGTCGGACGAGGGAGGTCTAGGAGGCGACGGGGTCCTTGTCGGGAGTCGTCGGGGTGCGGCCGAGCAGCCGGGTCCGGCCGCCGGTGCGGCCGCGGTGGGCGAGGCGCTGGACGGCGAAGTCGCCGATCAGCTGGACGGCGGTGACGAGGATCACCAGCTCGGCCACGATGACCCACATGAAGGCCGTCTCGAAGCGCTGGTAGCCGTAGTTGACGGCGAGGGTGCCGAGGCCGCCGCCGCCGACCGTGCCGGCCATCGCGGAGTAGCTGATCAGGGTGATGACCGTGGTGGTGACCGAGGCCACGATGCCGGGCAGCGCCTCGCGCAGCAGGGTCTTGCGCACGATCGTCCAGGTGCTGCCGCCCATCGACTGGACCGCCTCGATCAGGCCGCGGTCGACCTCACGGACGGAGGTCTCGACCAGGCGGGCGAAGAACGGGATGGCGCCGATGGTGAGCGGCACGGTCGCGGCCTGCCAGCCGATGGAGGTGCCGACCAGCCAGCGGGTGAAGGAGATCAGCGCGATCATCAGGATGATGAACGGCACCGAGCGGGCGATGTTCACCACGAAGCCGATGGCCTTGTTGACGGCCCGGTTGGCGAGCAGGCCGCCCTTGTCGGTGAGCACCAGCAGTACGCCCAGCGGCAGGCCGAGCAGCACGGTGACCACCGCGGACACCCCGACCATCTGGAAGGTCTCCTGCGTGGCGGGCCCCATCAGGGCCCACATCTGGTCCCAGGTCATGCCACCGCTCCGTTCCCCGCACCGATCACGTCCACCTGCAGGCCCTGCTCGCGCAGGTAGCCGATCGGCACCACGTTGTCCTGGTGGCCGCCGGACAGCTCGACCCGCATCCGGCCGACCATCCGGCCGGCGATGGTCTCGACGGCGGCGCCGAGGATGTTGATGTCGATCTGGTAGGTGCGGGCGAGCTGGGAGACGAACGGCCGGGCCGAGGTGTCGCCCTGGAAGGTGATCTCCAGCACGGTGGAGCCGGGATGCCCGGTGCCGAACTCGCTGAGCGGGAACAGCTCGCGGGCCAGCTCCGAGCCGGGCTCGGCCAGCAGGTCGGTGAGCTCGCCGGACTCGACCACCCGGCCGCCGCGCATCAGGGCGGCGGAGTCGCAGACGCTCTTGATGACGTCCATCTCGTGGGTGATCAGCAGGACCGTCAGGCCCAGCTGCTGGTTGAGGTCGCGCAGCAGCTTGAGGATCGAGCGGGTGGTCTCCGGGTCGAGCGCCGAGGTGGCCTCGTCGGAGAGCAGCACCTTGGGGTCGCCGGCCAGGGCCCGGGCGATGCCGACGCGCTGCTTCTGGCCGCCGGACAGCTGGTTGGGGTAGCTGCGCGCCAAGGCGGCGAGGCCGACCAGGTCGAGCAGTTCGGCGGCCTTGCGGCGACGCTGGGTGCGGTCCAGGCCGATGATCTCCAGCGGGAGTTCGACGTTCTGCTGGACCGTCCGCGAGGACAGCAGGTTGAAGTGCTGGAAGACCATGCCGATCCGGCGGCGCGCCTCGCGCAGCTCCCGGCCGGCCCGGTTCTCGCCGCCGGACAGCGCGGTGAGCTCGACCCCGTCCACGGTGACGGTGCCGGAGGTCGGGCGCTCCAGCATGTTCACGCAGCGGATGAGGGTGGACTTGCCGGCACCGCTGGTACCGACGACTCCGTAGACCTCGCCCGGGCGGACGTGCAGGTCGACGCCGGCGAGGGCGGTCACCTCTCGGCCTCGGGAACGGTAGACCTTCGTGAGGTCCGTGGTGGTGATCACAGCTGCTTCCGTGGGTCGGGGCGAGCGGCGGTGTCGACCACCCGACCGGGCTTGCGGTCGGCGGTGTCCTACGACGCCTCGCCAGGGGGATCCGGACCTGCCACCCCTTGATCGTGGCCGCTGGACGGCCGGGCCGCGCGACGGCGTGGCCCTTACGAGTCATCGGCGGCCGCGGGTGTGCGGGCACGCCGGAGGGAGGGGTTCCGGGAGGAGGGCGCGCTCGCACGGACGGGAGCGGCGCCGGAGTCTCGCTTCGGGGCGCGAGGGGGAGGCACCCTCAGCGGGGTGCCCGGGGGCGGTGGCCCTCAGCAGTGACACATTCGACGGCACATGGCACGCTCACCTGCCGGCAGCGTGCCGGTGGGGGTCCAGTTCGTCGTCGCAGTCATGTGAGCCAGTAAAACAGATCAGCCGAATTGCGCCCAATTATTCTGCACAGCTGTCCGCATTACGGACACCTGTGGTTGTGACCTGCGGAGATGCGACTCGGCGCCACCACCTTCCTGTCCGGATGGTGGCGGCGCCGAGAAGCGGCCCGTACGGGCCAGGGCTCAGGCGGTCGCGGCGAGCGGGGTCGCGACGGGCTTCTCCAGGTGCACGAAGCTCAGCCGGCTGCTGACCTGCTCGACGGCGGTCTGCCGGTAGCCCTGGCGGGCGTACAGGCGCAGGTTGCCGAGGCTGCGGTGGCCGGTGAACAGACGGTAGGCGGTCACCGGACGGCCGTCGTCGGCGAGGGTGCGCTCCAGGGCGTCCAGGAGCCGCCCGCCCAGGCCGTGCCGTTGCATCCGGGGGTGGACCACCAGGCGCCCTATCCGGCCGATGCCCTCGGCGTCGACGTGGCCGCGGACGGCGCCCACCACCTCGTCGCCCAACCGGGCGACCAGGACGTGCTGCTCGGCCAGCTCGGCGCGCAGGCTCTCCAGGGTCTGTGTCAGGGGCTCGATCGCCCAGTCGCCGTACAGCTCCGCCTCGGGCTGGTAGCCCAGGTACTGGAGCTTGAGGATCTGCTCGGCATCCTCGGCCGCCGCGGCCGAGATGATCACGCTCATGCCCATGTGGAGGGGCCTCCCCAGTCGTCGTGCCCGGCGCGCAGAGGGTGGCGCGCTCACGCTCAGTATCCGAGGGATCGCGCCACCGTCAAGAGTGACGTTCGCCAGCGCTCTACCCGGGTGTCAGCTCCCCTCAACCTTCGGCGGGGCAGACAGTGGCGAGTGTCACGCCGGGGTGGGGCGGGGGTGGGCGGGCGCGCGGACAGCGGCGGGGCGGGATGGCGGTACGGGGAGTCACCGCGATCACTCAGAGGTAACGCTCCGCATGGAGCAGCAGCCGGAGGCAGGCCAGGCAGCGGGAGCGGGTGGGGCCGATGGAGCCGCGGGGCATGCCGAGGCGTTCGGAGAGTTCGCGGTAGGTCGGCGGTGGGTCCTCGGCGAGGGCGGCGACCAGTTGGGGGCAGCGGCCGGGCAGGGCGGCGACGGTCTCGCGGACCACGCGGCGGCGGCGTTCGGCGAGGAAGACGTCCTCGGCGGAGGGGACGGGCGGAAGGGCTGTGCACACACCGTGCATGACGTGCCCGGGCGGGCGCGGTTACGCCCGGACCGGGGCACGCACGCGGGAGGGGCGCGCCGGTCGGCCCGCCGCGCCCCTCCCCCGCTGACCGACGGTCAGCCCTTCACCCACTCCTGCTGCCGCGCCAGGTCCGCCTTCACCTCGGCGAGCTGAACCGCGACGGCCGAGGATGCGGTGCCGCCGCGCCCGTTTCGGGCGGCGATGGCACCGTGGACGCTGAGCACCGAGCGGACCTCGGGAGTCAGGTGCTCGGAGATCGAGGCGAACTGCTCGTCGGTCAGGTCGGACAGCTCGATGCCCTGGGCCTCACAGACCTTGACGCAGGCTCCGGCCACCTCGTGCGCGACCCGGAACGGCACGCCCTGCTTGACCAGCCACTCGGCGATGTCGGTGGCGAGCGAGAAGCCCGCCGGGGCCAGCTCCTCCAGTCGCTCCCGGTGCACCGTGAGGGTGGCCATCATCCCGGTGAACGCGGGCAGCAGCACCTCCAGGGTGTCGCAGGAGTCGAAGACCGGCTCCTTGTCCTCCTGGAGGTCCCGGTTGTAGGCGAGCGGCAGCGCCTTGAGGGTGGCCAGCAGGCCGGTCAGGTTGCCGATCAGTCGGCCGGACTTGCCGCGGGCCAGCTCGGCGATGTCCGGGTTCTTCTTCTGCGGCATGATCGAGGAGCCCGTGGAGAAGGCGTCGTGCAGCGTGATGAAGCCGAATTCCTTGGTGTTCCAGATGATCACCTCCTCCGCGATCCGGGAGAGGTTGACCCCGATCATCGCGGTCACGAAGGCGAACTCGGCGACGAAGTCGCGCGAGGCGGTGCCGTCGATGGAGTTGCCGACCGAGCCGCCCTCGAAGCCGAGGTCGGCGGCGACGGCCTGCGGGTCGAGGCCGAGCGAGGAGCCGGCCAGCGCACCGGAGCCGTACGGGGACACGGCGGTGCGGGCGTCCCACTGGCGCAGCCGCTCGGCGTCCCGGCCGAGGGCCTGCACGTGTGCGAGGACGTGGTGGGCGAAGAGGACGGGCTGGGCGTGCTGCAGGTGGGTGCGGCCCGGCATCGCGGTGTCGGGGTGCGCCTCGGCGAGGCCGACCAGGGCGTGCTGGAGGTCGAGCAGCAGGCCGCCGACGGTCTTGGCGTGGTCCCGCAGGTACATCCGGAACAGGGTGGCGATCTGGTCGTTGCGCGAGCGCCCGGCCCGCAGCTTGCCGCCGAGATCGGCGCCGAGGCGCTCCAGCAGGCCGCGTTCCAGGGCGGTGTGGACGTCCTCGTCGGCGACGGTGCCGGTGAAGGTGCCGGCCTGGACGTCGGTGAGCAGCTGGTCGAGGCCGGCCAGCATGGCGGCGAGCTCCGACTCGGAGAGCAGCCCGGCCTTGTGCAGCACCCGGGCGTGGGCCTTGGAGCCGGCGATGTCGTACGGGGCGAGGCGCCAGTCGAAGTGGACCGAGGCGGAGAGCCTGGCCAGCGCCTCGGACGGGCCGTCGGCGAAGCGCGCGCCCCAGAGGCGGACGTCGGAGGACTGCTGGGCGGTCATCGCGGTGGCTCCTTACACGGCTGCGGTGGTGCACACATGTGCAGTATGTGGCATAAGTATGCACGATGCCGCATGAAACACAAAACCCCGGCCGGAGCTGGTCCGGTTACCGGGGTTTCGGGGTGTCGAGGTGTTACTGCGCCTTGGCCTGGGCGAGCTGCATGAGGTGGTCGGCGAGCGCCTGGCCGCCGGACGGGTCCCGGCTGATCAGCAACACGGTGTCGTCGCCGGCGATGGTGCCGATGATCTCGAACACCTCGGCCTGGTCGATCGCCGAGGCCAGGAACTGCGCAGCCCCGGGCGGGGTGCGCAGCACGACCAGGTTGCCGGAGGCGGTCGCGGAGACCATCAGCTCGCCGGCCAGCCGGGCCATCCGGCCCTCGGTGGCCGACTCCCCCATCGGCGCACGCGGCGTACGGTCGCCGCCCTCGGCCGGGACGGCGTAGATCAGCGCGCCGTCCCGGTTGCGGATCTTGACCGCGCCCAGCTCGTCCAGGTCCCGGGAGAGGGTGGCCTGGGTGACCACGAGTCCGTCGTCGGCGAGCAGCTTGGCGAGCTGGCTCTGCGAACGCACGGGCTGGCGGGTGAGCAGGTCCACGATCCGCCGGTGGCGCGCGGTGCGGGTCTGCGGGACCTGCGGCGTCGGGCCGGCGGCGGAGGGGCCGGAGCGGGAATCGGTCATGTGATTATTCTCCCGGACGACGGTCAGCTCGCATCGGCCGGGGCGCTCTCGCGCACCATCCGGAGGATGCCGGGCAGCGCGGCCAGGAAGGCGTCCGCCTCCTGCTCGGTCAGCACCAGCGGCGGCGCCAGCCGTACCGCGTCCGGGACGGCCGCGTTGACCAGGAAGCCCGTCTCCTGCGCCGCGGCCTGGACCTCGGCCGAGACCGGCCGGGTGAGCACGATGCCGATCAGCAGGCCGGCCCCGCGCACGTGCGAGACCAGCGGGTCGCCGATCGCCTCGACGCCGCGCCGCAGCCGCTCGCCGATCTTGCGGACGTGCTCCAGCAGGCCCTGGGACTCGATCGTGTCCAGCACCGCGAGCCCGGCCGCGGCGGCCACCGGGTTGCCGCCGAAGGTGGTGCCGTGCTGGCCCGGGGTGAGCAGCTCGGCCGCCTCGCCGAAGGCCAGCACCGCGCCCATCGGCAGGCCGCCGCCGAGCGCCTTGGCCAGGGTGACCACGTCCGGCTCGATGCCCTCCTCGGCCTGGTGGGCGAACCAGTGGCCGGTGCGGCCGATGCCGGTCTGGATCTCGTCCAGGACGAGCAGGGTGCCGGTGGCCCGGGTGATCTCGCGGGCCGCCTTGAGGTAGCCCTCGGGCAGCGGGATGGCGCCGTTCTCGCCCTGGATCGGCTCCAGGAAGACGGCGGCGGTCTCGGTGGTGACGGCCGCACGCAGCGCCTCGACGTCGCCGAACGGGACGTGGGTGACGTCGCCGGGCAGCGGGCGGAACGGGTCCTGCTTGGCGGGCTGGCCGGTGAGCGCGAGGGCGCCCATGGTCCGGCCGTGGAAGCCGCCCTGGAGGGCGACCAGATGGGTGCGGCCGGTGCGCCGGCTGATCTTGAAGGCCGCCTCGTTGGCCTCGGCGCCGGAGTTGCAGAAGAACACCCGGCCGCCCTCCCGGCCGTCCAGCTCCAGCAGCCGCTCGGCGAGGGCGATGGTCGGCTCGGCCATGAACAGGTTGGAGACGTGGCCGAGGGTGGCGATCTGCTTGCTGACCGCCTCGACCACGGCCGGGTGGGCGGTGCCGAGGGCGTTGACGGCGATGCCGCCGAGCAGGTCGGTGTACTCCTTGCCGTCGGCGTCCCAGAGCTTGACGCCCGCGCCGCGCACCAGCGGGATGCGGGGGGTGCCGTAGTTGTCGGTGAACGTGTGCTGCCACCGGTCGGTGAGCTGCTCGTTGTGCGTCATGCCAGTCCCCCGGTCACGGTCGGTTCGTCGTCCGGCACGACCATCGTGCCGATGCCCTCGTCGGTGAAGATCTCCAGCAGCAGGCTGTGCGGGACCCGGCCGTCCAGCACGCGGGCGGTGCCCACACCGGAGCGGACGGCGCGCAGGCAGCCCTCCATCTTGGGGAGCATGCCGCTGGCCAGGCCCGGCAGCAGATCCTCCAGTTCGCTCGCGTTGAGCTGGCTGATCACGTCGTCGGAGTGCGGCCAGTCCTTGTAGAGGCCCTCGACGTCGGTGAGCACCACCAGCATCTCGGCGCCGAGCGCGACCGCGAGGGCGGAGGCGGCGGTGTCCGCGTTGATGTTGTAGACGTGGCCGTCGGCGCCGCGGGCGATCGAGGAGATGACCGGGATCCGGCCGTCGGCGATCAGCGCCTTCACCGCGCCGGCCTCGATGTTGACGATGTCTCCGACCAGGCCGATGTCGACCGGCTCGCCGTCCACCACCGCGTAGCGCTTGACCGCGGTCATGGTGTGGGCGTCCTCGCCGGTCATGCCGACGGCGAACGGGCCGTGCTCGTTGAGCAGGCCGACCAGCTCCCGCTGCACCTGGCCGGCCAGCACCATCCGGACCACGTCCATGGTCTCGGGGGTGGTCACGCGCAGGCCGTTGGTGAAGCTGGACTCCAGCCCTAGCTTGTCGAGTTGGGCGCTGATCTGCGGGCCGCCGCCGTGCACCACGACGGGGTGGAGTCCGGCGTAGCGGAGGAAGACGACGTCCTGGGCGAAGGCCGCCTTGAGGCTGTGGTCCACCATGGCGTTGCCGCCGAACTTGATCACGACGGTCTTGCCGTGGAAGCGCTCCAGCCACGGCAGCGCCTCGATCAGCGTCATGGCCTTGGGCAACGCGTTGTTGTTCCGGGCCTGTTCGCCCTTGGGTGCGATCTGCACGGGTCTCGGTTCCTCGTCCGATCAGGTGTCAGCTGGAGTAGGCGCTGTTCTCGTGCACGTAGTCGGCCGTGAGGTCGTTGGTCCACAGCGAGGCGCTCGCCGTACCGGCGTTGAGGTTCGCGGTGATGACGACCTCGCGGCCCTTCATGTCCACCAGGTCGCGGTCCTCGCCCACGCCGCCGTCCTTGCAGACCCAGACGCCGTTGATGGCCACGTCGAGCCGGTTCGGGTCGAAGGTGGCGGAGGTGGTGCCGATCGCGGCCAACACCCGGCCCCAGTTGGGGTCCTCGCCGTGGACGGCGCACTTGAGCAGGTTGTTGCGGCTGATCGTCCGGGCGACGTCGACGGCCTCGTCCTCGGTGGCGGCGCCGGTGACGTCGATCCGGATGTCCTTGCTGGCGCCCTCGGCGTCGCCGATCAGCTGGCGGGCCAGGTCGGCGCTGACCGCGCGGACGGCCTCGGCGAACTCGGCCTGGTCCGGGGTGATGCCGGTGGCGCCGGAGGCGAGCAGCAGCACGGTGTCGTTGGTCGACATGCAGCCGTCGGAGTCGATCCGGTCGAAGGTGGTGCGGGTGGCGCCGCGCAGCGCGGCGTCCAGGGCGGCGCCGTCCAGGTCGGCGTCGGTGGTGAGGACGACCAGCATGGTGGCCAGGCTCGGGGCGAGCATGCCCGCGCCCTTGGCCATGCCACCGACCGTCCAGCCGGCCGGGCTGGTGACCTGGGCGGTCTTGTGCACGGTGTCGGTGGTCTTGATGGCGATCGCGGCGGCCTCGCCGCCGGTCTCGCTGAGCTCCCGGGCGGCCAGGGTGACGCCGGGCAGCAGGACGTCCATCGGGAGGCGCACACCGATCAGGCCGGTGGAGGCGACGGCGACCTCGCCGGCGCTGAGACCCAGCTCCTCGGCGACCTTCTCCGCGGTGGCGTGGGTGTCCTGGAAGCCGAGCGGGCCGGTGCAGGCGTTGGCGCCACCGGAGTTGAGGACGACGGCGGAGACCTGGCCGCCCTTGAGGACCTGCTCGGACCAGAGCACCGGCGCGGCCTTGACCCGGTTGGCGGTGAAGACTCCCGCCGCCGCGAGCGAGGGTCCGTCGTTGACCACCAGGGCGAGGTCCGGGGTGCCGGAGGCCTTGATGCCCGCGGTGACCCCGGCGGCCCGGAAACCCTTGGCGGCGGTGACGCCGACGTTCTGAGTGGTCACGGTGCGACTCCGTTCACGGGAAGGCCCAGCTCCTCGGGCAGTCCGAGGGCGATGTTCATGCTCTGCACCGCGCCGCCCGCGGTGCCCTTGACCAGGTTGTCGATCGCGCTGATCGCGATGATCCGCCCGGCGGTCGGGTCCAGGGCCACCTGGACCAGGCCGGTGTTGGCGCCGTAGACGCTGCTGGTCTGCGGCCACTGCCCCTCGGGCAGCAGGTGGACGAACGGCTCGTCCGCGAACGCCTCGGCGTAGGCGGCGCGCAGGCTCTCGGCGCTCACGCCCGGCTTGGCCTTGGCCGAGCAGGTGGCGAGGATGCCGCGCGGCATCGGGACGAGGGTGGGGGTGAAGGAGACGGTGACCGGCTCGCCCGCCAGCGGGGTGAGGTTCTGCACCATCTCCGGAGTGTGCCGGTGCACGCCTCCGACGCCGTACGGGCTGACGCTGCCCATGACCTCACTGCCCAGCAGGTGGGGCTTGGCGGCCTTGCCGGCACCGGAGGTGCCGGAGGCGGCGACCACGACGGCCTCCGGCTCGGCGAGCCCGGCCGCGTAGGCGGGGAAGAGCGCCAGGGAGACGGCCGTCGGGTAGCAGCCGGGTACGGCGATCCGGTTGCTGCCCTTCAACGCGGCGCGGTGGCCAGGGAGTTCGGGCAGGCCGTAGGGCCAGGTGCCGGCGTGCGCGGAGCCGTAGAACTGCTCCCAGTCGGCGGCGGCCTTGAGCCGGAAGTCGGCGCCGCAGTCGACGACCAGGACGTTCTGGCCGAGTGCCTCGGCGACGGCGGCGGACTGGCCGTGCGGCAGCGCCAGGAACACCACGTCGTGGTCGGCCAGCACCTCGGGGGTGGTGGGTTCGAGGATGCGGTCGGCGAGCGGGATCAGGTGCGGCTGCAGCGCGCCCAGTCGCGTGCCCGCGTTCGAGCCGCCGGTCAGGGCCCCGATCTCCACCTCCGGGTGGCCGAGCAGCAGGCGCAGCACCTCGCCGCCCGCGTACCCGCTCGCGCCGGCGACGGCGACTCGCAATGCCATGGCGTTCCTCCTTAGTCGTGGCATGAATATACGCGCGGAGGAAAAGTCATGCAAGACTGGGTGTGGGGACCGCAGCGCCGTTCATGAGGCGGGAGCGACGGGTGCCACCCCGGCTTCCGAAGCGGTGCAGCACTGCTGAACTGCTGAACTGCCGGACGGGTTACCGCTTGACCGCCCGCAGCACCACGAACTTCGGGTTCCCGGCGACGAGTTGGCAGTTGCCGAAGAGCTTGCGCAGCTTGACGTGGTAGCCGAGGTGGCGGTTGCCGACCACCCAGAGCTCACCGCCGGGCTTGAGCGCCCGCCGGGAGCCGGTGAACATCCGCCAGGCGGTGGCGTCGGTGGTGGCCTGGTGGGAGTGGAACGGCGGGTTGTTGAGCACCAGGTCCACCGAGCCGGGGGCGAACAGCTCCGGAGCGAGCGCGTCGGCGGCGAGGAACTCGGCCGGGGCGTCCGGGCCCAGATTGGTGCGGAAGGTCCCCTCGGCCGAGGCCACCGCCTGGTGGGACTCGTCCACGAACACCAGCTCCGCGCCCGGCCCGGCCAGCGCGGCGGCCGTACCGACCACGCCGTTGCCGCAGCCGAGGTCGACCACCCGGTCCCCGGCGGCGGGGGTCGGCAGGTGGGCCAGGAAGAAGCGGGTGCCGATGTCGAGCCGCTCGGCGCAGAAGGTGCCGGCGTGGTTGACCACCGTGCGGCCGGAGGCGGGGCCGACGTCCGGCGGCAGCGCGTAGCGGTGCGGCCACGGACTGGCGCCGGGGTCGAGCGCCGGGTCGGGGGCGCAGAAGATCAGCCGGGCCTTGCGGACCGCGAGCGAGGTGCGGGTCGGGCCGAGGATCTTCTCGAAGAGCTGCAGGGTCGAGGTGTGGATCTCGGTGACCATGCCGGTGCCGACCACGACCGTGCCGGGGTGGATCGCCGGGGCGAGCCGGTGCAGCTGGTCCTCCAGCAGGGCCAGGCTCTTGGGGACGCGCACCAGCAGCACGTCGATCCGCTCCGGCGGGGCGTCCCGGGTGGTCAGCAGCCGGGCCTCGTCGACGGCGGCGCCGGCCCGGGCGAGGTTCTCCCGGGTGGCCTGCCCGCCGAGGTGGGAGTCTGTGATCTGGACCGGTTCGTACGGCGCGAGCGCGGTGGTCAGCGCGCCCCAGCGGTCGCCGAGGACCGCGATCCGGCGGCCGGCCAGCTCGGTCGGGGTGCCGGCGGCGCTGTCCGCCTCGCCCGCGAGGTGGCGCAGCAGGTACTCGTCGGCGGCGTCCCAGGCCCGCAGCCGCTCGCGGGGGTCCACCGGGAAGCGGGTGAGGTCGAGGGTGCCCCACGGGGTGGCCAGCGGGGTCGCGGTGGGCGCGGTCTGCGGATTCATCGTGTTCTCAGGCTATCGGACGCCTGGCGGGGAACTGTTTTTATGGGATCCGAGCGGACGGATACTGGAAGAGCCCGGCCGAGAGAGGTGAGGGCGATGGACTGGAAGCTCGAGGTCGTGGTGGTCCCGGTGGCGGACGTGGACCGCGCGAAGGTCTTCTACGAGGAGCAGGCCGGCTTCACGGTCGACCACGACACCCGGCTGCGGGACGGTGTCCGGGTGGTCCAGCTGACCCCTCCGGGATCGTCCTGCTCGATCGTGGTGGGGACCGGGGTGATCGATTCGGCGCCCGGCTCGGTGAAGGGCCTCCAGCTGGTGGTGCCGAACATCGAGAAGGCGCACGCGGAGCTCGCGGCGCGCGGCGTGGCGGTCAGCCCGGTCCAGCATTTCGTGGCGGGCTCGCGGGTGGACGGGCACGGCGAGGCCTGGAACAACTTCGTGTTCTTCAACGACCCGGACGGCAACGGCTGGGCCGTCCAAGAGGCGCCTTCGGCCGCCTAGGTCTCGGGCGGGCCTCGGGCGGGCCTTGGGTAGGCTCGTGGGATGGCTGAACACGAGGGAAGCGTGCGGGTGGACGCCTGGATCTGGTCGGTCCGGCTGGCCAAGACGCGGTCGCTGGCGGCAGCCGCCTGCAAGGCCGGACACGTCCGGGTGAACGGCGAGCGGGCCAAACCGGCCCAGACCCTCAAGCCCGGGGACGAGGTGCGGGTCCGCGAGGAGGGGTACGAGCGGGTCGTCGTGGTGCGGAAGCTGATCCGCAAGCGGGTCGGCGCCTCGGTCGCGGCGGAGTGCCTGATCGACAACAGCCCGCCGCGACCGCCGCGCGAGCTCGTCGCCCCGGTCTTCGAGCGCGACCGCGGCGCCGGCCGCCCGACCAAGCGGGACCGCCGCGAGCTGGACGGGCTGCGCGGACGGTAGGCGCCCTATGCCGCCGTGTCGGTGAGCACCCGGGCCAGGAAGGCGTCGAGGTTGAGCACCGTACGGGCGACCTGGTCCTCCAGCGGCATCGACTCGTCGGGCCGGGTGACCAGGGTGGACTTCTTCAGCCCGCGCACGTAGAGCGAACAGGCCAGGTCCGCGCAGATGTACGTGCCGACGGTGTTGCCCTCGCGGCCCGCCGCCCCGGCCCGGCGGGCCGCCAGCAGCGCGACGCCGGACCCGGCGTGCGCGGTGATGCACAGCGAGCACACGTTGGTCTTGGTCAGGCTGCGCCGGACCATCGGCGAGCGCAGCGTCACCCCGACCAGCTCGCCGCCGTACGGCGCCACCAGGTAGGCCCGGTCGGGCGCGCCCTGGTCCCGCCAGCCGAGGAAGTCCAGGCTCTCCCAGGGCAGTTCGGCCAGGCCCCGGGGCAGGTTGAGCCGACGGGCCTCGCCCTTGGAGCAGTTGACGAAGGACGCGCGGATCTCGGAGTCGCTCAGGGGTTCCATGCCGCGGAAGCTAACACCGCGCGCCGGGCCCTGTCGCTTCCTTTTCTCCCGGTACGCACCGGATCGGCCGGCCGCGGTGAGGGACTGTCGGCGCCCCGCCGTAGTCTGCGACGGCCGGTCCCGGCGCAGGAGGGAGGCGCCGGGACCGAGCACATCAGGGCTTGAAGGCGACGCCGGCGTAGGCGGAGACGTCCTGCCAGCCGTCGGGGAGGTCGGTGGTGGGGACGTGGCCGGCGGTGGGGCGCCAGAGCGGGAGTTGGACCAGGCCGGGTCCGACGAACTCGAAGTCGCCGAAGAAGGGTTCGACGCCGGAGCGCGGGCGCAGGACGAGCGGGGCGCTGGCGCTCTTGTAGATCCGGGCGCCCTCGGCGGCGCTCTCACGGGAGGCGAAGTCGGGGCTGCCGTGGGAGAGGATCAGCGCGCTGCCGGGGGCGAGCGCGTCGCGCAGGGTGCGCACGATCCGCTGCGCACCCTCCTCGTCGCGGATGAAGTGCAGGACGGCGACCAGCATCAGCGCGACCGGCTGGGAGAGGTCGACGGCGGCGGCCAGCGCGGGGTGGCCGAGGATGGCCTCCGGGTCGCGCAGGTCGGCCTCGATGACGGAGGTGTGCCCGGCCGGGTGACCGGCCAGCAGGGCGCGGGCGTGGGTGGCGACGATCGGGTCGTTGTCCACGTACACCACCCGGGCGTCCGGGGCGACCCGCTGGGCGACCTCGTTGGTGGAGCCGACGGCCGGGATGCCGGTGCCGATGTCGACGAACTGGCGGACCCCCCGACCCGCGACGAACTCGACGGCCCGGCCGAGGAACTGCCGGTTGGTGCGGGCCAGCAGCGGCAGCGCCGGGTAGGCGGCTATCGCGGCCTGGGCGGCCTTGCGGTCCACCTCGAAGTTGTCCTTGCCGCCCAGGTAGTAGTCGTACATCCGCGCGGTGTGCGGTATGCCGGTGTCCAGCTCGCTCGGCGGCTGCCAGTCCTCGGCTCTGGCCCACTCCCAGTCGGCGCTCGTGCCGTGGCCGACGGCCGCGGTGTCCTCGTACATCATCTTCCGCCCCCAATGCGAAATGCCGGAATGTGCCTACCGCCCCGTAACACGCGGCGCGCCGTGATCGTATCGAACGACACACCGTGGAAACAGCGGGAGTTCAGGTTTACGCAACGCCCGTAGAACAGAGTGTGTGCACGTCAAGGAACGGGTGGACGCCCGTGGCGGATCGCCGGGCGGGGCCGTCCTCTCTATGCTGGCTGCCGATGACTGCCGACCGCCGCACCGTACTGCGCACCGCCGCCCAGCTGGCCGCCCTGACCGCCGCCGGCGGGCTCCTCACCGGTTGCGCCGGCGGTACGCCCCGCCGGGCCGACACCGGGACGCTCGCCGCGCACCCCGGCACCGTCGACCCGCAGCAAACCACCGACCCGGCCTGGAACGGCGGCGAGGGCCCGGAGTCCCCCGCCCCGGCCGAGCCGCAGCCCACCGGCCAGCCGACCGCGGCCGCCACCCAGAGCTCCACCCCGCCGACCCCGCCCGCGCTGACGCCGCTCGCGGCCGGCACGCCGTACGAGGTGGTGTACGGGCCGCGCACCGGCAAGAACGTGGCGCTCACCTTCCACGGCAGCGGCGACCCCAGGCTCGCCACCGCGCTGCTGGAGGCCGCCGAGCAGCGCGGCGCCAAGCTGACCGTGATGGTGGTCGGCAGCTGGCTGGACCAGCAGCCGCAGATGGCCCGGCGGATCCTGGACGGCGGGCACGAGCTGGGCAACCACACCCAGAACCATCTGAACATCTCGGCGATGCCCCCGGACCAGGCCCGCGCCGAGATCGCCCAGTGCGCCGACCGGCTGCAGAAGCTGACCGGCTCGATCGGCCGCTGGTTCCGCCCCTCCGCCGCCCAGTTCGCCACCCAGATGGTGCGCGATCAGGCCAAGGCCGTCGGCTACGAGCACGTGCTGTCCTTCGACGTCGACCCGCGCGACTACAACGACCCGACCGCCGCCGAACTCCAGCGCCGGGTGCTGAGCACGGTGCGCGGCGGCTCGGTGGTGGCCCTGCACATGGGCCACCAGTGCACCATCGACGCACTGCCGGCGATACTGGACGGCCTGGCCAAGGCGGGGCTCAAGCCCGTCACCGCCAGCCAGCTCTGCGCCTGACGGACGGTACGGGTCAGGCCATCGGGTCGCCGTCCTTGTACGGGCGCAGCCGCAGCGTGCGGGCGTCCGTCCCGCGGATCTCCTCGGCCCGCTCGACCAGTTCCGTCAGGTCGTCCCGCCCGGCGTGGATGAACCGCCCGTGCAACCCGTCGAAGCGGCCCCGGGCGGCGTCCACGGTGACCGCGACCATGTACGGGATCGAGCCCCAGGCCTTCATGTCCTGGAACATCGGCATCGCGGCGGTCATGTCGGTGGCCACCGCGCCGGGGCTGATGTCCAGGACCACGATGTCGTGCTGGGCCAGCGAGTCCGCCATGTTGTCGGAGAGCTGGAGCAGCGCGCCCTTGGAGGTGGCGTACGCGGTGTAGTTGCCGTCCGGGCGCAGCGCGAAGCCGGAGTTGAGGTTGACCACCCGCCCGCGGCGGCGTGCCACCATGCCGGGCAGCACGCAGCGCAGCAGGTTGTAGGGGCCGCGCAGGTTGGTCTCGATCACCTGCCACCACTGGTTGGGATCGGTCTCCCAGATCGGCACCTCGGCACGGTCGACCAGGCCGGCGTTGTTGACCAGCAGGTCGATCGGCCCGAGGTCGCGCTCGACCAGCCGGACGGCCTCGCGCACCGACCCGGGGCGGCAGACGTCGGCGGTGACCGCGACGCCCCGGGCGCCCCGTTTGAAGCACTCCTTGAGGGTCTCGGTCAGCGTGTCGTGGGTGCGGCCGACCAGCCCGACGGCCATGCCCTCGGCGGCCAGGCCGATGGCGATCTCCCGGCCGATCCCCCGGCCCGCGCCGGTGATCAGGGCGACCTGTCCTGCGAGTGATCCCATCGGCACCGCGTGCTCCTTTCCCGTCCCCGGCCCCCGTCCGCGGCGTTTTGTCGGACCTGCGGCATTCTGTCGGCCGCCGGGCGGCGGCGGCCCCGCGCACACGCGCGAGCGGCGCGGCCTCACTCGTTCGGAGGATGTTTGAACACTGGCACTGCACCGGGGAGGGGGTGACCTACTGGCCGGTACGGAGTAGTAACGTCATCGGGGCGGTGACCGGTGCACCCATTCCGGCACACCGACCCGTTGACCAGCAGCTCGCTGGGCCACCAGTTCGCTGGGCGACCCCCAGCACCACCGAAGGGCAACTGAGTGAGTGACATCGCGCGCGTCGGAGTAGTCGGCTGCGGCCTGATGGGGTCGGGCATCGCCGAGGTCTTCGCCCGGGCCGGGCTGGACGTCATGGTGTCGGAGGCCAGTGGTGAGGCGCTGGAGTTCGGCCGCACCCGGCTGACCAACTCCCTGGAGACGGCGGTCAAGCGCGGCAAGCTGACCCCCGAGCAGCGGGACGAGGCGCTGTCCCGGCTGTCCTTCACCGTCGAACTGTCCGACTTCGCGGACCGCGACCTGGTGGTCGAGGCCGTCGCCGAGCGCGAGGACATCAAGGTCAAGATCTTCGAGACCCTGGACCGGGTGATCGAGCGCCGTGACGCGGTCCTGGCGTCCAACACCTCCTCGATCCCGATCGTGAAGCTGGCCGCCGCCACCTCCCGCCCGGAGCAGGTGATCGGCCTGCACTTCTTCAACCCGGCGCCGGTGCAGAAGCTGGTCGAGGTCATCCCGACCCTGACCACCTCGGCGACCACCACCGAGCGGGTCGAGGCCTTCGCCTCCCAGGTGCTCGGCAAGGAGCCGATCCGTGCCCGCGACCGGGCCGGCTTCGTGGTCAACGCGCTGCTCGTCCCGTACCTGCTCTCCGCGGTGCGGATGTTCGAGTCGGGCGTGGCCACCGCCTCCGACATCGACAAGGGCATGGAGGCCGGCTGCGCCCACCCGATGGGCCCGCTGCGGCTGTGCGACCTGATCGGCCTGGACACCATCGTCTCGATCGCCGAGTCGATGTACGACGAGTACAAGGAGCCGCTGTACGCCGCTCCGCCGCTGCTGTCCCGGATGGTCGACGCGGGCCTGCTGGGCCGCAAGTCCGGCCGCGGCTTCTACGACTACACGGCGACCGCCTGAGCCCCGGCGCAGAAGGGCGGGGAGCAAACCAGAAAGGGGCGAGCGAGAGGGG